>NZ_NDHW01000202.1 GCF_002251945.1 Pseudanabaena sp. SR411
CAATCAAGCACTGTTGCTGTGCCAATGTTATCCATTTGAAAGGTTTTTACTAGACGGGAAACCATGGGTAACATATGACGACGGGGTAAATAAACAGGGTGTGCCAACATCCCAGAAACGACACCGATCGCTTAGGAGTTTCCAACTATTCCTAGGACTGGGATACACAGAAAAGCAATCAGGGGATAAACGAATTAAAGCCCTAGGCGGTTCCGATGTCACCAGAGCTAGCCTTTATGCATGGACTCTCACATCAGTGCTACCAGTGCGCCGCGAGACATCATGGCTAGGTAAGAAACTAAATGAGATTCACGCTGATGGATGGACTCTCAACGGTTTGAAAGAAAGTAAGATTTCTGGAAAACAGAAGATCATCAGGATTTTGTTTAAAGTTACCCGTATGCTTTTCTACGAGCTATACAAGGAAACCAAGTAATTAACTCAGGCGATCGCTAATGATGCGATCGCCTTTTTTACGTGGTAGAAAAAAGATACTAGAATGAAGAAATTGTTAAATCCCCCCACCAAATCTAGAACTGCTCTTAATATAATTTCTAACTCTTCCTAATACTTCTGTTGAGTTTTATCAAGATTCACAAAGAAAGCCTGAACCTCATAAACTTGCATGACTGACTCTTTATCTTCTTACAATCCAGAAATCAAATCATTGCCAATGGCTGAAAACTCTACTAATAGTAAGCCTGATGTCACAAACCGATTGATAGAGCCAGTTGTTTTAATTCGTCGCATCGCTTTTGGGATTGCGATCGCCACTTGGATGGTGATGGCGATCGGTAGTGCCACTCGTGTGATGAATGCTGGATTGGCTTGTCCTGACTGGCCCCTATGTTATGGCTCGGTATTACCTGCTGAACAGATGAACCTTCAAGTATTTTTAGAATGGTTTCATCGCCTCGTTGCATCCTCTGTGGGATTTGCCACAATTGTTTTATTTGGGGCAAGCTGGTATTTTCGTAAATCTTTGCCCAAATGGTTGCCTTGGGCGACTTCAGGATCATTATCTCTAGTAATTTTTCAGGGTATTTTGGGTGGGCTGACGGTAACACAGTTACTGCGATTTGATATTGTCACAGCTCATTTAGGCACAGGCTTATTATTTTTCTCTAGTTTGCTAGCGATCGCCACAGCTTTGACTAATCAAACAAGTTTTGTTGACATGGGCAGCCCATCCACAAAACTTGCTTGGCTTGGCTTATCGGCAGCGGTTTTAGTTTATTTGCAAAGTATTCTTGGTGCATTAGTCGCTTCTCAATGGGCGTTACATCAGTGCTTTGCCACACAGGATATGTGCATTGTTTTGAACGCACACCTCCTTGGTGTGATACCAGCTACCCTTGCTAGTATCGTTTTAGTGGTGACGGTCTGGCTATCAAAAGCGATTACCTCCGTATTACGACTTGTGGCTACGATCGCGGGTTTATTAGTAATTGCTCAAGTGGCGATCGGCTATGCCACTTATAAACTGCACCTACAGGTCGAACCCCTCACCATTGCTCACCAAGCTACTGGTTCAGCATTGCTCGGAACCCTTGTTTGCTTTGCTGTGTTAGCATTTAGAGCCACTAGACAAGACAAATCTTCAACTCAAGAACAGAATCAAGCGCAGCCTGCGATTCGCTAACTGTAATAACTGCGAAATATTTTAGGAGTTAAGCGTAATGCAAGAAACAGCGATCCCAGAAAGTATATTTGTTGAAACTAATCAGACAACTCAAGCAACTCGCAACTGGCGCGATGTGATTCAGGATTACACAGAATTAACTAAGCCACGCATTATCGTCCTGTTACTAATCACCACCGCAGGAGCAATGTGGATTGCTTCTGAAGGACAGGTAGATGCTTTTTTGATGTTCATTACGGTTTTAGGAGGGGCGATCGCGGCTGCTTCGGCAAATGCGATTAACTGTTTATACGATCGCGATATCGATGCCAAAATGGAGCGCACCAGTTGGCGACCAATTCCATCGGGTCGGATTCAGCCTCTTCATGCCCTAATCTTTGCGATCGCCTTAGCGATAATTTCCTTCACGTTATTGGCTATTTATGCCAACCTTCTTGCAGCTTGTCTAGCGATGTCGGGGATCGCCACCTATGTTGGAGTTTATACGATTTGGCTGAAGCGTTCTAGTACCCAAAATATTGTCATTGGTGGTGCAGCAGGAGCGATCCCGCCTTTGGTTGGTTGGGCGGCTGTCACTGGAGAATTAAGCTGGGCGGCATGGGTTTTATTTGCAATTATTTTTGTGTGGACTCCTCCGCACTTTTGGGCTTTAGCACTAATGATTCGTGATGAATATGCCAAAGTGGGCGTGCCAATGTTACCTGTCGTCAAGGGTGCAGAGGTAACAGCGCATCAGATCTTGCTCTATACCCTATTAATAATTCCTGTATCGTTATTACTGGTTTATCCTTGCAATGTTATGGGACTAGTCTATGCAGTGTCAGCCGTTGGGCTAGGCGGTGCATTTATTTACAAGGCGACTCAGTTATTAAAAGAACCGAGCGATCGCACAGTTGCCCGTTCGGTATTCAAATATTCGATTCTCTATTTGGGCTTACTTTGTGTGGCGATGGGAGTTGATAGTCTGCCTGTTGCTCATATTTCGGGAGATCAAGCGATCGCTTTATTACAAACTACAATCGCAACGATTAGCTCATAGGATTCAATAGCCTAAGTAATCCCAAAACACAAAACGGCTATGCCGTTTTGTGTTTTTTAAAACCTTACTGAACTTGATTTTTAATTCACAAAAGTTTCGCTACACTTTTGTGAATTGTTATAATTTAATAAATCTAAGGATGCAGAGCAATGGTTAAACCCACATTCCGCTCTTATTTTACTGAAAAAATATTTAGAAAGGAAATGCTTATACAGCAAGTGTTTTGAGCTTTAATCACAAAAAAGCCACTATTTTAATATTGTCAATAAGAACACACTAATAAGATTTATTATCATTAACTCCTTTTAAAATCGCTGAAACCCTGATTGTCTCGTTGTAAATATTTTTAGGCTTCCATTACGAGCGGAATGTGGGGTTAAAACCACTGAAACAAAATCAAGTGTTGTCAGTGAAGCTGCTTCTATTACACCGAGTTTACCTTTAAATACATTTCCGAAAGCCCCTCTTGCGACCATGGAACAATTTTTAGACAAGGGTTGGTTTGGTTGAGAAGAGGTGCTTTTCCGCAGACTATTTTTTGTGAGAAGCGGCGATCGCTGATCTTGATCTGGATTCTGTTAGAATGCGATCGCATTGATTAAGCTAACGTAAATACTCAAAAATAATCATTCATGAATAACTTTTGTATGGGTGAAGCCGACCTATTAGATAAAATCCGTCAGCAGTTTGACAGTGCCCCATATCCTAGAGCTCCTCTTGAAAAATCACCTAAAGATGATCCCAATGACCTATATATTCATAATCTAGTGACTGCTTTCTATTTAAGAGATCAAAAGGTTATTGATACTCAAGGAAAGGTTATTTTAGATGCGGGATGTGGTTCGGGGTATAAGTCTCTAATTTTAGCAGAAGCAAACATAGGCGCAAAAGTAGTTGGTGTCGATATATCCTCAGAGTCAATTAAGCTAGCAGAACAGCGCTTAAAACACCATGGTTTCGATAATGCAGAGTTCATTGTCGCATCAATTGAAGAATTGCCTTCCTTAGGCTATCAATTTGATTATATAAATTGTGACGAAATGTTATATCTTTTTCCTGATCCTGCAATCGCTCTAAAATCGATGCAGTCAGTCTTAAAGCCTAACGGTATAATTCGCAGTAACTTGCATAGTTCTATTCAGAGGACTAATTTTTTTCGTGCTCAAAAAATGTTTAGAATGATGGGGCTATTGGACGAAAATCCAGAAGATCTAGAGATAGAAATTGTTGTTGAGACAATGCAAGCTTTAAAAGACAATGTTTTGCTAAAAGCTCAAACTTGGGACGCTAAATATACCGCACAAGAAAATAAGCAAGAGATCTTGATGAATCACTTATTCCAAGGCGATAAAGGCTATACGATCACCAACCTTTTTGAAGCTTTAAGATCATCGGAGCTAGAATTTATTAGTATGGTAAACTGGCGGGAGTGGGATTTTCGGGATTTATTTAAAGATGGAGATAACTTACCTGTCTTCTTGGGGATGAGCTTACCAGATCTATCGATAGAGGATAGATTACAAATGTATGAACTAATCCATCCAATTCATCGATTACTAGATTTTTGGTGTGGTCATCCGCAGCAATCTCAAACTTTCGTTCCTTTTATGGAATGGAATGATGTCGATTGGCAGACTGCAAAAGTTTATCTACATCCTCAACTGAATACTTCTCAGTTTAGACAAGATCTAATAAATAGCGTGACAGGTTGTGGGATTCTTAGTCTTAATAATTATCTATCAACACATAAGCAAGTTATAACCCTTGATAGCTCAATGTCTACCTGTCTACTACCTTTGTTGGATGCACCACAGACTATGCTCTCTCTCGTTGAACGTTGGAAGCAATTTAGACCTGTAGATCCTGTGACTTTGCAGCCTATAGAGCATGGAAAAGCTTTTCAGCTAGTACAAAATACAGTAAAATCTCTGGAAAGCCTAGATTACCTAATGCTAGAACTTCAAGCTTGATCGTATTTTCTCAACAAAACCAATTTTGAGGTTTTAAGTAGGGCTTACTGAAAAAGTACAAAAGCTTGCTAAATAAGGACTTTAAGCTTTTTTTGCCATAACAAGTGCAAGGTTATAACGTCTAGAGGCTCAAAACCCTTGCACTTTCGTGGAAAATCGCTGGGTAAATTTGGGAAATATGCAACAAAATACTATTTTTAAAGCTGTATTGCCTTTAAATTCGCTCTGTAGACTTTTTCAGTAAGCCCTAAGTACTACCGCACTTAAGGGAACTCCAAGGAAAAAGCAATCCATATAAAACCAAAAAATAGCTGCGGGCGCAGCCCGCAGCTATTTTTTGGGATCGATTATTTTGTATAAGTCCCTAAAACCTCAAAATTAGTTAATACTTAACCTAAGTTGCTACCCATAGATTAACGCTAAGAGCAAGGACAAAGAGCATGACTTTAAGCTCAAAACCTTTGGCAGTAACAGCATGAATAGATTTAGGTAAAAGTTGGGATATCAAACTTCCAGTGGTTTCGACTACTTTACGTTTATGGTGCTGGAGAAACTGAACATAGCCAGTTACAGGTCGTTTTGAATTGCTTTTTCGCATTGCTGAGAGCTTAATATTCTCAGCTTCAAGCAACAAATCCTCAATTTCATAATCGTTGTAAGCCTTGTCTGCATAAACTACACTGCCTTCGGGTAAAGCAAATGGAAATATCCCCAACCCCTTAACATCGGCAAAAGAACCTGAAGTTAGAAAAAACTCTACAGGTTCCCTTGATGCTGTGACCATCAAATGGATTTTAATACCGTAAAAATATCGTTTCTTGCTGGCTTGATAGCCCCGATACTCCTCATTACCGTCATAGATTTTTGACCTTGGTATGCGGATATTGTCACAGACGGCAATCGGAAAGCTATCAATGCTGTAAACCGATTCGGTGTTCAGTTGTTTCCATGCTTGTCCCAAGCTCTCAAACAACATCAATAGCATCGGTTCAACCCTGTACAGTCTGCGATTGAAGCGACTCCGACTCAGCATTTTGGGGATGTATTGTGGTTCTGAGAGCTCTTTTCTGGCTTTCTCAAAATTTCCACCAAAATACAGCACTGCAACTATCGCGGTGGTCATTACTTCGGCATCACTCATCTGTTGCTGTATATCACCTTGATGATTCATCGCTCGGAGAATATCGTCACAGAGGCAATAAATCGCTACAATTTCATCATTCATTTTTCTTGCTGCTACTCGGCTTTTGTCCTTTGTAGCAGCTTTTTTTTCTTGTTACCATAGGTAGCAACTTGGGTTACTTAGGATTGCTGATATTTTTATTTGGTAGCAATAACATTAAGACTTATAGGAGTATTTAAAACATAATAATTACTACAGTCGTTAAATAGATTGAATTCAGATACTCTATTACACCCTTCAAATCCAACTTCTGCTAAATATAGACACAAGATATCAAAATCAAATCCAACTTTATGAACATCATACTGATTGATCTGTCCACCAAACATAATTCGCATGAGATGCATTCGTGTCATTACATCAATGTCTGGACGTGAATAGAGCCAACTTAAAGTTCTTAGATCAGGGACACTAATCATAAGTTGTCCACCTTTCTTGAGGACTCTATGCCATTCCGCTAGTGTAAATATCATTTCATTGTAAAGAGAATGATAGAAATGTTCTAGAACATGGCTAGCATAAATTGCTTCAATTGATTCATCCTCGAACTCACTTAAATCTCCAGCATCCCCAACATAATCTACTTCTGGGCGACTTTCAACATCAAAGATTTTCCAGTCAGGATGTGTTTCTTTTCCACCAATATGTAATTTCATTTGTTTTCTTTTAGAGCCTAAAGATTTTAACAGGTAATAAATATACTAGATAAATGAGGTAGGTGTATCGCTCTCACTGTCAATAAGCTTATTATTCATTATAAGTTTGCCACATTTGTATGTAGGCAGATTCCATATCACGAGTAAACTGCTCAGCATTCCATAAAGGAGAGGTCTTACGAGATTCCTTTAGCTTCCAAAATATTTGTTTACGTAAATTTTCATCTGTACCAAGTTTAATGCCCCAATCTAAATACTCTTGTTCGCTCCAAGAAATTCCTTCGGTAATACCTGCATTGATCATCATCGTATAACTATTACGTGCAGCAAATTGCTCTCCAACTCTGGTAACAATTGGAATACACATCCACAATGCTTCCATCGTGGTAGTTGCTCCGTTGTAGGGATAGGTATCCAAAATCACATCAGCAATGTCTAGATTAGCTCGATGTTCTGCTTCACTATTTACAAGTGGCAAGAATATTAGACGATCACTACTTATTGCTTCAGAGTCAGCTATTTCCTTAAAAAGATTCTGGATTCCTTCTTGATCGGATAGACCTTTGATCAATAGATAACTATTAGGTACAGATTTAATAACCTGAATTTGTAACCTTACAGTATCAGGATGTCGCTTATATCCTGTCTGAGAACTAAGATAAACGATCGCATCAGTTGGAATATTAAATTGATTACGATGTATGGTGGGAAACAACACTTCAAAGCTATCAACAGCGATATAGGTGTTAGGTAATCGCCAAATTTTTTCGGAATAATAGTCTTGAGCATTTTCTGGTAATACATAGGGATCTGCAATAAAGTAATCAATCGCAGGTATGCCCGAAGCGTCAAACCCTAGCCAAGTTATCTGTACTGGAGCAGGTTTAAGCGCCATGATTTGGCAGGATATATCTAAAGTGATGCTATCAAGATCAACTAGGATATCAATCTCATCTTCTATTATTTGCCTAGAGATCGCAGCCACATCATGTCCAAATTTATATGATACATCACAATAGTCAGCAATAAACTCCCTAACTGAATCTGTATTTTGCTGATCGAATATGAAATAGCCATAAATGTTGAATTTCTCATGATCGTGATACTTAAAAATCCACCTAGATAACCATCCGACTGAGTGTTTACGCAAGCAATGTGATAAGTAGCCAATTTTTAGAGGCTTTTTCTCAATGCTTTTCTTAATATTTTTTTGAGTTGATAAACCTTGCAAATTATCTTGACAAAGCTTCACCAACTCATTTTGTAAGATTCGATTTCTACTTGGATCATCTTTGATATAAGGTAAAAAGAAAGTAGCAATAAACAAACGATTTATATCAGCAGAAGTGAGATTATTTGGCTGCTCTTGAATTAGCGACTTAATTAATTCTATCTGACTATCTGCTAATACAAAAGCATTTTGCCACTGACTACTTAATATAAGTAAAGAATGCAAAATTAAATGATTTGCAAAAATTTGGTTGGCTGTATCTTGAGCTAATTCGTGATATTGGTTGGCTATTTCTATACATTCATCGTGTCGAGAACTTAGAGAATAAAAGCGAGCTAAATCAGTCAACAAATAAATATTTTCTAGTTCTAATCCAACACCTGCCTCTAAGATACTTACAGCTATATCGTATCTTTTGAAATCTAAACCAAACTCTCTAGCAGTCTTGCGAAGAAATTCCACAAATTCATTCTTGCTAGATTCATTCTCTTCAATCGTTATCCACCAGGTGATTTGCGCTTCTTCTATGTGTCCTTGCAGTGCAAGACACAACCCTAAACACCAATAGTGTAGCTTGACATCAGGCTCTAACTCGATCAACTCTTCGTATAGCGCTGCCGCTTCAGGATATTTAGTCTCGTTGAAGAGTTCATAAGCTCTATCTACAGCCTTATAACTTTCCATCATAAATCTCCCACATTTGTCTATAGGCGTTTTCCATTTCTCTGGCAAACTGTCTACCATCCCAAAGAGGCGAAGTTTTACGAGATTGTTTCAGCTTCCAAGAAACCTCTTGCCTGAGTAATGGCTCTTTCCCCAATCTAACTCCCCACTCAACATACTCAGCAGCATTCCAAGCGATACCTTCAGTGATGCCTGCATTCATCAACATAGTATAACCATTGCGAGATACGAATTGTTCACCCACTCTAGTTACCATGGGAATACCCATCCACAGAACTTCCATTGTGGTGGTCGCACCATTATAAGGGTATGTATCAAGAACTACATCAGCGATCGCTAGATTGGCTCTATGTTCAGCCTCGGTGCTTGAGATAGGCAAAAACTTCAACCGCTCTAACTCTATTCCCTCATCTTTAGCCAGCTCATAAAAAAAGTTTTGGATGTTATTCTGGTCGGCTAAACCCTTAATCAAAAAAAAGCTATTCGGTACTTGCTTAATAATTTGCATCTGTGATCTCACAGTTTCAGGATGCCTCTTACTACTTTTTTGGGAACTAAAATAAACAACTGCATCATTGGGTATACCCAATCTACGGCGATCTAAAGTTGCCAAAGAAGACTCAAAACCATCTATGCCGATGTAGGTGTTAGGTAATCGCCAAATTTTCTCGGAATAATAATCTTGAGCATTTTCTGTCAACACATAAGGATCAGCAATGTAATAGTCTATAGCTGGTAAACCCGAAGCATCCCAACCTAACCACGTAACTTGAACAGGAGCAGGTTTCAGAGCTAGTACGCTACAGGAACTTGGTACAGTCAGGCTATCTAGGTCAATTAATATGTCAATCTCATCTTTATAAATCTCCTCTGCTACCGTTGCATGATCGCCCCAATAATCGATCTCTGATCTAAAAGACTTATCCATTTGTGTGGAGTACCACTGCTGCAAAAAGTCATATTTGTCAAACCAAGGAAAATAGCCATTAATTTCAAAAGATTCACGATCATGATGTTGAATTAGGGATCTAGCTAGCCAACCTACAGAATGCTGTCTTAAACAGGCAGAAAGATAGCCAATTTTTATTTTCTTATGATTAAATTTTGGACGGATCTGAAATTGCTCTACTTTTTCAAGATGAGAATGGCAAACATTTTCTTGAAATAACTTTAGAGCTTGATTTTGTTTTAAATGATTAATTTGTGGATTATCACTCAGATAGCTAAAGACAAAATAAGCGCAGCATAAAAAAGATTGAGTAATACTCGGCAGATTATAAGAACTTTCTGCGACTAATCTGTCCAGAATCATCTCATATTCAGCAGAAATAGTTTCTGCTTCTTGCCACTGTCCCCCAGCAGCCATGAGTGCTCCCAAAAGCAGTTGGTGAGAAACAACTTGCTCTGATAAATTATCAGAGTGGGGCAAGTCACGAGCAAGTTGAATAGCTTCTTGATGCAACCCACGACGTGAGAGAATCTGTGACAAACATCCTATGACTGTTAAATTTTGCGGGTCAACCACCAGACAGAGACGATTAATAATTTGTAAAGCTTTATTAAAACTTGATCGCTCGGCAATGTATGTCAGCGTATTTAAGCAGCTTTTTTTGTCTTTTAGGTATGGCAGCAACCTAGAGGCAAACTCAATGGTTTCCTCAAAAGGTAACTCAGACGCAAGTACATTTTGTAGCAGTTGGATAATTGAATCATCACTAATCTCAAGCTCAGGTTTTGTATCTAGTAATTTCCAAAAATTTAGTTCAGTTAAAATATCACTATGCAAAATCTTTAACTGCAAAGACAAGTAAAGAATTTGCACCAAATTATTGAAGTCAAGGGGTAAAACCTTTCGCAAATGTTGACGAATTAGCCAAGCTAGAAAGTAATGCTTAAGTTTCTCCTGATAATTAGCCTCGACTTCCAAAATCTTGCCGAGTTTCTGATTATGAAATTTGATAGAAGTGGCATTTTTTAGTCCTAATTGCCATATTAGTTGAGCCTCTTCTTCTCGTTCACATAACAACAATGATAAGACTAAGTAATGATAATTCTCTTCAATGCTTGTATCAGTTTGGATGGCAGTCTTATAAAAATCTACTGCCTCATTGGGTGTATCTCTCAGTCCCAAAGACTGCCAACTATTGACCATAATTACCTAGTATCTATACTTCTTAATTTATTAAAATCTATAATCATATAATATATTAAGTCTAAATCATGTGTAAATTTTGGAGGTTTTGGAATAGCCCCATCAAAGGGATCTCTGTTCCAAAACCCATATTAGGATTGGGGAAGAACTAAACAATAAAAATCCCTCACGCAATTTAGTCTAGTCGGTAAATTAACAGTGAGGGATATTTAATTAATAATGTTTTTGCAAATCAAAAACTATTGGATAGCAACAAATCCAGTTGTAGTACTAGCACTTTGGCACGTAGGAGCCGAATTGGTAGCAAAAAGGACAAATCGGTCAGTACCCGAAGCAGAGTCAGTTGAGTTACCACTGTTAACAGGAGCTAAGGCTGCTTCGCAGAGCGCAGCCAAAGTGGTAGCCTCAGTAGATCCAGAAGGAGTAGCAACGTTAACACCACCTGTGTAGCCTTTAACTGGTGCAGAAGCACTGCCAACTAATGTATCAGAGGTTGTTCCAGTACCAGCTGTCGCAGTACTTGGAATTGGAGTTCCAAAGGTATTTACACTTTGAAGCACACCAGCAGCAGCTTTACCACCATTGCGGACAACTCCATATCCATAGTTTTCTGTCTTTAGAGCAATACCTACTGCCAAAGTTTGCAGGTTAGGTGCAAACTGTTGTTTTTCCAGGTAGTAAGCTTGTTGAGAGCGGTTCATGGAACCAACGTAGGTTTTGGCTTCAGACTGACGAGCTTTGGAAGCTTGGTTAAGGAAAGAAGGAAGTGCGATCGCAGCGAGAATACCGATGATGATAATAACTACGAGTAGTTCAATCAGGGTGAAGCCCTTTTCGCCATTCTTCTTGTTGAGGATGTGTTGAATGAGCTTAGTCTTGAATTCAGATTTCATAATTCTTTATTCCCGTGTATGCTGAGTTATTTAACTAGTTGGGTTGTGAAAGTAACTTACCCACAAAAAAACAGGATGATATCACTCCGATCAAAAATATTTTTTAAATATCAAAAAAACTGGGTTAGTACAAAGCACTAACCCAGTTTTTGAAGTCTTTATTCGAGGGTAAAGTCGGTAGGACAGACCATTGTTTGACCAGCAGAGTCAAGCGATCCAGGGAGAATTGCAATATTAGCTGCATTGGCAATACAAAATACGGTGTCGATCCTAACTACTCCCGGTATTCCCACAACAGCGACAAAAGCTCTTAAGTTTGGAGAAGTAGGGGCTGCCACATTTGTAATGATTTGTTTTAATTGCGGTATAGCAGGATTGCCATTAATATCACCTGCCATCACAGAATAAGTAAAACTAGCTGATGACGTGTTAGCGCCCAAGTTCAGCCGAGTTATATCATCTGCAAAGGTCTGTTTTTCCAGATAATAAGCTTGTTGCAGTCGGCTCATGGTTCCAACAAAAGCTTTGGCTTCTGCAAAGCGAGCCTTATTAGATTGATTGAGAAATGAAGGGAGCGCGATCGCTGCTAGCAAACCAATAATAACGATCACCACCAATAACTCGATCAATGTAAAGCCTTGTTCTTTTTGGTTTTGAGCTTTACTAAAATGGCGATCGCGAAGCCATAAACTGACGATATATTCCAATTCCAAATTCTTGCAGTTCACTTTCCCGTACCTACAGATAACTTTTACCCCAAGCCCTTAGATCAAGTTACCCAGTTTTTTAGGCATTTAAACCGCTTGAAAACATTAAAGATTAATAATTCTACTTTTCTGCCAGAAATGGTGACAATAGTGGATGAGATTTTAGCTTGGCTAACTCAAAATTAGTTTTTTGATGATGATAGCGAGATAGTTTACGGGTTTTGATTTGTCCTAGCTATCTCTTGCTTTGCTATAGCTACTTATACAGGTTTTGCTGGCGCATGGACTTTTTGGGGAATTTATCCCAAAAATTCGACATCTTCATAGATAGTGGCGATCGCACATTCAAAATCGATACTAGTAAGTTGTACCAAGTCACTTTCCCCATAGGAAGTTAACTCCCCCTTACGGCGCTCATTTAGACGAAATGCTTCGACAGTAATCTGCTCAGAGCTAACTAATACATATTCACACAAACTATTTAACTGTCGATAACGCGCAAACTTACCACCTCGGCTGTAAGCCTCTGTGCTAGGCGACAGCACTTCAATGATTAGAGTTGGATAAAACACAGCCCTTGCTGAATGGCGATCGCGATCATCACAGGTCACCAATAGATCAGGATAGAAAAACTCACCGTTCTTAGAAATTCCCACCTTCGCATCTGAACCTAATACCCGACAATTGCGCCCCCTAACATGCGGGCGCAATAAAGCAATCAAATTAGCGGTGATCGTACTATGGTCAATTGTCCCGCCCGCCATCGCAAATACTTCTCCATTGATGTACTCATATCTGATTTCTTGCCTTGCTTCCCACTCAAAATATTCATCAGGTGAGATTTTAGGATTATTAGGTACAGCAATCATGATTTCGTCCTCAAGATGGTAGAACTTTCTCTAGCCTAAGATATTGCTAATTCGCAAATCAATGTCGATTACATCTCGCGCATTACAAAACACATTAGCCTTGAGACGGCGATCGCTACATAACCCAATTACTAAAACATTAATATGCTCAATATACGCTGCATTCAGCGCCGCCTTGCCCTCCTCGTAGACAAGGGGGATACCTGGTTGAATGATGGCGAGATTTTGAAAAAATTGATTGGTACTAGCAAAACAACGATCTATATATTGATTTAGTAAATCAATATCAACGTCAGTTTTGCCTTGAATATCACCAAGGGTATAGGCAATCATGTCAATTGGGGTGCGATCGCTGATAAAAGGGCTAGCAGAACTTTGCCAAACCTGTTCGGCAGCATCTAAAACATGATTCTGCACAAACAGCCTTGTCGTAAAGTCCATTGGTTCCGCAGGGTCTAAACCAAGTTGAGCAAAAACTTGGCTGGTCGTAGTACGAACAAAGGGGATATTAAGATGAGATGCGATCGCGATTGCTAGTGTGGTTTTGCCAGTACGATGTGCGCCACAGAGTCCCAAATTGCCATTAAGTTTAAACATCGTCTGGATCGATACCCAAAGCTCGTAACCTCTCCGCAAGGCGATTAGCACGTAGACTTTCTTGTTCAGCACGTTGTTGCTGTGCTTCGGCACGTCTACGCTCTTGGGCAGTGCGTTGCTGTTCTTGCCAAACTTGGATTTCTGATTGCTGTAAACGCTGGCTTAGTTCTACAGGTGACAAAAATCTTTGACCATCGGGACGCGAGATGATTAACTCCTGCCCGATCGCCCAATCAAATCTGATCCCTAACAATGGACTGACCCAATTGAGCATTGATGGAATTTGGATTAGGCGATCGCCAACTCGCTGCCAGCCTTCTAAGATCAAATCTTCAGGATCGTAAATGTAATATTCCTGAACCCCATAGGTTTGATAAAAGTCAAACTTATCTTCAAGGGAATCTTGTCCGTGCCGATCTTTATTACTGGGTGACAGGATCTCAAAAACGACCTGTGGCGCAATATTATTCTCTAACCATTGTTTATAAGATCCTCTACGACCTTTGGGACGACCTAGAGCCACCATCACATCTGGAGCAACTCGTTTTTGGGTATGACGCACTGGATACCAAAGTAAATCTCCAGCTACAAATACATTAGGGTCATCGGCGAACATGATCTCCAGATTCTCTTTGATGATTACGATCCACCGATATTGTTCGGTATTGTCAGCCATAGGATTACCGTCACTGTCAGGATAATCGATCTCTGGCAAAATATTGGGCGCGGCGGTACGCATCCCATTGGGAATTGCTTCGTCAGAGATTAAAGGTTGCAGAGTCATGGAATTGCCCTCGCCGAAACCTGTACATAATTCATCCATTAAAACATAATCTTCCAAGCTCAGAAAGGCGGCGCGAAGCGCCGCCACTAGTGAACTAATCTTGGTTTTATAGCAATGCAAGGTTTACTTAGGTCATAAAATCAAAATCAATGAAGGCGGCGCAAAGCAACGCCTTCATTGATTTTGATTTTTCCTATGAACTGGTAAAAGCATAATTGCTAATATCATGCCAATTTGATTCACATAATATTCTTGAGAATCAATGAAAACTTGTTTATCCCTTAAGAGTAGAAATTTCCAGACGGTTCCCGTAGAGACAACACCATAGATCTCTTCATAATCCTGACCTTCTTGTTGATTAAAGATTTGTGCGGCAACCATTTCGGCAATACATTGTCCTAGTCCATTCTTGATGTTTTCATTTTTTGCTTCCACGATCGCCATAATTGGCGCTCGAATAAAATACTGTTCTTTAGAGAAACTAATCAAATAATCACAGTAGCCTGCTAATCCTTTTTCCTTATCAACATTAAACTCTGTGCCAGAAAAGAGACTGATTTGATAGTTAGCTAAACGCCTCAACTCCGCAAGGATTGGAGCAATCAAAAATTCAGAGCGTGATTTCTCAGTATTAATGGCTGTGGCTAGGGGTAAATATTCTGTGAGCGTTTGTTGCAAGTAGTCTGAGGGGATCACACTTTCTAAAAATCCAAATAAATTGCGATCTTCTTCTAAAGTTAAATTAAAAGTAGTTTGAACCTTATCAAGTGTAGTAAAGTCACTGTAGGACATGGTTTTAGCTCCTTTTGTGTAAACCGAACTCGTAGAGTTACATCCCCTAGGGATTTAACTCTATGGGGTTAGTGTTAAATCCCAAAAACTCGCTTAGCTCTAGCCAGATAGGACTGGCGATCGGCTAAGCCATTTGTGCCGCCGTTGATGATGCGGGTGATAGTGAGGACATCATCGCGATCTGCATAACCATTAAGTTTGCGAGTATCCCAATACCAACCTGCACTAAGACAAGCCAGATCGAAATCCGCTAAACGTTGGGGACTATTAATCAAGTCCACACCCAATGCGCGACCACAATCAATATAGTTGGATCTTCCTGTAACTTGGATCAAGCCCCGCCCTTTAAAGCGCACACCATCACCAACGCGCGTATTCCCCAAATCAGTCCGCCATTCATAGTCTGCTCCAGAGGCATATTCCTCGTTAGTATTAAAGCCATCGCTTTCATGTCCCACTTGAGCGAGAAAATGTGCTTTACGGAGCGGCGTAGTGATCGCATAACGTTGCATTGTGTTATTCAAGTGGGGCAGCAGTTTCTCAAGGCGATCGCGTCGGGAATAGGGAGCGATCGCACTCAATTGCTCTTGGGTAATCAAACCAGAAGTTGTAGCTAGACTAGATGCGGTAGTACGAGGATATAAGCCTTCATAGGGTTCTTGATCGAGACGACGTGGGGGCAAATTATTGAGAATCCGAATCGTGCTATCAACTAATACATCCTTGGGGTTGAAATCATCTTTCAGTCCAGTAATCAATTGATCCAAGCGCCGCGCCGCTAATTTGCGATGCTCAGTCAGATTCGGCGCTTGATAAAGCCCTTCATAGGGTTTTCGTAAGATGGGGCGCAAAGTCAAACCACTCATCACCCTGATTAAGTCATCAATTCTGCCATCAGCACTATTGTGTTTTGGGTCAGTGATATTGCCGATCGCTGCTACTAAAGTCTGTGCAGCTTGTTTGCGCCATGTTGCTAAATCCGCCGCAGGAAAAAGTCCCGCATAGGGCGATCGCCCCGTCGGACGTGCTGGTAAATTATGCAAAAAACGAATCAAATCATCGATCGCCCCATCAAAAACGCTACCTTCAACATCGGGAATCTTTGGCACGGAAGCCTGAAGAGTTAACGCCGCCCGACTGCGCCATGTTGCCAAATCGGCCGCAGGCAAAATACCTGCATAGGGCTGTCGAGTTTCTGGACGTGCGGGTAAGTTATTTAACACGCGCACTAGATCGTCCACCACTCCATCTTTATCATTGATCGTACTGCCGACAATTTTGGGAACTAGAAATGCAAGGGTTGCGGCAGCTTGCGATCGCCAAATCTCAACTTGTTTCATTGCCTTTATCGGGTAATTTCCACTTTGCGTAACACCATCATCTTATGAAACGCCCAAAAATCAATTTAACGAAGAAAGGATAACGGAAAAAGATTTTGCCTAATGTACTAACAATCCATTTGCGTAAACTAATGATTGCCACGGGTAAATATGGCTCTACCAAAGCTTCAAGCGTAACGATAAAGCTATTAGCGTGATCATCAATAGGTATCGCAACTTTGATGGTAATCCAACAAAAAATTAAAGTGATGACCACAGCGATCGCCACCAGTCGCAAAAATTGACTTTCGAGCAGCCTGAGTAAATTCGTGAAAAATTTTCGGCTAAATTTTGGTAGAGGTGGCAAGGTGAGATTTAGTTTAGAATAAATCCACCAAATCATTAAGACCACAATCGGGGCTGCGCTCGCCATAGCCCAACATTTATTTGCTAAATAAGTTGCGAAATCTGCCGAGAAACTAAATCTTTGTCCAAGATTTTGCAACGGATCACACCATGTGATTGTCGTTGCAAAAGATACGGTGGCGATCGCAAATGGGCGTAGTTTTTGCTCAACATAATCGGTGATTGCCGTCAAAAATTGTCGCGAAATTTGACCAACCAGAAAACTATGAGTCTTTAAAATGCGATCGGCGCGAGGATGGTACAAGATATCTTCACAAACCTTTTGACTAATATCTCCATCTATATTCATCAAAGTCCGCAATATGGGTGGAGATGTCTCTGTTTTAGAATCGCCCAAATCACCAATTTTATCTGTGTAATAAGTCCAAATAGCGATCGCCCCTTGTTGCTTTGCCGCCATGCCCACACTAGAGGCTAATACTTGCAGTAAGTCCCGACTATTAACTCGATAAATAATTTCATGAGGATTAGCTAAATCCTGAATATCCAGATCAATCTGGTCAAGCACGGTTGGATTTAGCCACAAACTAATTTCGTCATCAATAATAGCCAACCAATCAGGCGTAGCCACCATAACTATAAATTACCCAAACTTGCAAAGTTGCGTCCCTGCGGGGCGCAACCGTGCGAACCCAAATTTGCAAAGTTGCATCTCTCCGAGGTGCAACCTTGCAAATCCAAACTTATAAAATTGCGTCCCTAGGAGGCGCAATCTTGCAAACCCAAATTGGTAAAGTTTCACCCCTGTGGGGCGAAACTTTACCAATTTGGGTTTGCAATTAATTACGTTCATAATTATTTTGGTCGGAACTGCATCAAATCTTTGACTAAATTGACGCAAGTTATGATCAATCCTGACCATTGCTTCTCAGCATTTTCGACCGCTTGATGATGCAAATCAAAAACTAACTTTGCCATATTTGGATCAATTTTGCTTCTAGCTGGCACAAACAAATCATCCAGAAATCGATTGGTCAAATCACCATCAAGTTGAAATTGAGTCTGAGCGTAAATACGTTCACCATTCAAAATTGATTGCTCAAATTCCCATAACTTTCGGAAATAGCGAATCATCGGTGCATCCGTAATTACTCGTCCTTCAGCATCCTTAAGAATATCTAAGTGCAGTACCTTTTCTGCTAGTTCCTCATAACAAGCTTGTTCAATCTCAAATTGCTCTTTTTGCCTAGGATCGGTCGAATTTTGGCGATTGTTAAATGATCGTTCCGCTCGCTTATAAATTTCTAAATCACGGTTATATCGATCAAGCTCAATTTGAGCAACTGCTGAACCTTGCTTTTGCAGCTCTTTACTACGGTCAAGGAGAGAACGTCGGATGTCTTGCAGCCCTTCCTCCGTTTTGTACATAATGCTTTCGAGCAGATCAGCGTAAAACTGCCTTGCATCAAATCTGACAATTGGAATATGGCTGACAATGATCGTGTTGACTTCCAGTACCGTAATTTCTTCCAAAACATCTTTGATGGTTTCTCGAAATTTATTAAGGGTAGTACTTTCGCCAGGAGCATCTTTTTTAATCGGTGTTAAAGGTTGATTATTGTTAGCAAGCTTTTCACGCCCAGATTTGATCTGAGTTGGCTCATTTTCGGCATTAATTTTGTTGTTTGCAGCCAGATCTTGCATACAGATTCCTTCGCGACAGGTCGAATAAATTAGATAGGACTAGACCCGACTGAGAAAGCGATCACTACTGAAATCAACCGCATCTTCTTTCTCTGGCTCACTTTCAGCATTTAACAAGCCTGTTACCTTTTGTCCAATATCGACGAGAGTTTTGAGATTATTGGCGATCGTCTCCGCACCTTTCTCCACTTGAATCTCATGAAAGCCACGTAGTTCTGCATAGGGAGAACCCTGCAAAAAGTCTGCTCCCAATTCATTTTCAATATCACCATCAATCAGATTAATCGTTGTCTTTAAGCGATTACCTGCTCTATGAGTCGTATCACCTTCATGCGCTACCCAAGTCACAATTTCTAACTGCACAAGGTCAGAAAATACTTCTACCAAAGCATCACCAAAGTTTTTGGTTTCTTTGAGCTTACTTTGAAAACGTACTGACGCTGTAGCTGTAACTGATACCGAAGAACTTGCATACGTCATAACTGATACCTAATAAGAATTTGAATAATTTCTGAGTCAAGGCAAATAGCTAACTAAAATCTTAATTACTTAACAATAGACTTTATTCACAATACAGTTTTTTATAAATCAATTTTTATAAATATTTTATAAATTAGTTTGAGCCAAAGTAACTTAAGCCACTTGAATTTAACAAGTATCAAACAAGCATTAAATAAGTTTAATGATAATCAGATAGCTCAATTAATTCCATTGGTACAAAGCTTTCTTGTGGTAACAAAATTAGTTGGGAGTAAATAAGTTTGCCACTCATATCTATGCGATTGATCGCTATTCCCATGGGGCGTGGTAGTTGTGCTGCATAGGAATCAGCATAGTAGCGATAAATCTGCTTAGCAGCTCTGATAATCATGGGATCGACTTTTTTGGCTACAGGCTCTGACTGTCGCTCTGGATATTCGAGGCGTTGGGCGGCATATGACACAATGTAAACCCCTTAAATTTGACTATTCTTTTGCCTTATAAAAAGCTGCATCAGGACTTTAGCTGACTTTGTTTTTTTTAGCAAGATTTGAGCTTAGGATTATACATGAGTTGATATTTTTTGGGTTGCTATGTGAGCAAAAATTAGCAAAAGATTTAATTACCTTCAGCACTAGCTAATTTGAGTCGAAATAACTTGCTGTAAAAGATTTGCGGGAAATCTACATAGCCTTTGTCACGAATATTGGAGACAACATCAATTAAATAGCCAACAAATTCTGAATTTTCTAATGTCATTTCATAGCTCATGTCAGCATCACCCTCAAAGGTCAAGCGACATAAGGCGAGATCCGATGGCAAGTTTGCCACGCGCCATACTGCCATAAAAGAAACGGCTGGACTTCCTTCGATATGCCGTTCACCCGTGATTTCACCCTGTTTGTAAAGAGAAATAGCGTAGGGGAGAGCTTGACGCTTGTTTGGCTCTCGGTAATAGGGCATGTAGATGGAAACTTCTTGTGGAGCAGCAGCTTTAAGTTCGATCGCCATAGATATTGCGTCTCTATATGTAGGTAAAGGCGGAGATTTTTACAGAAAGATTAGCAGATTTTTTGTCTCAATTAGAGAGGGCGCGAAGCGCCCTCTCTAATTTATTGATTTGATAGTTAAGGTGAAACGCGATCAATTACAGTAATTTTGCCGTCGGGTTGGACTTCCCAAACGTCATAGCTACCTTTAACATCGCCGTATTCATCCAGATCAACGTTGCCGCTTGCACCTTGATAGTCAATGTCTGTGCCAGCTTTGACCAGTTTGATTGCTTCACAAACATCACTAACTTCTTGTCCAGGGGCATTGGCTACTTCACGGATTTTACTCTTGATGCCATCACCAGTGCCGTCTTTGGCAGCTTCGGCAGCGATCGCCACTAGAGCCGCCGCATCGTAGGAATGAGGCACAAACGCACCTAGATCTTGTCCAGTCTTTTCTTTGAAAATCTTGGTAAATTCGGCGAGAGACTTGCCATCAGCACCAGGTACAGTGCCGATCGCGCCTGCCAAAATCAATTTACCTTCGGGGGTATTACCAATTAACTTAGGAAAGTCTTCGGTCTTCACACCATCGGTGAGCAAAATTTTCACATCTTTGGTTAAGCCCTGTTCAAAAGCTGCCTTAATCACTGCACCGCCAGAATCAGGATAGAGAATTGCAGCAACTGCATCAGGCTTACTACCAAATGCGCCCTTAGCCTCAGCTTCAAAAGTGGTCGCTTTAGGATCGTAGCGAGTCGGGTTGCTTTTGTTGACAATTGTGCCGCCAAGTTTTTCAAAGGCTTCCACAAAGGCTTTCTCAAAGCCTACGCCATAGTCGTTGTTAATGACGAGGGTGGCAACTTTTCTTGCGCCTTTTTTATAGGCAAGATTTGCTAGGGCTAAAGCTTGATAGGTGTCAGGAGGAGCCGTGCGATACCAGTAGCCATTAAATTCGCCTTTTTTGGCACGCTCAGTAAAGACAGGGCTGGTACTACCCGGAGAAATCATCACGACTTTGTTGGGAACAGCGATCGCTAGCGCTGCCGTAGAGACGCTGCTAGCAAATGCACCAACCACAGCCCCGACGTTATCAACCTTCACCAGTTTTGTCATCGCTTCTGCACCTGCGGGTGGATCGGTGCGATCGTCTTCCTTAAAGAAAGCGATCGGTTTGCCTAGCACACCGCCACATTGATTGACGGTTTCCACCAGAAAATCAATGGATTTGATCATTGGTGCGCCAATCGATGATAAGTCACCTGTAGCAGGGAGAACTGCGCCTAAACGGAGAGTATCTTTAACGCCGCCAGATCCTGAACCTGTTACGGGTGCTGTGTTATTCGCGGTGGGTTTAGAGTCTGTAACTGTAGTACTGGGCTGACAAGCCACAATCCAAATCGTTGTCACTGTTGCCAGCAAGGCTAGGCAGAGTGTAGAGAAAAACCTTTTAGTCATGGTTACGATGGACTACGATCATATTTACAAAGTTGCTGTAATTGTATCTGCAAAGTATCTGCTAAGTCTCATGTCATCTACCATTGATCCACGTCGTCAAAGAGAATTAGTCCGTTTATTAGAACAGATGGGACTAGAACAAGCAAAACTAGAACGGATTACTCCAGCGATTAATCCTCAAGGTTTTGATTGGCTATTGATTGATCAATCTTTGGTACATCCTAGTTTTTCCAACACCTATAACAATGATCAGTTGGAGTTTGTGGGCGATAGTGTGCTGCGTTTATCAGTGAGTTTGTTCTTGCAAGAAAGGTATGGCGACCGCAAGGTGGGTGACTTAGCTGCTTTGCGATCGCATCTAGTCAGTGACAAAACTCTTGCTGAAATCGCAGGGATTTACGATCTCCAAAAATATGTTGTGGTTTCTAATGCAGCCCGCAATGACTCACAAGCTCTGCGATCGCTGTTAGCGGATGCCCTCGAAGCTTTAATGGCAGCCCTATATATTAATACTCAAGATTTAGCCTTCATCCGTAAATGGCTCGATCCGCATATGCAGCGTTTTGCTGAGGCTTTGTTGGCGATTCCTGCATTGGGTAATTACAAGGTGGCTCTGCAAGAATTAACTCAAGGACGCTGGAAACGGTTGCCTGAATATCGCAATGTTGACACAGCCGCCAACAATCCCAGTAACCTCTTTTCCGTAGAAGTATGGTTTGACGATCGCTGCTGGGGTAAAGGACATGGCAAAAGCATTAAAGCGGCTCAACAGGAGGCGGCGGCGATCGCCTTACAACAAATGTCCCAGCTATGAACAAAATATGGGCGCTTCGCGCCCATATTTTGTTTTTTTATTAAGATTTACGGATAGGTGTATAAATACTTAGCGTCAAATCGTAAATTTTTCTACAAATACAGGACAAGCGTCGTAATATTTCTTAGTGTGCTAATTTCGCTCGTTTGATCAATTTTTAAGATTAGTGCTTCGTGTGGTAAGAAGGAGTCAAGAGTCATTCTGATACTAATATCGATCCTAGCCGCCCTAAATGCTGTGGCAGCAATGTGGCTATTACTTTATGGGCTAAATGCTTATTGGCTCACTGCTGTCCATAAGCCTAAGCTTTCCCTGCGGAAACAGCTTGTTTTTCCGCAACTTAATCCTGCGCGAGAATACCAAGTTGCCCAAGCCGCAACATCATCACCCAGTTCAGGTGCGATCGCTGTCAATAATTTTGATAACTTTGATAACTTTCGCCTCGACAAACCGCTAAACAATAGCTTTTCTGGTTATGTGTTGGCAGTGGAGCCACCTGAACATCAAGCGATCGCTTTAGAAGATTTGCCAATTGTCACGATCCAGTTACCAATTTTTAATGAGCGCTATGTTTCGCGTCGATTGGTAGATGCAGTTTGTAAGCTGGACTATCCACGCGATCGAATGCAAATTCAAGTACTTGATGACTCCATTGACGACACCCAAGCGATTCTTAGCGAAACTGTCCAAGAATACCAAAATCAGGGCTTTTGGATTGAATACGTGCATCGCATCAATCGGGCTGGATTTAAAGCAGGTGCGTTGCAAGATGCGATGCCGCTAGTACAGGGTAATTACATTGCGATTTTTGATGCGGATTTCATTCCCTCAGCAAACTGGCTCAAGGATACAATTCGCCATTATGTAGAAAATCCCGATGCAAAGGTTGCTGTCGTCCAAACCCGTTGGGGACATATCAATTCTGAATATTCGTTACTAACCAAGTTGCAATCAACAGGGATTGATGGACATTTTGCGATCGAGCAGCAAGCTCGATCCAACAATGGCTATTTCCTAAATTTCAATGGGACTGCGGGTATTTGGAATCGTCAGGCGATTATTGATGCTGGCGGTTGGCACGCTGACACGCTAGCCGAAGATATGGATTTGAGCTATCGCGCTCAACTCAAGGGCTGGCAAGTTGTCTATGACAATAATATTGTTGCACCTGCGGAATTACCAGTTGCTATGCTTGCTTTTAAATTGCAGCAGTTTCGCTGGGCAAAGGGCAGCATTCAATGTGCCAAGAAGTTAGTTGCCCAAATCTGGAAAGCTGATCTGAGTCTGGCTGTAAAATTTCAAGCCACAATGCATTTGACGGGATATTCGGCACATCCTTTGATGCTGCTCTTGGTTTTGCTGTCAGTTCCCCTAATGCTGATTACGCCTGACAATGCGATCGCCATGCGGATTTCCTTTGAGAGCATTTGGTCAGTCTTTATGCTTCCGGCTACCTTTGGCCCCCCATTTTTGTATTTCCATGCCCAGCGAGAGTTGTATCCTAAATATTGGCATCGCCGCCTTGGTCGGATTTTCCTATTAGCCGTTCTTGGTACTGGTATTTCTTGGAGCAATAGCCGTGCTGTATTTGCTGGGTTATCAAATACAGGGGCAAATTTTCGCCGCACACCCAAGTTTGATATCAAACACAAGAGCGATCGCTGGGACAATAAGGCTTATAAGATTCCCCTTGATGCCACAGCCGCAATTGAAATATGCCTATGTATTTACAGTGCGATCGCTGCCATATTGGCTCTTAGTAAAGGACTATATGTAACTTTGCCATTCATGGTGTTGTATGCGGTGAGTTATGGCTATGTCGGCGGACTTACCCTCTGGCAATCTTGGCAACAATCCCGCCACTAAAATAAAAGGGTGCTTTTGCACCCTTTTATTTTTACAAAAAACCAATTTTATTGTTTCCATCGCCTTCGGCGATGGAAACAATAAAATTGGTTTCGTACTAAGAATTGCTACTTTTAATTAAAATAGACGACGCAAAGAGTCTTCTTTGATAATGGTCAATATGTGGTCAATTGTTATCCCAACTTATAACCGCTTACCAATCTTGCAGAAGTGTTTGCAATCGATGGAAGCACAAAATTTTACCCAACCCTATGAGATTGTAGTGGTTGATGATGGCTCTACAGATGGCACGGTAGAATTTTTGCAAAGCCATGCTGATGAATTTTCTCACGTTCGTCTATTTCTGCAAAACCATGAAGGGGCGGCGATCGCTAGAAATACGGGCATAGATCTAGCCCAAGGTGACACCATCGTATTTATTGATAGCGATCTTGTTGTTACGCCAGTATTTTTGTCAGCCCATGCTAAAGCTCTGGAAAAAGCTTCTAAAAATGGCGATCGCGCTTTTACCTATGGTTTGGTAATTAATACTAATAATTTTGAGCATCCCACCTCGGAGAAAATTAAAATTCAAGATATTTCCACTGCTTTTTTTGCGACGGGTAATGTGGCGATCGCTAAGCATTGGTTAATTGAGGCAGGAAAGTTTGACACTAGTTTCCGTCAGTATGGATGGGAAGATCTAGAGCTAGGTGTTCGCCTCAAAAAATTGGGATTAAAACTAATTAAATGTCCTGAAGCCGTTGGTTATCATTGGCATCCCGCTTTTACAATTGAGCAATTACCGCGCCTTGTTGATGTCGAAGCTCAACGCGGACGTATGGGTGTGGTCTTTTACCAAAAACATCCGACATGGCAAGTCAAATTGATGATCCAGATGACATGGTTGCATGTGATGCTTTGGGGCGTATTGTCGTTAGGTGGATTGCTAAATGAGCGATCGCTGCGTCCCTTACTTACATGGCTAATCGATCAAGGTAAACCCCAATTAGCCCTCGAAATAGCTAGAATTTTCCTAAATTGGTACAACGTCAAGGGCGTATACGCCGCCTATCGCGAAGCACAGCAGAGCCTATGAAAGTTTCCCTTGAATTTCTCTATCACTTTCATTGCGATCGCTGTCGTAAATGGTGGAGCCGTGCGGACATTGAGCCACAAATTGGTGAGCAGGTTTACTGCCCTTATTGCGGTCACATTAATACAGTGGAAGCAGTGCAAACTTTTCGGAATGCGGCACGCGGAGGTAGTTGTCTTAGTCAACGCCCTGACGAAATTTAGTACTTTGCGCTTTAAAGTAGAGAGGTCGCTTTGCGTCCTTTCTACTTTGATAGTGAATATATGAACACTCCAAATATAATTCTGGCGGGATATCTTGCGGGAGCTACCGATTACATCCCGATCGCCCAAAAATTACAAAGTAAAAACTTATCGGCGACAGTCGTACCTTTGAAATGGACGGACTGGGTTCCGACCCTTGGCGGACGATCGATCGCACCGATCTTAGAAAAACTTGATCAAACCGTAAATCTAGAATTAGCCAAAACTGGTGTATCGAAAGTAAATATCATTGCCCATTCCGCAGGGGGATGGCTATCACGGATTTATCTAGGAGATCGCCCCTATTACAACAAGGTTTGGAATGCGCGTTCTAAGGTTGCCAAACTGGTTTGTCTAGGAACCCCCCAACGTAGTCTCGAACCTTGGTCACTGCCAAATTTAGGTTTTGTCAATGACAATTATCCTGATGCTTTTTATGATGATATTGAATATATCTGTGTGGCAGGAAATGCGGTACAGGGCAAAAAATCTACACCAAAAAAATGGCTTGCCTATAGTAGTTATGAACTCACCATTGGGCAAGGTGATGTATGGGGTGATGGCATAATTCCGATTGAGGCGGCTTATTTGGATGGAGCGAAGAACATGGCGATCGATGGGGTGTATCATTCACCGCGATCGGGTAAATGGTATGGCTCTCAAGAAGTAGTTGATATCTGGGCGGAGTATCTATAGATTTTATTTGCTTTTCCCGTTATTTTGCTGTTTCAGCATAACCGCCAATATTCCTACTGCCACAAGCCTTATTCTAGCGTTGTATATTGTCATTAAGTAACACTTATTGCAAATATAGTTGTACCAAATCACAAAAGAGAGGCTACAGATAGAGCATCAAGAATGGAAGCCCAGCCGACAATAGAGGCAATGACAGATTTAGTCATCTCAGAGAGACGATTCTTGACTAAAAGCCGCAACTCATCCATATTTTTGGGCAAAGCAAATCGTAACCCTTGCTTCAGGTGCAGAGGGTGGGACAAATACAGAGACTTTTCTATTTTTTGTTCGCGAAATTCTCGTTCCTGCTCTATGGAAAGGGACTGTTGTCGTCATGGACAACCTCAATGTTCATACTAATCTATTAGTTATAGAGGCAATTGAGTCGGTTGGCGCAAAGGTCTTGTTTTTGCCTACCTATTCTCCTGAGTTAAATCCCATTGAAATGCTTTGGTCAAAACTCAAGGCTTTTTTACGTAAAATTAAGCCTAGAACTAGAAAAGATTTAGATGCTGCTGTTTCTACTTTCRTTRCTTCTCTTCAGCAAAAAGACCTTCTTGGCTATTTCCTTGAGACTGAAGCTCGTGCCGTATTCATCTGAAAATCGCAATAGGTTGCTCCTATATCCCATATTTGGCTCCTTTTTCTTATCTTCCTAAGATACCAAATGGGTTCTATATACTCTTGCCATTTTGACTCCTCTTTTTCATCTCTTCTTTTATACTATCTGTATCCTCTTCTTTGTGTTTTGGTATAAAGCCAAAACTCTTGCCTAGAAAGCGTTTCAGAGATGGCGTGAAAAGTAAGGAACTAGACATATTATTAACCCAATCCCAAATCGAGCCACCCTACATTTTGATAGGCGATTCCTTTGGCAGCTACAACATGCGCCTATATGCTCATTTGTTTCCCCAAAATGTCGTAGGGCTAATCCTGACTGATGGATTGCATGAGGTAGGAATGCTCAATATGCCTATTCAGTTGAACGCAATAAAGCTATTTTTTCTCTCAGGCTTTCTGATATCTATTTTCGGATCAGCTTTCGGAATTATTGGCACTGGTGAGTTAATTAGTGAGGCAATGAAATCCACTTGAGGATAATAATTCCAGCATAGAAACGGGACGATGAAAAAGTCTGATCGCCATAGCAGGAGTCTTATTCTTACCCAAGCCCACATGAGGTCTCACCCAGTTGTGAACTAATCTTTGCACAGTTACTGCTCGTTGTAATCCTTCGGTATTCTTCGCATACAGGTTTTGTCTGCGGCGATAAGCGCTACACCTCCTTCTCAAAGCACTATTGTTTGCTTCATTGTGATTGGCATGAACGTCACTCTTATCGCTAATAGCCGTATAGGGATGCTCTGGTTTGAGCCATTCGACACGACGATTGCCCTGTGAACTTTTAATTTTGATAGCAACTTCTAATCCATGTCGCCATACCTTTCGATGTCCATACTCACGACTTACTTCGGTGGATTTGAGGCGCACACTTGCCATTTGCCATAGTTGTTGGGCATAGCGTCTTTCGCCATCGGTAAACCATCGGATGTATTGACTTGCCTTTGACCATTGCCATGCTGTTTTGGTTGCTTTTGCAAATAGTTTAGTATTTTTGAACCCTGCTTTTGCTTCAATCCAATAGCGACTCTTACGCTCAATGAATGTCACTGTCCAGCCTTTTGACTCACTGGGGGGAAAGGTTCTCGCCTACGCGAGTATAAACTTCTTCGCCTTCGATGGTGACATCTCCTCCTGTTGGGGCAGATGGACTCCATTGCTGTGAATGCTCTGCCAATTTTTGCTCCCATCTCATGATGCTGACATGGGATTTTTCCAGTACTCTCCCACTGGCTCTGATTCCCATACCTTCACTCCTCATCTTCATCGCTAAGGACACTACACTTTCTGGTGTTCTCAGCCTTGACATTGGCGTTCCTGTCCTTTCGCTAAATCTCTTGTTGCATCCTTTACATAAATAATTCTGAACAGCTTTTCCGTCTTGGTGGTGATGTTTGCCGTTTTTGATTGTCTTTTGGCTTTGGCAGTGGGGGCATTCCATGGCTTTCTCTTTGGCTCTGCTTCTATTTTCTCATGCCACTAATTTAATGACCAGTGCCGAATTATTCGACTATTGAGATTATGCAGAATATTTGAATTCATCAAGCTAGAATTAAAAAACTTTTCTGAGGATGCACGCGATCGCGTAAAGCGCTCTTTCTGTCTTCCTAAACACTGGATGACCATGAGTCAAGAGATTATAAATATAGACAAAAGTGCAATTCAGGTAAGTATTGCTAAACATTTTTGTCAATTGCTGATAGTCAGTATTTTAAATCCCATTCTTTCTTCAAGCCATCTTTCTGGACTGCTTTAATCCCTCTGCTTAGTATCAACTAATTACGAGATAAAATGCATCTTGAATTTGCAGCTAATCAACAAATTGTCTTCAGGTTGATGCTTCTAAGAGTAGCCATTTTGTGTGGGTAGATCAACCAGATTTAATCATAAGTAGCGTAAGAACTGTAATCTCCAAAATAAACTCTTCCCATTAGCAGCAATTAACATTCCAATATCAATAAGAGGAGTATTATCGTTAATTAACGATAATACTCCTCTTATTGATATTATTAGAACTGTAATTCCTTAGAAAAAGTTTGCAGTAATACTTACTGTAGCACTACAGCTAGCATTGGGTTCTAGTACAGTTAAATACTCCTTAGTATTCAAAGAATTGCGAGTTGCACTCCAAGGCTCTAGACAATAGAAATCTTTACCCTTAACCGTCCAAAACACTAGATAGGTATAAAAATCATCGTAATCGATCGCAATTTTAAGTTTGCGATCATTGTCATTTACTGAAGTTGAACGACTGGAAAGCTTACCAAATACTGAGTCAATCTCATCTTGATCGAAGTTAAACTTGCCATCAAAATCAAAACTCTCCTTAGTGCGATTATCCTCGTAGCGTCCAGAAGGAATATTGGATTCGATCTGATTTTTGTCACCGCAGAGAAAATAGGGATGGAAGCCTGAAGAGAACGGCATCGGTGTAGAAGAGAGATTTTTATATTCTTGGCGAATCTCTAAGGTATTGCCGCGCAACGTATAAGTAAAAGCTAAATGGAAATCAAATGGATAGACAGCTTTAGTTTGTTCATTGCTACCTAGCTCAATGGTTACACTTGCTCCACCATCATTACTTTGTGATGTTGCTGTCCAAGGTAACTCACGGGCAAAACCATGCTGTTTGATTTTGTAGTCAGTTCCATCGACATTGTAAGTATCATTGGGCAAGTTACCACAGAGCGGAAATAAAATCGGATTGCCACCTCTAACGCTCAAATCAGGATGGGTAAAGCGTTCAGTATCAAGGTAGAAAACTTCTTGGTTGTTGATCCGCCAACTTGTGACAATGCCACCGCGCTCTGGCACAACTTCTATTTGAGAATTTGCGCTCTCATCAGACAAGATATAGGTATGGTATTGCTTTTGCTGAGAAGAAACTTTATACACAAATTTTGCCTTGTAACATTGCAAAAATGATTATATAGCAAAGTAGAGGGAGAGCTTAGTATTCTCACTACTTTCTCGCCGCACAACCAAATGGATAAGCTGTGTGGTAGGTGCGATCGCGTTTTCCAAATAGTTTATAGCGATTGTCTCTAATCTGAATATAGGTCGAATCTCCAAGAGATTTAAGAGGTGCGATCGCTCGATATGCCGATATCAAAGCTTTGCCCATAGGCAATAGGCGCGTAATTTCTTCAGCAGCCTCACTACCTTGCCATCTTTGGGTAGGAACTTGGCGATCAATTAAGATCATACCCATTTCACAATCGTCAGTTGTGACATTAAAGATTTCTAATGTCTGTGCATCCTGCATGGGGATATAGCAAAACTGATGCCCGCGATCGAACCTTTCTAGCAGACTGACAAAGCTAGCACAAAGATTACAATTACCGTCATAAATCACAACATAGTTCATAAAAGTTAGGGTTCTGAAATTTAATAGAGAACCGATTTTTTGTGGCGCGGCTTCGCCGCGCCACAAAAAATCGGTTCTCTATTGTTTTTTAGTGCTTATTGAAATTTACAAGGACCTTTCGCTCCATTAGGACAGATTGTTTCCTCATCTGTTTTTGGCAGCTTGTTCTTATCGAAGGTAACACGGGTAAGGTTAATTCCATTAAGCTTGGCTCCACTCCAGTTAGCGCCATTGATCTGACTACCAGTGAGATTAGCTCCACTCAGGTCTGTATTAGTCATGTCAGTATAGTTGAGCTTGGCATTAGATAGATTAGCGCGTTTAAGACTGGTAAAGCTCAAATTTAATCCTGACAGCTCTTGGCTTGCTAAATTACGTCCTTCGCGAGGCTGATTGACAATCTGCCATGCAAGTAAAGTTGTGGCACTAAATTTTGTTGCTTTCTCTGTTCCTTGAGCACCAATTTTAGAACCTTTCAAGTTAGCGCCTTCCATTTTTGCCCCAACAAAATTAGAGCGCGTCAGATCGGCTCCCGCTAAATCAACGAGATTCATTTGAGCCTTGTTAAACTCTGACCAAATTACACTAGATTGGATTAATCTCGCTCGACTCAAATTAGCATTAGTAAAGTTCACTCCATCAAGGTTTGCTTCCTGAAAATTTGCACCAACAAGACTTGCATCTTGCATTTTTGCGCCCGTAAGAATGGATTTGCTAAAGTCAACGTTATCCAGCTTGGCTCCTTTGAAATCCGCATTTGTGAAATCTTTACCACTGGCATCTTTAAATAGCCCCCACCGCAAACCTAAATCAAATACAGGTCTATTGAGAAGACTATAAAGTAGAAAAGCTCCGCCGATCACCCCTAATCCGATCGCAGGAAGTTTGAGATAATTTTGCCATAGCGACTCTAAGCTGACAGTAGGTATCGTTAACTTGGGCTTACTAGAAGTGTTTGGCGGTGGTGCTACTGGCTGTTCATAGCCACCATACGCATCGTAGTTGTCTTCAGTAAACCGATTAAAATCAACTTGATCGGGGGGCGTACCCATACGTGCTTGTGTCGAATCACCAAAACTTGCCATTGGCTTACGGCGATCTCGAGGAATTTCTCTAGTCTCACTTATGCCTGTTACATCAGATCGGAAAGATTCCGTTGGATTAGTTCTAACCCTAGAAGGTAATTGTGTACTTTGAGGACTGATCGTGGTGATACTGTCAGATAAATCACCGCTATCTAGTAAACCTGACCAATCTGTATTGTCATCATGAATTTCCAAGCCAAGATCGTTAAAATCAGGTAATCCAGTTTCTTTGCGCTTAGGAACACTAGAAGAGTTGCGCTCTTTCCGTTCTCTATTTTGTGGAACTTTCCCGACCGATGCTCCTGCACTTGAGGGCATTGTTAGATCACCATAGGAAGATCCTGTTGATGCTCTTCCTCCAGAAAGCACCGTATCAGCATCTAATAATTCTGACCAGCCTTCATCAATTGAAGTGATCGGTTTACGCTGCCTATGTTGATCTGGTTGTGAGTGAAATCGATCAAAATCATCTTCATTTTTTCTGCCCATTCTATTTTGGGGCTGTGGCTGAGAGCTAGTATGTGGCTGAGAGCTAGTATGTGGCTGAGATGGGGCTGGAGTCGTACTACCTTGAGTAGGATTGCGCTTTGGTGGTAATGGGGGAAGAAAAGGTGGTGGTGGTGGGTTATTGATAGATGGAGAAGTTGGTTCTTGCTTGCTCAGAGGAGGAAGACTTGGAGGTGCGGGAGCGATCGGTGGTGCTGATGGTGTCAACCCAGTAGATATTTGTGGAGAGACAAACCCATCGTCAGAGAGTGGGTCAAAACTATCTAGATCAAAATCATCTAAAAAGTCATGATCGCTTGGATCTAGATCGAACTTTGATGATGCTAAATTTGAATTGGGAGATGCCATGGGGGATGAATCTTTCACTGACACGAAATCATTAAAACCATCTGCTTCTGGTACAAAACCATTGAGTAAATCATGGGCTAAAGCTTCTTCCTGAAAATTTACTTCTGAATAGTTGTCATTGAGTAAATCATTTACCAAAGCTTCCTCAAATGGATCACTTGCTCCAGCTAAGTTATCTTCCAACCCATCTATAGAATTGCTAGCAGAATGATGAGGACTGAATCCTGCAGAGAGTGAATCTTCTACGGATGAATCAGCAACAGGACGACTTGGAGTAAGTGTTGTAGGAATACTGCTAAGATTAAACTCAGAAGCAGGAAGTTCTAATAAGCTATCTTCATCAAAAGAAGCTAGATCGAAATTATCGTCTAGCATACTTTCTAAATCATCATCCGCATGACTAGGATCTGTAACAACTGATTGAGCAGTACTTGTATTCCAATTAGATTCTTCTGAACTAAAGTTGACTGGTGGAACTATATCATTGCTAAAACTATCAGCATAATTAGCAAAATTATCATCTAAACCTGAGTCAGCAAATTCCTCTCCAGCTAAACTATTTGTATAATTGGCAAAGTCAGAGTCAGTAGCTTGTTCAGCCATAGATTCAAGGCTTTCCCATTCTGGCGATGGAGGAATATAGTTCTCAGAATGGTCAAATTCTTTGTCTGCTAAACTCGAATATATGTCATCGTGAGATGGAGTATTAAATTCGTTGAAATTGTTAAACTGTTGTTGGTCGGGAAGTTGCTCAAAGGTATCTGGGTTTCCTGAGATATCATTAAAATCATCATATATTTGTGGAATCTCGGAATTAATAGTTTCAGGATTACTGATACTTTCGCTTTCAGCTAGTTCGTTGACATTATCAGCGATCGCCCAATCATCTTCATCAAGATTGTTGCTAAAATCAAAGTCTTCATTGAGAGGCTGCTCTAGGAAGTTATTGTCAACTGCACCTAGCAAATCATCATTAAAAATTTCCGAAGGTTGATCTGAAGGGGACAAATAGTCTTCTGTTTCGACTAACTCTTCCTGCCATACATCATTACCACGACTGATTTCAGCTTCTAGACTTGCGCTCCAATCAGTTTCATTGCCAATACCAATTTCAGCTTCTAGGCTTTCACTCCAACTCGCTTCATCACTAAGCCCAATATCGAAATTAATTTCATCTTCTGGCGATGCCTCCCAACTGACATCAGCACTAATGTTATGAACATCTATGCCTTCAGAATCAATTTCTACGCCCCAATTCTGATTGTCAACCGCGTCTTCATGTTCGTTATTTGCTTGCTCAAAATTTGCTTGCTCAAACGTCTGTTCAAAAGGTGCTTCAGTCTGAAGGTCGAACTCTGGCTCGAAAGACAATGACTCAACAACTTCTATCCTAGAATCCACATTAGCTGTCTCAAAGTTAGCGGGTTCTTCTGCTTCAGAAGACTCTAGATTAGGCAGATCAAAGTCAATATTTTCTTCTACTTCAGAAGTAGCATTAGCCAACTCAAAATCAACATATTCTTCTGCTTCATAAAGAGTATTGGCTAACTCAAAATCAATATTTTCTTCTGCTTCAGGTAGGTCTACTTGTGATCCACTAGCCCAGTCATCAGATGTACCAAAAGCATTATCGATAGATGTAGTAGATAATATCAACTCGCTATCTATGCTAGAAGGGCTATCCCACACAGCATCATCGATCGCATTTTCGATAACCTCACCCCAATCATTAGTGAATGTATTTTCAACTGATTCATCAAGGGGAGCAGAATCAAGGTTTGACGAATTACTCGACCACATCTCATCTTCAATCACGTTTGGATTAAAGGATGCTTCATACTGGGACGCTACAAAGTCATCATCTAATGTATTAGCAGCTTCTGCTCCCAGATTGCCAACTTCAAAATCATCAAAAGGTAGATCCTGATCTTGTGAATTTTGTAATTCATTCTGAAACTCACTTGGGAAATTATCTTGAATTTCAAAATCATCGACAAGCTGATTAAATTGTATTTCTTCAGCTTGTATTTCTTCAGACAGATCTAAATCACTAACTAATAAGTCATCTATTCCATCTGAATAATTAATCTCAGCAAATTGATCAGAGACTAGATCTATACTTTCAAATTCCTCTACAGTATTTCCAACAACCTCTGAAACTTGAGTTGATGTTTCAGAAGATCCACTGACAATATCGAGACTGAGTTCGCTAGATGGCTGATTAAAATTGTCTTCTAATATTCCTGAAATACTATCCCAGTCACTATCATTTTCAATAGTACTTAAATCGAAACTTGAGTCATCATTATCATCTAGCAGTTCTGCTAGTCCTTGTATCTTACCTTCGGTATTATCGATCTCGCTTTGTAGCCCATCAATACTCAGTGGGGTTGAAGTGTCAAACCCTAAAGAGTCTAGATCGGCAAAATCCGAGTTGTCTAAAAAATCCAATCCATCTAAGCCCAGATCTTCTTCATCGAAACTGAGACTATCGGGCTTTGGTTGAAGAGTTGTCTGAGATTGACCAATATCTTGGTATGAAGGGTTAGCTTTGGCTTTGATATCTGAGTCATCCATCCTTGTCTTGAGATCAGACACAATCAACCAATCAATATCGCCCACTTCATTGTTGTTAGGAGGAATACTGCCCTGACTATTTGAGGTATTGGATGTATTCCTTGAAGAAATAGAGCGCTCAATTGGCTCATCTAAACCTAGCGATCGCAACCATTCTAAATCTTCAAGATCATTCTCAGCAGCTTGGTTACTAAATACTTGGGAAGGTGAGCTTACTGGAGATTGATTTGATCCTGATTTGCTGTCTGGAGATCCGCCAATTCGCGTACTAATATCCGATATAATCATCCAATCGACATCAGCAGCATCAGCCTTCTTATCTGGTTCGTTAGCGCCTTGACCTTTTTGTGGGATATTTTTATTGGAAGCCATGAATCAATCCTCAGCATTATGTTCGGGCTTGCACCGCTAGGCGCTTTCTAAAAATTAGATCGCAATTTTAGTTGGATACATTTAACGTTATTTCAAACCATAGCTTATCAACAACGTTAGTGTGATTTTAACAAATAACGATTTTCATCAGCAAATCTTAAATCAATAGCAATAAGCGTTTTATTCTAGACTCTTGCAAGCTTTAATTATTTCATTGCATATAAAGTTTAAGCTAATCTTAACAAACAAGATCTACAAAAGTAGAGTTGACACTTCACTTTCTGTAGGCAGTTCACATTGTGGAAACCCAAATTGAGGTTCTTCTCGCACCGTAGGTGCGAAGAACCTCAATTTGGGTTTTGCAGAAATGCACCAATTTTTGTAGCTGCTTCTTGTAAAACTTCAGGTGGATGTACCAGCGCAAACCTGACATAGCCTTCACCATGTTTGCCAAATCCTGAGCCAGGGGCTAATGCGACTCCCGTAGATTTAATTAAGTCTAGACAAAATCCCACTGAATTATGGGCGTATCGGTCAGGTAGTTTTGCCCAGAGATACATCGTAGCGTTGGGATTAGGGATTTCCCAGCCGATCGCTTTAAGGGCTTCGATCATCACATCTCGCCGCGCTTGAAATGTATCGACTACATGTTCAATTGGTGCGCGATCGCCATTGAGCGCTTTGATTGCACCACGCATGATGCCCTGATATTGATTGAAATCGACGACGGCTTTAATTTGGCGAAGCGCTTTAATTAGTTCACGATTGCCAACTGCAAACCCAACTCGAAAGCCGCCCATGTTGTAGGACTTAGACATGGTGAAAAATTCGATGCTGACATTCAGAGCGTGATCGGCTTGCAGCATCGAAGGTGGTGTCGATCCGTCAAATACTAAATCGACATAGGGAAAATCGTGAACTAAAGCCAGATTATATTTTTGACAAAATTCGACAGCAGTTTGGAAAAATTCTAAAGTTGCTGTTGCCGTCGTAGGATTGTGGGGATAGCTCAACACCATCAGTTTTGACTGCGCCAACACTGTCTCAGGAATATCCGCAAAGACTGGTAAAAAGCCATTTTCAGCTAATAGGGGCATACCATACACTTGACCACCAGCTAAATGAATGCCGCCATAGTGCGATGGATAACCAGGATCTTGTAAGAGCGCAAAATCATTGGGATTAAGTAAAGCAAGCGGCAAATGGGCTGTTCCCTCCTGTGAACCAATCAGAGGTAATACTTCTGTTTCAGGATCAACCGTTACGCCAAATTTTTTTTGTATCCATGCTGCTACTGTTTTGCGGAAGTCCAGAGTGCTACCAAATAGCGAATAGCCGTGAGTAGTTGGATCATTTAATGCGGTGGCGATCGCTTCTAGAATAAATGCATCAGTTGGCAAATCAGAGGAACCAAGCGATAGGTCAATTATTGCCATTCCAGATGCTTTGACCTGACTTTTGGCTATGTCCATATCGGCAAACACATTAGACTGTAGCGGCTGAAGGCGATCGGCAAATTGCATAGGATTTAGCAAGTACATATAAAATAGGATGTGCAGTGCGAAGCACTGCACATCCTATTTTCACCTGAACTAGCGTTATTTGTAAGATAAAAGGAGTTGTGAAGATACGCCCCAAAGGGACGAACCCTCACAACTCCTTCATGGTTGCTATAACATAGAGTAAGTTGTTGAATTATCAAAGAAAACTCATGGTTTGCTGTAAAACAAAATCCAACCTTGCCAAAGCCGTCAAACTACATCGCAATTTTCATTTCAAAACTGGGCTACTTCTCGATCAAGGGGTGCGTCTATTTGGTGTACATAAATGCTTTCTTACCAAACCGTTTTATAAAGCCGCCAAAGTTGCTGGCTACACCAATGTTTCTCTAGCTAGTATTGCGCTTGTCTTACTAGAAGACTAATATTGCTCTTAGCACGATTCATATATAGGAAAGTTTCAGATGATTACATTGACTGATGCCGCGATCGCTCGCGTAAGAAATCTCCAAAGCCAACGCGCCACTTCTGCACCTTTGCGTTTAGGCATTAAACAAGGTGGCTGTTCTGGTTTGTCCTATTTGATGGACTTTGTTGACCAACTCGAAGCTGATGACAATCAATACGAATATAACGGCGTAAAAATTGTGATCAACAACAGTAACTTGCCTCAGTTGCAAGGTTTAGAACTTGACTACACCGAAGATTTATTAGGTGGTGGCTTCCGTTTCCGCAATCCTAATGCTAGCAAGTCTTGTAGTTGTGGAACTTCCTTTGCTACTCCCAAAGAGATTGGCGCACCTGTAGCTTGTAGCTAATTTACAGCGCTTTGCGCTGACAAAAAAGAAGTCTCGCATTGCGAGGCTTCTTTTTTGTCAGGTGATTTGCTGAATATTATCTTCCCAATGTTTGCCATCAAAAGGCACAATTGTAAATCGCTCCATCGCGTCATCATCTAGACAGCGCACATTCACATCGTAATCATCAGGATGCGATCGCGGACGATAGAAAGGATGAATGCCACAGGTCTTACAAAAATAATGCTTGGCAATTCCTGTATTAAAAGTGTAAGTGGTGAGATTCTCTTCGCCTTGCAACAGCTCAAAATCTTCGGGAGGAACGATCAAATGCAAAATTCCTTTCTTTTGACACATTGAGCAGTTACAGGCGATCGCCTCATATTTTCTCACATGCACCCGAAAGCGCACGGTTCCACAGTGACAGCCACCAGATATATTCGCTTTGGAGTCTGGATCAATTAATAGTGACATAGAGTTTTGTGCGATTACTTCCATAGATGAGCAGGTACGTTTATTTTGCCTGAATTGTAGTCATCCCATGCTTTCCAAAGTAATCTTGCTCTTTTTTCTCCCGTCTCCTCATAGGCTTGGATTTCTGCTCTCAATAACTTTTTCATCAATGGATGCTTGGCTAAATCTAATAATTCCTGTAGTTCGACTTCCGAAAAATCAGATTCTAATCTTGCCACATACTGAGATTCAACATACTTCCATCCAGCTACTCGTGCCAAAGTTTTTTGCAACCAAGAACTAAACTTAGTTCTTGAACCATTTCCAGTAGAAATGTCAACACTGTTCCAAAAATATAGGTCGTACTGTTTACCAATACCCAATTCAACTAGAATTTCTTTAGCTAGTTGCTTTTTTGATTTTAGGGTGACAGTAATCGGTGTAGGGGAATCTTGACTAGTTTCGGCATTAGCGATCGCTGTATATGCAGATAAACTCATACACCCAAATAATAGAAAGCTAGAAAAGCCAAGAAATTTCAACTTGAGTTTTTTCATTTTGCTTAAGCTGTTTGTTGTTTATATCGATAAAGTTTAGCTTACTTCAAAATTAAAATCTAGAAACTAGCTATACCAATACAAAAGTAAAAAGTCAACAATCATATTATTAATTCTTGAAGATTTTAGAAAAATAATAAAATGGGAATTTGTAGATATTTAGATATATGATTAACTTGGCAAAATAATTAAACTAAATGAACAGCGATCGCACCATAAATCTTAAAAAGCCTCGTCAAATCTCTCTGAAGTTATTGTTAGTTGTTCCATTTGTCTTACAAATTGTTGGTGTAGTGAGTTTAGTTGGTTATCTTTCTTATCAGAGTGGACAAAAAGCGGTAGAAAATATTTCTGGCTCTCTGATGAATGAGGTTGGAAACCGCATTCATGAAAACTTAAGAAACTACTTTCGTAAACCGACAGAAGTCATCCAAAACAATGCTAATGCCATTAAACTTGATATAATTCCTTGGCAAGACTTCTCTAGTTTAGAGGAATATTTTCGGCAACAGCTACAAACCTTTGATGGCATTGGCTCTTTGGGTATTATTAATGAACAAAAAGAACTTTTGATTTTACAAAAAAATGATGATAATTCTCAGACAATTAGCATTAGAGATCAATCAACTAACTTCTTCTTCAATAGTTATCTTACTGACAATCAAGGAAACCGACTTAAACTGATTAGAAGCTCTAACAAATTTGATACCCATAAATATCCACCTAAATCCCCTTGGTATGAAAAAGTAAAAAGAGCAAATCGTTTAGTTTGGATCATTAATGTTGAACGCATTAAAACTGACACATCTCCTTTTGTTGCTTTAAATTTTATCCCTTTTTATGATCGCAATAATGTCTTTCAAGGAATTGTTGGTTCGTCCGTTTCTTTAACACAACTTGGAGATTTTTTAAAAAGCCTAAAAATCGGCAAAACTGGTCAGGCTTTTATTATAGATCGAGAGGGATTACTAATTGATAGCTCCACTAGTGAAACTCCTTGGACTCCAAGATTATCTTTAAATAATACTAAACAAAACTTAGATAATAAGCTTACTAAGCTAGAACGTTTAAATGTTCTTAATAGCAATAACTTGGTATTCAAAAAAATAGCTACTTATTTAAAAAAATATTTTACTGATTTTCGCCAAATTCAAAATAGCCAAAATCTTAGCTTGGTTATTGATAACAAGAAATATTTTATTCAAGTTTCTCCATTTCAAGATCAAGTAGATTTGGACTGGTTAACAGTTGTGATTATTCCTGAGTCTGATTTTATGGCAGAAATTCAGGCAAATACTCAATGGACAATCGTTCTATGTAGTTTCACCTTGGTGATCGCTATGGGAATAGGTGTTGTGACTGCACATCGCATTACTAAGCCTATCCAGAAATTAAGTCAAGCCAGTCAAACTTTAGCGCAACAAGAATGGCAAAAATCGGCACTCAAACCAGACTTTTTAGGATTTCAAGATATTACAGAATTAGCAACCTTATCAGACTCTTTTAATCAAATGGCAACAGATTTGCAAACGTCATTTGAGACTTTAGAACATCGTGTAGAAGAGCGCACTGCTGAGCTAGTGCTTGCCAATCATCAATTGGAATTGCTCGCTAATTTAGATGGTTTAACCCAAATAGCTAATCGTCGCCGCTTTGATGATTACCTAGCACTAGAATGGCAACGCCATCAACGCGAACAAAATCCTCTCGCGTTAATCTTGATCGATATAGATTATTTCAAACGCTATAACGATAGTTATGGTCATCAAGGTGGCGATATTGTTTAATGCGTGTTGCCCAAGCGATCGCTCAAGTTCCCCAACGCCCAACTGATTTAGTAACAAGATATGGTGGTGAAGAGTTTGCGGTGATTTTGAGCAATACAGAGACCGATGGAGCATTAAAATTAGCGAATACGATCCAAGCGACAATTGCAGAAATCAACATTGATCATCAAAACTCGGATGTAAGTGATTGCGTTACTTTAAGTATGGGCGTTGCGAGTCTAATTCCTACAGTAGAGCAAAGTATAGAAATTCTGATTTCCTACGCGGACAAAGCTCTTTATACAGCTAAAGATCAGGGGCGTAATCGGGCGATCGCTTACAACGTTACATAAACCCGACATTATGAGAAGATTTAGCATTAAGGAATCCAGTTATGTTTTCGGCTAATAAATCAATAAATAGATCAATGAGATATTTGCTGCGTCGCTTTTTGGCTTGGTTTGCGATCGCCATAATCACACTAACCACATTATTTGCCTGCACCAATGGCAAAGTTACTAATAACGTTAATAGGCTGGGAATTAGCGATCGCACTAATGAGCGTATCGTTTTAGGCACAACCAGCAAAATTCGCACTCTTGATCCTGCCGATGCCAACGAATTTTTTATAAGTAATATTTTCTACAATACGCTCGAACGCCTTTACACCTACAAAGAAGGCTCCAACGAGGTAATTCCACAATTAGCGGCGGATATGCCCAAGGTTAGCGATGATGGCTTAACTTATACCGTACCTGTAAGAACAGGCATCAAATTTCACGATCGCACCAACTTTAACGCCTATACGATGAAATTTGCCTTGGAACGCTTCATAAATTCCAAAGGTGCGCCAGCATATATCTTGGGTGATGTTATCGAAGCTATTTCTGCACCGAGCGAAACTGAACTAATTTTTAAGCTCAAGCAACCTTTACAATTTTTCCCCAAGTTCTTAGCTTTTACAGGCGCAGCAGCGATTTCACCACAGGTTTACAAACACATTAAAGATGAAAAGACAGGCAAGCTATTATTCTTACCCGATAAATTAGTCGGAACTGGTCCCTATCAAGTTACCCAGTTTGTTGAAGGTAGTTACTTGCGCTTAGATACATTTCCCGATTATTGGGGTAAAAAGCCTGCCAATAAAGGGCTTGATATTCAGTTTTTCTCTTCTAATTCCAACTTGCTCAATGCCTTTAAAACGGGTGCAGTGGATATTGCATTTCAGACCCTGACACCCACTCAGATCAAGAATGTAGAAACTAATGCGAAACAAAATGGCTGGACGATCGCCTCAGGTCAAGGTGCAACCATTTTGTATATGGTTCTAAACACTCACCAAGCTCCACTAAATGACGTGCGTGTGCGTCAAGCTTTATCTGCGGCGATTGATCGACCGCTTCTAGAATCACGTATATTTTTCAATCAACGTGCGCCACTGTATAGCTTAATTCCTAGTGCTTTTAAAGAATCTAAGCCTGTATTTGAACAGAAATATGGGGATGGTAACGGTAAACTAGCGCGGCAATTGCTGGAATCAGCAGGATATTCTGACGATAAACCTGCTCAAGTTACCATTTGGTATTCTCCAAAATATGGTGGCAATGGTGACTTAATCGCCAGTACGATGCGTGCGTCAATTCAAAAAAACGTCGGTAAAATTTTGCAGATCAAAACTGAGCGTGTCGAAAATACCGTTGGTTATGCTTTTTTGGATAAAGGTGTATATCCGGCCTATTTACTTGATTGGGTTCCCGATATTCTCGACCCCGACAACTACATCAAGCCATTTTTAGAATGTGAAGAAGCAGAAGGCGATCGCTGTACAAAAGGTAGTAGTCAATTCCAAGGCTCCTTTTATAACAATCCAGAGATGAATGAATTAATTGCCAAACAGCGTAAAGAGCGCGATGAGGTTAAGCGATCGCAAATACTTCAAAAAATCCAAGAAATCTTGGCTGAGGATGTACCCTTTATTCCGCTCTGGCAAAATAAAGAATACGCCTTTGCTCAAAGAGGTTTACAGGGAGTCAAAATCGAACCGAACCAACAACTTCCTTACTGGAATATTTCCAAATAATAATTAAGGAGCGTCAAGCGCTCCTTAATTATTATATTGAAAGCACCGCGAAGCGGTGCTTTCAATGATTTATCTAGTGTTGTAATTACTGGCTAGTCTCACTAATCGTTAGACGATAAGATGCGCGATCGCCATCGGACGTACTAACCCAAATTTCATACTTCCCCGCAATCCAAGCGCCTGATAGTTCAGGACTATCACCACTACGACAATAAATACCATCAGGACCTTTAACTAATAGTGATAAATTGCGATTTCCAGATACTCTTAATGCTAAAAAACCAAAGTTTTTCTGTACCGTCAAAGTATGGTTTGGTGTTTGCTTTGTCAATCCTTGGCATTGTCCATTAGCTTTACTAGTAGCAATAGATGCCAAAGGAATATCTCCACCCGCACTACCAGCATAGACTTGAGGATCAGGGGTAAATTTGGGTGCGATTGGCTTCAGTACCTCTTGGCTCAAGGTTGGCGATACCGCCAAAAACATTGGTACTAGAGCAAATCCCAGTAAAGCAATTGGCAGTTTCAAGAATTTCATTTTTGACGTATTTCACTCAAAGACAGCGTATAGCGGAAAGATTGATTAATATTTTTAGAAGCAACCCAAACTTGGTAAGTCCCTTTAGGCATACGGCGATTAGCTTGTGGATTGCGTCCACCCGACTCATCGTCAGCACAGATAACAATGCCGTTTGGGCCTTTAACTAACATAGTTGGATCATCATTGATATTATCGGTATAAACCAAAAGATCCATCACAGGAAAGGTTTCAGTCAAAGTAATTGTGTGATTGGGCTGAGCGGTAGCAAACCCACGACAATTATCAGCAATTCCTGCAATGCTCGCAATACTGATATTACCACCCCCATTTCCAGCCAAAGTTGCTGGATCAGGTCGAAAATTTCGCCCCAACGAAATAGCGCTTTGAGCAAAACTAGGAGCTGCGATCGCTAAAGCCGCAATAGTTGCAAAGGTTCCCCAACCTAGCTTAAGGATATTGGAATACCCAATCTTAGAAACGTTCATACCTGACTCCATGTGGGATGCATTAGTTTAGATGCATTATTTGGGATTCATTTTTATTTAGATATTATGACCAGACTGATGCTGATTTTGTTCCTAAAAACAAGTTTATAGCGCTTTTCGACTTTGCTAAACAATCAAAAATCCAAAATTAGCGAGTAAGTACTTGCACAAAATAAATTACCCAAACCCGTAAAGTTGCGAACCCTACAGGTCGCAACTTTACGGGTTTGGGTTTGTAATTAATTATGCTCATCTACTTAATAATTTTTGAGTGACACTAAACCTTTCCCAAACCGATCCATTTGTGTAAAGAAACATTAAGATATTGCTGTCATAACAGCATAACACCTTGACAGCACAAGATTCTACCTGTAACTTGATTGCATACCCGGGTATTCACTGTTCTTAACCACTATGCAAGACAAGCAAAAGGTAACTTTTTATCTCCCCGAACGACTACATCAGCAGCTTAAGATTCGTTCTGCTATTGATGGTGATTCGATGTCAGACTTAGCCGAAAAAGCGATTAGCTTTTACCTCGCCCATGCTGATATTGTCGAATCTTCAGGTATCGGGCATACCCATCAAACCTACAACTGTCCGAGCTGTTCTCAAACTGTTGTAATCCGTGATGGTGAACTGCTGGCAATCGGGGGCAATCGCATCCAAGCTTTACCTGTTACTGTTGGCAAAGCTGACAGTCCAGATGAGGAGCTAGTTTCAATTAGCTAAATCAATCATCTGCACTTCCTAGAATTTTTTCTGTAGACAAGGTGAGGACAGAGGCATAAACCTCGGTATTACTATATGCAAGAGCAACTTAGCATTTTAATTCAAGCCCAATATCCCTTGATCTACCTCAATACACCAGAGGAAGAAAGAGCAGAAAGGGCGATTTCAAACATCTCTGAACTGAAGCCAGTACGTCGCATGTTCACATGGACTGTGACCCACGGCATCGTTGAGTATGGACAAACCACAGGGGCAGCGCAACACAATACCGAATCTGCGGAAGCAGCTTTGAAATGGATTACTCGTGCTGATCAGAAAGATCCTGCTATCTATATTTTTAAGGATATGCATCCTTTCTTAGATCATCCTGTAACTGTTCGTTGTTTGCGTGATGCGATCGCTAACTTCAAAGGCACTCAGAAAACAATTATTTTGATGTCGCCGATTCAAGTGATCCCTGTTGAGTTAGAAAAGGAAATCGTCGTACTTGATTTTCCTCTACCAGATATGAAGGCGATCGAAGAAGTACTCGATCAACAACTTGGACAAGTTCGCACTAAAAAAGTATCATCTGAAACTCGCGAAAAGCTAGTTAGAGCTACCTTGGGTTTAACTCAAGATGAAGCAGAAAAAGTTTATCGCAAAGCTCAGGTCACTAATGGCAAGCTAACTGAAGAAGAAGTCGATATTGTACTTTCAGAAAAGCAACAACTAATTCGCCGCAATGGCATCCTCGAATATATCGAAGATGAAGAAGATTTAGATGCTGTCGGGGGACTCGAAGAACTAAAGCATTGGTTGCAACAGCGCTCAAATGCCTTTAGTCAGAGAGCTAGAAATTATGGATTACCTCAACCCAAAGGGATGCTGATTCTTGGTGTTCCTGGTTGTGGAAAGTCCTTAATCGCCAAGACAACTGCTAGGTTATGGTCATTACCATTAATACGCCTTGATATGGGACGTGTTTATGATGGCTCAACGGTTGGCAAGTCAGAGGCAAATTTACGCAATGCTCTCAAAGTTGCTGAATCAATTTCACCAATGATCCTATTCATTGACGAGCTTGACAAAGCATTTGCTGGGGGAGCAGGTTCAGCGGATTCCGATGGTGGTACGTCATCACGGATCTTCGGTACATTCTTAACATGGATGCAGGAGAAAAAATCACCTGTATTCGTGATGGCAACCGCCAATCGTATCGAAAAGTTACCAGGGGAATTTCTCCGCAAGGGACGTTTTGACGAGCTTTTCTTCGTTGATTTACCTAACGGTGAAGAACGCAGAGATATTTTCAAAATTCATCTGTGTAAGCGTCGTCCAGATGTTGAAAAATTAGACAGGTTCGATTTTGAGCAACTATCGAAAGTAAGCGATGGTTTTTCGGGGGCGGAAATCGAACAGGCAGTAATTGCTGCCATGTATGAGGCTTTTGCCCAAGATCGGGAGTTTACGCAGCTAGATATAATTTCGGCTGTGAAATCCACGACTCCCTTATCACGCACGATGACTGAGCAGGTTGCTGCTTTGCGTGACTGGGCAAGAATGCGGGCTAGACCCGCTGCTACTTCAGTCGCTGAATATCAGCGTATGGAGTTTTGAAAAGCTTATCCTGCTGTTTCGTAGTCAGCAGGTTTAAGGCTAGATTCTAAAGAATGTCTTATCAAAAGACAATCGATCTAGCAGCTAACATAGGAGTAAGAACCACCAACACTCTTATGTCTCCCGTTCGAGTTAACAGTCAAGTTCACATTTATTTACAGGAGCAAAACTATTATGTCTCATTTCAGCACACTTCGCACAAAAATTACTGATGCCGAAGTCCTCAAGTCGTCTTTGCGCGATCTGGGTATCAGTGTTAAGACTGAAGCTGATGTTCGCGGCTATAACAGCCAACGCATCCGTGCCGACATTGTGGCAACTCTTGAAGGTGATTATGATTTGGGTTGGTCGCGTAATGCTGACGGCTCATTTGATCTAATTGCTGATCTTTGGGGTGTCGCCAAAAAGCACAATCAGACTGAGCTGATCAATTCGATCAACCAGAAGTATGCTGTAAACAAGGCTCTAACTGAAGTTAAGCGTCCTGGACTGAGCAATGCCAATGTAAAACTCGTTTTGCAGTAAGGTGTCCAATCTTGCGAGTTAATTATGCAAATTAACAGGCTAGTCATATCTTTGACTAGCCTGTTTTTTCTTACCAAAAGAAAAGGAGCGCTAAGCGCTCCTTTTCTCTATTAAGTAATACCAAAACACAAAATGGCTATGCCATTTTGTGTTTTGGTTTGATTTCTATACACCACGAGGGCTAGACAATGATTGCGGCAATAAAACCTCAACAAAAATGGCAGCAAGCAACTTGGGATGATTATGTAATGCTGCGCGATGACGATAACGGCGATCGCTATAAATTATTTTTTTATAAGGAACACTTGTGGATAAAAATGGGCGCAGAAGGAATTCATCACTCACAGTTTAGTGCATTGTTTGAAATGATATTTGCAATTTGGGCAATGCAAAATCCTCATTGCCGTATTGCTTCGTTTCGCGGATGCCAGATTGAGAAACAAGGATTTCGAGCAGCAGCACCAGATATAGTTTTATATGTTGGGGAAAACATTCCAACTTGGAAAGCTGGACAATCACGTTTCATTAATTTAGAGCAGTGGCGATCGCCTGATCTCGTAGGGGAGATTGCGGATACGACTTTAGCGATCGATTTGGACGAAAAGAAGCGAGTGTATGCTGAACTAGGTATTTCTGAATATTGGGTGATTGATGTCCGCGCTTATCGACTATTTGCGTTCCAATTAGATGAAAGTGGAGTTTATAAACAATGTGAATTTTCTCAAGTCTTACCAAATTTAGCGGTCTCATTATTAGAAAAAACTTTGGAACAGCTAACTACCAAAACTAATACTGAAGCTGCAATCTGGTTTTCACATCAAATATAGCAATCCTAGATGGGTTGTGAGAGTGCGTCCCGAAGGGGCGCACTCTCACAACTCTCCAAATCTTACAACTCATTTAGGAGCGCTATATAAAGCCCTAAACTTGAGGTAATCGCAACAACAATTCTCATTATGAAACCGATTTTGGTGCTTCCAGCGCCGAAGGCGCTGGAAGCACCAAAATCGGTTTTTTGAAAGCCCGCCAACGGCGGGCTTTCAAAAAACCGATTTTTATAATTAGAATTGCTGTAATCGCAAGTCTAGCAACTCAAGTTTAGGGTTTTAATGTAGAATGATGATACATAATTTTTTCCAAAGTCGCCCTCATGGAAATTGCGATCGCCCTATTGCAGCATTACAGTTTTGATCTTGGTGGTTATACCATTAGAGACTTGACTCGTGCATGGGGAAATTTTAAATCTGAATGGGTGCGCCAAGCTGTCATCGAATCACTGTTTCAAGGAAGATATAAAGCGGTTTCAGTGGATCAAATCTTGCATCTATGGGAACGCAAAGGTGAACCAAATTGTCGCTACAACCGAGAATTCGAGCGTTTGGTCTGTGGTGATGTGGCTGTAATTTATGAAGATCGGATTTTTTATACGCCTCCACATACTTCCAATCGAGAAACGGCGATCGCTGAAATCCCTCCATTTACAGCTACCGAAAAATCGAATTCACCACTTCCATTTCCTCGACGCTCAATGATGGGAATTGCAAAGACTGCTAAAGTTGCTCCTCAAAGTGCCGATCCTAAACCTCAAAAATATCCTAGTCGGCTTACCACACCTTCGGGAATGACAGCCCCCGCAAAAGTTTATCCTCCAACTTCAGAATCTGAGTATTCTGAAGTTTATCGCTCCGCTTATGAAAATATGACTTTACTTGCTGAGTCTTCAATGTTTGTCGATAAGTTGCGATCAATGTGTAGCGATCGCTTAGTTCTACCAGTTCCTGAAATTGTCTCTGATATTGACAAAGTCGAAGTTTCTATTGAGAATTAGGTTCGAGCAATCCAAAAGAGTAATGGTGGCGCAAAGCGCCGCCATTACTCTTTTTAAGCAAAACACAAAGCCGCAGAATAATTTAAATCTATATGGAATTCTGAGGCAATTAGTTTTAGATTCCAGTCTTGAATTCGCAAAGTCTCACCCATAGGATTCTCTAGTAATGGAGACACATCCACTTGATCAAGAATATTAGCAATACCTTCCCCTGTTGCTTTACCATAGGCTTCTTTGAGAGTCCATGCTCGATAAAAAGCTAAGTATTTGTCCCGATCGCATAAGTTGCTAATAACTTTCTGCTCTGAAGGTAAGAAATAACGCTCAGCAATACTATCAACATCACAGTGGAAATTAATAAATTCCAAATCTATACCTATCTCATAATCACTACACACTGCATAGATTGCTAAATCTTGGGAATGCGATAGATTAAAATGAAGCCCGTTGAAATTTTGAATGTAAGGTTTGCCGCGATCGCTATAACCAAACTGAATTGTTCTTGGTTCACAGCCTAGACTTAACGCTAGAATTTCTCGTAAATTCCCTCTTGCCGCGACAAAATTGCGCTTGAGATATTCACGTTTGAAGCGGTCAGCACGCGATCGCTCATCCTCTGAAAGGATCTGCCAGAGGCGATCGCATTCAGTTTGCGAAATATCTAGCCTAGCTTGATAAAGTTGTAAGTCGTGAGACATGATGACCAATTGACAATGGCGCGATCGTGCCAAAATCTAATAATAGCAAAGCAAAAAATGGAGCAGCCATTTTTTGCTTTGCTTAAAAAAACTTACTGGGTTTGGTTTTCAAATCACAAAAGTGTAGTCACACTTTTGTGATTTGATATAAACTTTTTGAACTTGAGATGGGATTAGAAAATCTATGAATTTGCCCCTAGTGATCGGCGCATTAATAGTCTCTTTATTACTGTTGTGGTGGTTGCTGAGCGTCATTAAAGCTAGCTTCAAAACTGCATTTTTGATAGTTGCAGTGATTTTTGCAATTCAAGTATTAACTGGTGTTGGTCCCCAGCAAATTTTTGCCCAAGTAGGTCAATGGATGGGTGACTCCATGGGCGGCTTAGGAAAATGGCTCCAGAATTGGGGGGACAAGGGCAAAGTTGATCCAGATCCTAAAAAACAATCAGTAATTTGGGTGATGGAAATAGCGATCGCCTTGATTAACCCATGAAATAAAAGGGGATGCTTTGCATCCCCTTTTATGGTGATTAGCCCCCCGCGATCGCAGGAATGATACTTACTTCATCACCATCACTGAGGGCTGTATTAGCCCCATCAAGAAAGCGAATATCTTCGCTGTTGACATAAAAATTAACAAAGCGACGAAGATTACCTTTCTCATCACAAATGCGGGCTTTGATCCCTGGGCAACTAGTTTCGAGAGAATCAATAATTGCTTGAACAGAATCACCAGTACACTCGACAGTGGCTTGATTATTGGTCAATTGTTGCAGTGGAGTGGGAATTAAAACTTTAACAGCCATATTTTTGGATCAATATCAATTCAGAGGACTTTATAATTAGATTTTACCCAATCATATAGAGGCGGCGCAAAGCGCCGCCTCTATATGATTGGGTTTATATATATTTTAACTTGAGTGCGATTAACGTCTGACTTTGCCAGCAAATCCTGAAGCTTTAAATTGCTTAAGCTCAAGAGGCTCAGGCTGTTCGGCGGGAATTGCTACCATAATTTGAAAGTCACTTTTGCCAGTAGGAATCTCATCAACTGCACCTAATCGCGCTCTCTCAGGCATAGCATCATTACCATTCGCATCATAGATTCGGCCAAAAATGTCGGCATTGTACACAACTTTGCCCGATGGGTTGTCGGCATTTCCCTTGATCATGTAACACTTTGCCGACATGATGCCGCCGCCCAGCACCATATTTTTACCTGCATCACCTGTACATGCTTCGTAAGTAACATTAGTCAGCTTTATCTGCACAGTTGCCCAAGCATCAGCGCTAAAGGCAAAGGTACAAATACAGAGTAGGAGAGATAAAACGGCAACATTGAAAGCCTGTAGGAGTTTTTTTATGTTTTTAGTCTTTGCGATCGCCATAAATAAACCTATTTTATAAACCTTTGGATAAAAAATTTTCAGACAAAAGAATGGCTTCTTTGACGTGGTAAAATTCATCTTAGCTCTTGAAGGAGGTCTATTTTTAATGCCACTTAGTCTATTGATTGCAACGTTACCTGAAGCGTATAGAATTTTCGATCCACTGGTAAACGTTCTTCCCGTTATTCCTGTATTTTTCTTGCTACTCGCTTTTGTGTGGCAAGCAGCAGTTGGTTTCAAATAGGTTTCAATTTTAAGTCTTGACTTAATCACAAAAACTTATAAAAAACTTTTAAGTACGTCCTGTACGTTTGTACTGTCTCATTTATAAAACAAAAACGATATAAGCGATCGGGGTAGCGGCAACGTTACCCCGATTGTTTTGAAAACGCTTGAAAGATTCAGCAATTCTCATTATTAAAATCGTTTTTTTGAAAGCCCGCCGTCGGCGGGCTTTCAAAAAAACGATTTTGGTATTTCCAGCGCCGAAGGCGCTGGAAATACCAAAATTGGTTTCATAATGAGAATTGCTATGAAAGATTTTCTCAAAGCGCTTTCAAGCAAAAAATTTATTATTTTTAATGAACTATGGAAACCATTGGTCGCTGGACGAACAAATTTTTGATGTTCAATTTGTTCTTAGTATTTTTCTTTTTTGCGTGGTTGTTGGTTGCCCTCGGCGGCGAAACCCTGAAAATAAATCTTGGCTTAGAGCTATGGAGACAACTATGGGAGCCATTGATTCAACCCGTGCTAGGTATCGTTATGGCTGGTGCGATCGCTAGCGGGATCATATCCAAAGTCAAGCAAAAATTAGCTAAACCATAGTCATAGAAAAAGGCGCAAAGAACCTTTTTTTAATGAAACCAGCTTGGCATTAATAAAATAGGTGGATCGTAACTACTTGTTTGCATATTGCGACTAGTTAGTTTTGACGTTAGCTGATCAGCGATCACCCCAGAAATCCTGTTAGTACCAGCAATATCAAAAAATGGCAAAGCAATGCTGACATTAGCTTGACTGAGTAATTGATCTAATAGTCTTTCAAAGGAAGCTGGAGATTTACGAATAGGTAATTCTCTTTCTTCAGGCAAATTGAATTTTTTTCTAGATAAACTCCGCAAATCAGCGATCGCCACATCTAATGTTCCTAGAGCATCAACCAGCTTATTATCTTTAGCCTGTTGTCCTGTATAAAGCCGCCCATCCGCTAGCTTTCGGACTACATCTAAGTCCAATTTTCGACCTTTAGAAACATCAGTGATAAATTCCTGATAAGTACTTTGTAGGAGATCTTGCAGGAGTTGGCGCTCAGGATCACCTAGTTCACGAAATGGTGAGAACATGTCTTTGTAGGGGCCAGTTTTGATCGTTTGTGGTTGAATACCTACCCGATCTAATAATTCCTTAGCATTGAAACCGCTTAAAATCACGCCGATACTGCCTGTTAATGTACCAGCATTCGCATAAATCTTAGTTGCTGAACTTGCGGCATAGTAGCCGCCACTGGTCGCTTGATCGAGCATACTTACAACAACGGGTTTTGCTTCACTTAAGTCCTTAACGGCTTGGTAGAGTTCTTTGCTTGCGCCTACGGTTCCCCCAGGGCTGTTAATCGATAGCAATACGCCTTTGACAGATTCGTCTTCAATTAATTCACGAAGGCGATCGCGTACTGCCATTGCCCCTGATGCTGAAGCCCTTGCTCCTGTAATCACTCCATCTAGCGAAACTAGTTCAAGGCGATCTCGATCGAGTACTTTCTTTAAACTTAACTCTTCATCCATTTGGCGACGCTGGATGCCAAAAGTTGCCGATATGAAACAAATTGCGACTAAGACGAGAGCAATGATGCGATTAAGTTGCATAGGAAATTTTTGTGGCGGCTGCTTTAGTTTAGTATAAAACCCAGAAAGTAGAGGTAGTGCATCGTGTCGCCTATACTTTCTGGGGTAAAATCATCATCTGTAACAAAACTACTAATTTAAACAGCTTTTTTGTAAGCTTTCTTCACAATCATGGCTAATAAAGCACTCAACAATCCCTCAGCTAAAGCATCTCCCAAAGATAAAGAAATAGTTCGCGATTATTTTAATTCCACTGGTTTTGATCGCTGGCGACGGATTTATGGCGAAGGTGGTGATGTCAATCGAGTGCAACGCGATATCCGTACTGGACATCAACAAACTGTTGATTATGTTTTGAACTGGTTTAAAAATGACAAGAATGCCATAGGTCAAACGGTCTGTGATGCAGGTTGTGGTACTGGTAGTTTGAGCATTCCCCTCGCGGCAATGGGTGCAAAAGTATATGCCAGCGATATTTCCGAAAAGATGGTGGGTGAAGCCAAAGAACGCGCCGCCGATCCTGAAAATCCTATCTTTGAAGTCAAGGATTTAGCCGCCTTATCTGGGGAATATGACACTGTAATTTGTCTAGATGTATTGATCCACTATCCCGATCGCGATTCTGAATTGATGATCGAACATCTCGCATCCCTTGCTAAATCCCGATTGATTCTCAGTTTTGCTCCTCAAAATCCTTACTATTTGCTGATGAAAAAAGTGGGCGATATGGTTCCAGGTCCTAGCAAAGCAACTCGCGCTTATCTGCACAAAGAGTCTGATGTGCGCCGTGTTCTTCAGAAGCTAGGCTTCACGATTAAGCGTAAGGAATTTACTGCCACCTCATTTTATTTCTCTCGTCTAATCGAAGCTGTCCGCAATTAACTAAAAAAATCACCGCCTCTCGGCGGTGATTTTTTTAGTTATAGAATAATCTCATATAATTTACAAAAGACTGCCGAAATAAAATTATGCCTGTCCTTAACGCTAGCACCTTGACATTTAGATCAAGTAGATCAAGTTTATCAATACCTCAAATTTCAGGAGATATCCTATGGCGCGTTCAAATCTTTGCTTCAATTAGATCCATTATCAGAATTTGAGATTTCTGAACTTACCCAAATTCGTAATGACTTTAAAAACTATCTTAACGATGGGAAGGTGCTAGAGGGCATGGTGATGGCGCTGACAATGATGCCATTATTTAGGCTAGCAGGTTTCTATCGCGCTCCGATCAAAATGCGAATGGAACAGGAAATAGATCGGATTAATGATTAATATTGAAGATGAAGATATTAGTATCACAGGCAGATTAGCCCTGATTTGTATTAATAAGAATCGTCCTGCGGTTAACGATATTGCTTTTTGGATTTTAGCGATCGAAGCAAAAAATACCAGTATCAGTGCATCGGAAGGTTTACCGCAATTACTTACTTACGCCTATAAAAGTTTAGAACAACAAAAATCCGTTTGGGGATTAACTACCAATGGAGTGTATTACGAGTTTTCCTATATTCAGCAAAATCCTCAAAATGCTTCATCTCCAACTTATCAACCCTTGCCATCACTTCATCTGATGGAACCTGATTCCTCAGAAAAATTGCTGCAAGTATTGTCAACACTATTTTGAAAGCCATTTGCAAATTGCAGAATAGTGTTGACAATTTACCTGTGGCAATTTAAAAGCTAAAAACTAAGAAAGTATGGCGGCGCTTTGCAGGGCTGAATGCTTGTAGATTTTAAGCTGTAAGAATTCTTTACATTTTATATTTAGGTGATCGCATAGAAATAGCAGCAAAACCTGTTTGAATAGAAAATGGTGCTTTTATTTCGATTTTTATAATTTCTTTTTGTCTTAAAAATCTCACCTTACAAATTCCACCTTAATTAATCTTTTTACTATCCACCCTCTGTCCTATGGTTGCATCCTCAACAGTTCGCATTAGTTCTCGCAAAAGTCAGCTAGCACTGGTACAAACGCATTGGGTACAAGCGGAACTAAGCAAAGCACATCCCGATCGCCAGTTTGATGTCGTCACCATGAGTACACAGGGCGATAAAATCCTTGACGTAGCGTTAGCCAAAATTGGTGATAAGGGCTTATTTACCAAAGAATTAGAAGTCTCAATGCTGACTAAAGAGTCAGACCTAGCAGTACATAGTCTTAAAGATTTACCAACTCATTTACCAGAGGGGCTAATCCTTGGTGCAGTAACTGAACGTGAAGATCCTGCCGATGCCTTAGTTGTTCATGAAAAGTTGAAGGATAAAACCCTCGCAACTCTGCCATCAGGTACTGTAGTTGGTACATCTTCACTGCGCCGCTTAGCTCAGTTACGTCATTACTATCCTCACCTCACCTTTAAGGATGTACGCGGTAACCTGAATACACGCTTGCAAAAGCTTGATTCTGGTGAGTACGATGCGCTAATTCTTGCAGCCGCAGGTTTGCGTCGTTTGGGAATGGGCGATCGCGTACATGAGGTAATTGATGGAGAAATTTCACTTCACGCGGTTGGACAGGGTGCGTTAGGAATTGAGTGCCGTGCTGAAGACCCCGATATCTTGGCTTTGTTTACACCAATTATCCACTATCCCACCACACAACGCTGCCTCGCTGAGCGTGCTTTCTTGCGTGAACTTGAAGGTGGTTGTCAAGTTCCCATTGGAGTGAATACTTCCATTACTGCTGATAAACTCACTTTAAAAGGAATTGTCTCGAGCCTTGATGGGAAGACTCTCGTTAGGGGTGAAGTAACAGGCGATCTGACTAATCCTGAAGCGATCGGTGCAGAACTTGCTGACGACTTAAAATCTAAGGGCGCTCAAGAAATTCTCAATAAGATTTTTGCTGAAGTGCGTGCTTAGGGACGCATAGTAAGAAACCAAATTTTTGTAGCGCGGCAGAGCCGCGCTACAAAAATTTGGTTCTCTATTTAGCAGAGATTCTAGTACTAATTCACGAAAGAGTGACCACACTTTTGTGAGTTAATAACCAAACCCAGTAAGGGTTTTAAAACAGAAAATGGCGTAGCCATTTTCTGTTTTGGTGTAAGTTCGTGCTTTAAAATGCGAAAAAGAGAGTAAAATTGTAGATTGCTAAACAAATTTTTATAGGTTGGAGTACTCACGGCACAGCAACCTATAAAAATCAATAATTGAGTTGATATCGTTGTGCAGTCTGACTATTTAGAACGAATTCTCAAAGCTCGCGTGTATGATGTCGCGCAAGAATCTTCCTTAGAATTGGCTCCCAATCTATCGGCAAGATTAAATAATCGACTATTACTTAAAAGAGAAGATATGCAATCGGTTTTCTCCTTTAAGTTACGTGGTGCTTATAACAAAATGGCGCAATTGCCCCATGATTTGCTCATGAAAGGTGTAATCGCTGCGTCAGCAGGCAATCATGCTCAGGGTGTGGCTCTTAGCGCTCGCGAGTTAGGTACAAAAGCGATTATTGTCATGCCTGTGACTACACCACAGGTGAAAGTAAACGCGGTAAAAATGCGCGGTGGTGAAGTGGTCTTGCATGGCGATACCTATGACGATGCCTATGCCTATGCCCGTCAACTGGAAGCGGAAAAGAATTTAACTTTTATTCATCCCTTTGATGATCCTGATGTAATTGCGGGACAGGGAACGATTGGTATGGAGATTTTGCGCCAATATCAGAAGCCAATCCATGCGATTTTTGTGGCGATCGGTGGTGGTGGATTGATTTCAGGTGTGGCCGCCTATGTGAAGCGGCTACGTCCTGAGATTAAAATTATTGGTGTGGAACCTGTTGACTCTGATGCGATGTCGCGATCGCTACAGGCTGGGCATCGAGTGCGCCTCGATCAAGTTGGTTTGTTTGCTGATGGAGTGGCGGTGCGAGAAGTTGGTAAAGAGACATTTCGGCTTTGTCAGCAATATGTCGATGAAATTTTGCTGGTTGATACTGATAATACCTGTGCAGCGATTAAGGACGTTTTTGAAGATACACGTTCAATTTTAGAGCCTGCTGGAGCCTTGGCGATCGCAGGGGCAAAGGCTTATGTTGAACGTGAGGGCATCGCAGGACAAACCCTAGTAGCGATCGCCTGTGGTGCGAATATGAACTTTGATCGCTTGCGGTTTGTTGCCGAACGTGCCGAATTAGGTGAAAACCGCGAAGCTATTTTTGCGGTAACTATTCCTGAACAGTCAGGGAGTTTGCGGAAATTTTGCGAACTGTTGGGTAAGCGGAACTTAACTGAATTTAGCTATCGGATTGCTGATCAAGAAATTGCTCATATTTTTATTGGTGTGCAGATTGTTAATCGCGCTGATGCCGCAAATCTAGCAACCACTTTTGCTGAGAATGGATTTACCGCGATCGAGATTACGGATGATGAACTCACGAAACTGCATCTACGCCATATGGTCGGCGGGCGATCTCCTCTTGCAAATAATGAGCTACTCTATCGCTTTGAGTTTCCTGAGCGTCCAGGAGCTTTGATGAAGTTCGTCGGCTCCATGAGTCCTAACTGGAATATTAGCCTATTTCATTATCGAAACAATGGTGCAGATTATGGAAGGATTGTTGTGGGCGTGCAAGTACCACCATCAGAAATGGAAGAGTGGCAAGCATTTCTCGATACTCTCGGTTATCGCTACTGGGGTGAAAGCCAAAATCCAGTCTATAAGTTGTTCTTAGGTTGAGTTTTGTTGGCTACTGATATTATTTAGGGACGCTCAGTTAAAATAAAGAATCATCTTTTTTGTTGCTTGGCAAAGCCAAGCAACAAAAAAGATGATTCTTTATCACAGCAATTATTGATCCTTTAGAGCAATTGTTAGTTTAGGAGCATATATTTTATGGGCGAATCAAAACGCCGTAAGCAGGTCTTAGGTGATGATTATGGTAAGACTGAGCCGATCGCATCTTGGATACCTTTCTTAACCAAAGACAAGGCTAATAAATTTGTCGAAGTTTCTACCCAAGCGGCTTGGTATGGCATTGGTGCAACCGCCTTAATCTGGGTGACGATTCGGTTTATTGGTCCCGCATTTGGTTGGTGGCATCTTGCCGATTAATCTATGACCTGTCATCTACTAATTCCTGCGGCGGGTAGCGGCAAACGCATGGGAGCCGATTGCAACAAGTTGCTATTACCTTTACTCGGCAAGCCAATTTTGCAATGGACTCTAGAAGCAGCGATCGCTTCTGAGGCGATCGCTTGGATTGGCGTAATGGGACAACCCCATGACTATCCAGAGTTTCAAAAGATTTTTAATGAGATCAGTCAACTTAAGCCAATTCGACTGATTCAAGGTGGAGCAACTCGTCAAGCTTCGGTATTCAATGGTTTAAAAGCTTTGCCGATAGATTGTGATCGCGTCTTAATCCATGATGGTGCGAGATGCTTGGTGACACCTGAACTATTTGATCGTTGCGATGTGGCTTTGCAAAAGATGCAAGGTTTTATTGCGGCTGTGCCAGTCAAAGATACGATTAAAGTCGTCGATGGCTTAACCATTGTCGATACCCCCAACCGTGATCATCTTTGGGCGGCGCAAACTCCTCAAGGTTTCCAACTAGATGTAATCAAAAATGCTCATCTCACCGCCTTGGAACTAGGATGGGAAGTCACCGATGATGCGGCTTTATTAGAAAAAGTTGGCTTAGCAGTACAGATCGTTACGGGTGAAGAAACTAATCTCAAAGTGACTACACCGCAAGATTTAGCGATCGCTGAATTCATTTTAAACCAGCGGAATTGATATAGTTGTCGCCATTCTTGTTAGTAAAATAGTGTAAGGCGGCGCGAAGCGCCGCCTTACACTATTTGGGGTTTATTTTGTACTGATACGGGTGACTATAGCTACAAAAAAGAAGAGAGAACATTTTAAGTTCTCTCTTCTTTTTTATGGATAAGGACATTTTAACTTTAAGAAATCTTCTCTCATCCAACCCTTATAAGGACTTGCTCGAAATCTGGTCGTTAAATACCAAGTCTTCCCTTCGCTATCTTTGCGACTAAGCGGAGCTATGACTCTACTCTTGTCTTGATCATCATTAGCCACAATCACAAGGTTACCCACCGATACCGTGCCGATCACATTAAAAATAGTCCCTGCACCTGATCGGATATTTACTTGTGAGCCAATATCTTGACCAATAACATCAGCAACGCAGCTTTTGGCGGTGACGGATTGAGCGCTTGCCATATCGGTAAATTGGGTTGAGAATACAGCTAGAGTGGTGATCGGGCCTAGGAATAGAGCGCAAATTATAGGTTTCATAGGTGACATCCCAAACTGAGTCTTTAAGATTAAGATGAGTGCTTAGGGATTTGCCGTAAAATGAAGAACTGATTTTTGATGGCACAGCGAAGCCGCGCCATCAAAAATCAGTTCTTCATTTAAGCCACTCATTTTAAATTCTAAGATTTGAGACTTCTCAATACGACCAAGAGTTCCGAATCTTCACGCTTAAAAACAGGCAGAAATTCAATATGCTTATAACGGATGATGCCATGAATATCGATGATGCAATAGGCGCGTTTACTACCAAATAAACTGGAAACCCCGTACTTTTTGCAAACCTCTTGGTTGCGATCGCTTAGCAAGGGGAACTGTAAACCTAACTTTTTAGAAAACTCAATATGTTTCTCGATTGGATCGGTGCTAATGCCAAGGATTTCTGCTCCAGCTTCCCGAAATTTTGTCCAATCATCTGCGAAACATTGCATCTCACTGGTGCAAAGAGGAGAAAAATCTCCTGGATAAAAGGCTAGTACAACATTGGTCTTACCTTCGTAGCGGCTGAGGGTAATATCACCGCGATCGCTAGGTAAAGTAAAATCTGGAGCTTTTTGACCGACTTCGACAGACATAGAGTTTCCTGTATTACCTTTTGATTTGGGGTTTAGACTGGAGCATAGTATTTGGTTCACAGCCAATCATCATCTTATCAAGAATAACTACCATGGAAAGCCCTGACATTAATTCTCCTAGTCACGCCATAACTGTTCAGCTATCTAGTGAACTCTATGCAAGCTTGGTCGAAAAAACTAAAATTACTGGTAAAACGGAGGCAGAGTTAATAATTCAGGGTTTACATTATATTTTGGGTAACAGGTTAAGACCAACTTTTGTTCAACAGGAAGAACTTGAACGCTTTTCCGCCTTAGAAGCTAACCTAGAGCAAAAACTCAAGCAATATGTAGAACATTTAATTAAAGATCGAGTTTCGTCATCTGAGTTGGTTGAGACTTCATCTCAAGGCAGTCTTGACTCAGATTTAGACAACAAGAGAAATATGCCAATACCCACGATTCGACCATTACAAGTTGGCGATCGCGTATTGATTTTGGAACCAGATAGCCCTTACTACATGGCAAAGCTGCTGGTGATCAGGACTAGTTTAATTCGAGCAACGGTGGACACGGAAACAGGCGAGAAAACATTTTTAAAACGAGATTTGCGATTTGTAGAATCTGCCAATGAAGAGTGATACCAATTCACAAAAGCGTGACGACACTTTTGTGAATTAAAAAACAAACCCAACAAATCATCCAAAAACACAAAATGGCGTAGCCATTTTGTGTTTTTGGATGATTTGTATGATGGGCAGCGCGAAGCGCCACTCATCATTTTTTGTTTTTGGGTAAAATCTTTGGCGATCGCAAAACTTTAACAGCAGCTAATCCTGTAATAGCGCCATAGATTAATCCTTGCAAGGCACTAGCCAATATAGTTGACCTCAACGTATAGCCGAAATATAGCCCTAAAGTACTCAGAGACAAAGCGATCGGACTCGCAAACAACCACAATCCCGCCGCCCGAAATGATTTGAGTAACTGCCATTGGCTAATACTCACAACCACTCCAATGATCGCAAAATCAATCATCAAAGTTGAGAGTGATGGCAAGCTTTGTATCTGCGATCGCAATGATAGGGCAGGCACAAAAAAGACAATCATTAAGCCAACGCTCCAGCCACACAGAGTTAGCGGCAACCACCATCCCTCTTTGGTAAAGCGATCGCGCAACACTACAGACTGAGCGATAGAAATCCCTACCCCATGCAGTATTTCATTGATAAAAATACGCGATCGCAGATCGTAAGGATCTTGCCAAACGAGGATCGGTAACATCGCATTGCCGATAATATTTGCAATCAGCCATAGCCACCAAAAGCTCTTTCCTACTTTTTTTGACATAGACTTTTGACATAGACTAAAGGAAAACAAGTTAAACCATGACAGATACAGTATCAGCTAAATWRA
>NZ_NDHW01000020.1 GCF_002251945.1 Pseudanabaena sp. SR411
GTCCATGTTGGTGGTTTCGTCTTCTTTTTTTTAGGTAACAGAGGTTCTATAATCTCCCACTCTTGATCGCTTAGGCTGCTGCTATATCCCATGTTTGACTCCTTTTTCTACTCTTCCTAAGATACCAAATGGGTTCTATAAGCCGCAAGAAGAGAATTGGGGTTCGCCTGTAGGTTTGGAAGCTTGGTAATGTCTAATTGGTGGGGATTCTAGTTACAGGATAAATAAAAACAGGATTATAAAACCGACTAAAACCATGATTAAATATGGGCTGCGGGTATTTTAGTAAAAATCTTACTGGGCAGGCATTCTAAGCTTTTAGTTCTATAATTTTAGACAAGGTTTATATCTCAACTTGTTTTTGTCTAGGTATCCAAAGTAAATGAGCAACAGAAATTGGGCTAGTCAACCTCTCAATGAAAAAAGTGATCAAATGTTTTTGTCTATTGGAGACTTCTTTCCAATCTCTCTGATTTCTACTAATTGCCCTATAACTTGTAACATTGACGATTCTTTAGAATCAATTTTAGAAAAAGAACAACTTGAAAATTTCGACCATATTCCAGTCTGTTCTCAAGAAATTATCGTGGGATTATTAAATAAGAAGGATGCAAAAGATAGAGATTTTGTTAAGACAGTAGGGGAAGCAATGGATAGACTTGATCAATCTATCTTGATTTCATCTCATGCTAGTATTCTTTCATTTATAGAGGAAGCAGATAAGCATCCCTGCCGCCTAGTTTTAGATGGTACTGAGATAAAAGGAATTGTAACAATTAGCGATCTTCAAAAGCTAGAAGTTAGACCAGTTCTATTCTCTTTGATTACATATCTTGAGCTTCTAATGTCAGAATTTATACGTAAAGACTTTCCTTTTGAGGACTGGATTAATAAACTCAGTCAACGCAGAAAAGAACTTGTTAATGAAAAATGGGAATACCTTAATCATAACAATATGGCTATTGATAGGTTATCGGCTACTGACTTTTGTGATAAAAGAGATATATTGATGAGTTCTAAGCTTTTTAACAATAATCTATCTACTGATAAAAATGAAGCCAAAGATATTTTTAAAAAAATTGAAAAGCTTCGTAATTCTGTAGCTCATGCAGGTGATTATGCAATAACTGAAGACAAAGCAAAAGAGGTGTCTCAAACTGTCCGAGATATGCAAGATTTTATCAAAGTGATAAAAAAGAGTATAAGAGATTTAGAGACTAATGTTGAATCTTCTTAACGTCTGGATAAATTTTTTGGCACTCTGGATTCGCATAGCGTAATCGCCTATGATGATTACAGTTTAGACGATTAGTTAGACGTTCACTTAAAATAATGTTGTTAAAAATCTGAATAGTTACAATCTTTCTACTTTAGCTAGTTAAGGTTATATTGTTGTTTTTGTTAGAGATGGATATGAAGCGATCGCGCGATCGCCAATATATTAGAACGATGTAAACAAAAAACTGACGGGGATATATGTTGACAGTTTATTTCACAATTGGTTTACCTGCTTCTGGTAAATCCACATGGGCTAAAGCAAAAGTAGATAAATCACCCAATGCAATTAAGCGGGTGAACAAAGACGAACTTCGCGCCATGCTTGATAATTCTTACCATTCCAAAGGCAATGAAAAATTTGTCTTAAACATACAAGATCTGATAATTAAATCGGCGTTAGAAGAAGGTAAGCATGTGATCGTCGATAATACACATCTTGCACCCAAACATGAAGCACGGATTAGAGAACTAATTAAAGGCTTAGCGGTTCTAGAAATAGTAGACTTTCGCCATGTACATCTAGAGACTTGCATTGAGAGAGACTTAAAGCGGTTTAACTCAGTTGGGGAGAAAGTAATTCGCGATATGTACAATCAATTTATCGCACCACCTAGAAACCCCCAACCTGCTTATAATCCAGACTTACCCGATGCCATTATCTGCGATTTAGATGGAACCATTGCTTTGATTGGCGATCGCAGTCCCTATGATGGCGCTAGCTGTGAGAAAGATTTAGTAAATGAGCCAGTACGATCTATTTTGCAGACATCAGGAAAAGCGATCGTGTTTGTGTCTGGAAGAGAAGACAAATACAAGCCTCAAACCTTGGCATGGTTGGAGAAGCATGGGATTAAATTTGAGAGTCTCTATATGCGAAAGTCTGGTGATATGCGAAAAGACAGCATTGTCAAGCAGGAAATTTATGATCAATTTATTCTTGATAAATACAATGTTGCCTTTGTGCTGGACGATCGCGATCAAGTCGTTAGAGTTTGGCGAGATCTGGGTTTAACCTGCTTGCAAGTTGATTATGGTGATTTCTAGATTTGATAGCTTCCAAAGTAAGAGTGGCGGCGCGAAGCGCCGCCACTCTTACTTTGGGTTTTGATTTTTCTTGTATGGCTATAGCAATAATCACCAAAGTTTTGGGCAAAGCTGTCCTAATCGTTATAATACAATTAGGAAATTATTAAAATTTGTAAGAATTTATATAGGTTTGCCCAATATTAAGTACCTTGGCATAACTAAAAACCAGATCTAAAGTGTGGCGCACGCCGTGCGTGCGCCACACTTTAGGTACTTATCATGTTGCAAACTTGCTAAGTTTCCCTGAACATTTATCTGCTGTCTGCATTACTCTAAACTTTTATGGCTAGCCTTCCCTCTCTTACTGGTGCTGAAATTCGCTCAAAGTTTCTCAATTTCTTTGAGGAACGTGGTCACAAGGTATTGCCTAGCGCCTCACTCGTACCTGCTGATCCCACAGTACTATTGACGATCGCGGGAATGCTACCATTTAAGCCAATTTTTTTAGGACAGCAAGAGCCTGAAGTTCCTCGTGCCACCACATCCCAAAAATGTATCCGCACCAATGACATTGAGAATGTTGGCAGAACAGCGCGTCACCATACTTTTTTTGAAATGTTAGGCAATTTCAGCTTTGGCGATTACTTCAAAAAAGAAGCGATCGCTTGGGGATGGGAATTAGTAACTAAAGTATTTCAGCTACCGCCCGATCGCCTAGTGGTTAGTGTCTATCATACTGATGAGGATGCCTTTGCGATTTGGCGTGATGCGATCGGCATTCCTGCTCATCGGATTCAGCGCATGGGTGATGATAATTTTTGGGCTTCAGGAGCGACAGGACCTTGCGGACCTTGCTCAGAAATCTATTATGACTTTCATCCTGAATTGGGTGATGATGCGATCGATTTGGAAGATGATTCAAGGTTTTTAGAGATTTACAACCTTGTGTTTATGGAATTAAATCGTGATGCCGATGGTAATCTGACTCCATTAAAAAAACAGAACATTGACACAGGCTTGGGCTTAGAAAGGATGGCGCAAGTTTTGCAAGGTGTTCCCAATAATTACGAAACGGATTTAATCTTCCCAATCATTAAAAAAGCTGCGGATATTGCAGGAATCGATTATCACAAGAGTGATGAGAAAGTAAAGACTTCGCTCAAGGTAATTGGCGATCATGTACGCTCGGTTGTGCATATGATCGCTGATGGCATCAATGCCTCAAACGTCGGACGTGGCTATATTATGCGTCGTCTCCTACGTCGAGTAGTACGTCACGGTCGCTTGATTGGCATCTCTGGTACATTTGCGTCTGAAGTTGCCGAAGTAGCGATCGCCCTCTCTGAATCGGTCTATAACAATACTCGCGAAAGAGAGCAAGTGATCAAAGATGAAATCAAAATTGAGGAAGTCCGCTTTTTACAAACCCTAGAGCGTGGTGAGAAGTTACTCGAAGAGATTCTTGCCAAACCTAAAGTCAAAGCCAGCAAAACTATTTCGGGTGTGGATGCTTTCACTCTCTATGATACCTACGGATTTCCGCTTGAGCTAACTCAAGAGATTGCCGAAGAGGTCGGCTTTGCTGTTGATGCTGATGGCTTTGAGTCCGAAATGAAGAAGCAACAAGAGCGATCGCAAGCTGCCCACGAAGATATTGATTTACTGGCAAAAGATAACTGGGCAAATATCGCCAAGGAAATTGGTAAGACTGAATTTTTGGGCTATACCGAACTCAGTAGCACCGCCACTATCAAAGCAATTCTCGGCAATGGGGAACTGGTCAAAACCGCGATCGCTGGCAGTAAAGTCCAAATCGTTTTAGACCGTACACCATTCTATGCTGAGTCAGGTGGACAGGTTGGTGATACGGGCTATCTCGCTATTGGTGAAGCGATCGCCAAAATCAGTGATGTTCAAAAACAAGCCGATTTGTTTATTCATATTGGACAAATTGAGCGTGGTGAAATTACTGTTGGTGATAGTGTTAATGCTCAAATTGCCGTATCTGAGCGTCGTCGCATTCAAGCCCACCACACCGCTACTCACCTCTTGCAAGCAGCACTAAAGAAAATCGTTGACTCTAACGTTTCTCAGGCAGGTTCCTTAGTTGATAGCGATCGCCTTCGGTTTGATTTCAATCTCAATCGTGCGGTTACAACTGAAGAAATCCATCAAATCGAACTCCAAATCAATAACTGGATCGCTGAAGCCCATGATTCTGTAATCGAAGTATTGCCGATCGCCCAAGCAAAAGCCAAAGGTGCGATCGCCATGTTCGGCGAAAAGTATGGTGCAGAAGTTCGCGTTATGGATATTCCTAATGTATCGATGGAACTCTGTGGCGGTACACATGTTAAAAACACTAGCGAAATCGGCGTATTCAAAATCATTTCCGAGGCTGGTGTTGCTTCTGGTATACGACGGATTGAGGCGATCGCAGGTCAAGCTGTCCTCGAATATTTAACAGTGCGAGACAATATAACCAAAGATTTAAGCGATCGCTTTAAAATTAAGCCCGAAGAAATTAGCGATCGGATTACAGGACTGCAAAACGAGTTAAAAAATTCCCAAAAAGAAATCGAATCTCTCAAGCAGCAACTAGCTTTGGTTAAGGCTGATAGCCTCCTCTCCGAAGCAGAACCTGTTGGCGCATTTAAAATTCTCGTTGCTCAACTTCCTGACATCGAAGCAGAAGCCCTCAAAGCGGCAGCCGAAAAACTATCAGCGAAGTTAGGACATAGTGCAGTGGTGCTTGGCTCCTTTAGCGAAGATGGCAAAGTCACACTTGTCGCTTCTTTCAGTAAAGAAGTAATTGCTAAAGGGCTACAAGCTGGCAAATTTATCGGTGCGATCGCCAAGATTTGCGGTGGCGGCGGTGGCGGTCGTCCGAACCTTGCTCAAGCAGGTGGGAAGGATGCCAGTAAGTTGCCCGAAGCCCTAGAAGCTGCTGAACATCAGTTAAAAACTGCACTTTCATAAAGACAGTAGAAGGGGTGCAATTCATCCCTTCTACTTTTAGAGACAATAATGGAGTTAAGATCATGCTGACTAACATCAGAATGTTAATACAGGCTTGTCAAGACTCATCTATTACCTATGAGATTTTGCATCCTAATCAAAACTTAGTCAAAGTCATAATTAGCGATCGCGACTATTACTTTACTAACTATTCAACGCCATTAACACCTCAATCAGTTGCTGAAATTTTTAAAGATAAGCAGTATTTTTATCAAGTCTTCCAAGATGTCGTAAAGATGCCGCGAACTCAATCTTTCATTTCTCCCTATTGCGATGAAAAATATAAAGAGTACTTACAATTTTTTTCCATAGATGAAATTGTTGCCGAAATTGAGAAAAAATTTGAGTTGCCCATTATTCTCAAAAGAAATCGGGGATCGGGAGGAAGCAATGTTTTTAGATGTCACGATTCGCAGCAAATGCGAAAGGCTTTAGAGTATATATTCAATATCAATTCCAAAAGCTATGACTATATTGCTCTTGCCCAAGAGTCTATCAATATTGTCAAAGAATATCGCTGCGTATGTCTCAATGGCGAACAAGTGATTTTGTATAACAAAGACTTTTCGCAAGCAAAATTTACAGGCAATCTCAGTCCTTTACATTGGGAAGGGGCGATCGCTAAACAAGTAAATGATTCTCAAGTGATTGAGGCAATCGATGAATTTATTAAACCAATCTTTCAAAAAATGGCGATCGCCTATGTTGGTCTAGATGTTGCTTTAGATGATCAGGGGAGTTACTGGTTAATCGAAGCGAACTCACATCCAAACTTTGATATTTTTATTCGCGATAATGGTGAAGATGAAATCGTAAAGCTTTTTCAGAAAATTCTGAAATATCTGGCATAAAAAAAAGCGGTCAGTGCTAAGCACTGACCGCTTTTTTTATGAAAAACTACATTAAGCCAATTTGGGAAAGAATACCTTGACCAGTGAGCAACTCTGTCGCTAGACCGATAACGAAGCCAAGCATTGCAAGACGACCGTTCCAAGTTTCAGCGAAATTGTTAAAACCAAATTTAGGATCTGTAGGTGTAGTGTCAGACATTGCAATTATCTCCTGTGTGTTTTGATTTCTATACTTTAAAAATCTTTGATTGAATTAATAATACTTTATATTTCTTAACAAGCCATACCACCAAAGGTAGATTCGATAAAGCTATCAGAGGTATTACCAAAGCAAATTAAACAAGGGGCTTAAGTCCCTTGTTTAACGATCCACAAGATTGTGGTGCGGCGCTTCGCGCCGCACCACTCATGCTTTGGTGGAAAGCAATGGGTACTCGCTGGCACGAGTCCCACAAAACAAAAGCCACCGTAATCATGCGATCGCGACAGCTTTGGACTACTGTGAAACTCGCGCCAGCGCGTATCCACAAAACAAAAGCTGCCGAAATCATGCGATCGCGACAGCTTTTGTAAAAAATAAAATAAATGAGAGCGATAGTAATAGCCAAAGCTATTAATTAGACATCGTAAGTAGCCTTACCTGTAAACTTGACGCTTATAGGATTAGGGTTATCACCAATCTTGCGGCTGACGCTATTAGCGGCAACACGACCAGCATTCACCTTCTCAGGGAATACACCATCTAGAGGATGGAGATAAACTTGGTCGCCATTAGGAAATTCGCGCCAAATTTTGTAATTGGTGATCTTAAATTTACGCAACTGTGTACCTAAAGCGAGGGCTTGCTCTTTCTTAGCTAAGTAAAGCAAGTTATCGCCTTTGACCATAGTTGCAGCGCCGCCTGTTGGCATTTCAAATACTTGCTCTTTGGGGCTATTCCAAGAGATCAAGTATTTTTCTTCGGTGAAGGCGGAGTTGAGCAAACCACCAGTGCTGCCACCCCAAATTGGGGTTTTGCCAGTAGGTTTAGGAGCAGTAAAGGCTGCTACTTGCCCTTCTTGTGCTTGTTCTTCAGACATTGAGATGTTCTCCCAAATTGCGTATACGCTTTTGATATCAAGTGCAAAGATATCATTTCTATACACCCCTGCTTCAAGCTTACTTAACGTTACTTTACGAAGCTTGACAAAACTTTTAGAGAAAAACCCAAATAATTTTTAAGTAAGACTGGTTTTGCCAGTCTTACTTAAAAATTATTTGGGTTTGCGTCATGAACTAATTAGACGACTAAGATACCGCTCGATCAGGATGGCAGCAACAATGTCATCGACAGGACGATCAGGCGATCGCATTCCAAGGGGTATTAATTTCATTAACCCTTTGGCTGGGTAAATTTGCCAAAATCTTTGACGCGCCTCTTCGCTGCTAAAACGCTCATCTACAGTGATAATGCGTAAATCGGGGAAAGTGGATTGTAGTTCAGCTTTCCATTGCTTAGAGGCAGTTTGATCGCCCATTATCATTAGGGAAATGGGATAGCTATCTAACAAGTTACCGACTTTTGTGATCGCGTCTAAGCTGGGGATGACGGACTGAAAATGTAGCTTACGGTCTAAGCCCATGACAGCGACACCACATTTTTGTTTTCCTGGATCGAAACCTAGCAGCACAGATAGATATTCCTAAGTTGATAATTCGTAATTCGTAATTTTTGTTTGTACTGTTCACGATTATATCCTTTGAATAAATTCGTGAAGCCCATTACGATAGGTTTCGAGGGAATCCAGAAAGCCACCATTATGATCGCCGCGTAGTCTAACTAATTTTTTAGTCGGGTTGGCTACTTGAAAGTTGCGCTCACCATGGTGAAAGGGGATGATCTCATCATCGATGCTATGAATCACTAAAACAGGAATTTTAATGCTGGGTAAACGGTCAATGGAGTTGTAGGAAAATCGGGACAGAAACCTAATTGGCATAAATGGATAAAGCTCAGCCGCGCGATCGCTAATAGAGGTAAATGTTGAAGCAAGCACTAAACCACCTGCATTATTGTTGCCATTGGGTTGTGAGATTTTCTGGGCTAAGTAAGAGGCGATCGCACCACCCAGAGATTCACCATAGATAATAATTTTTTGCAGGGGAATCTGTCTTTCTTGTGTCAGGTACTGCCAAGCTGCTTCAACATCCGCATAAGTGCCTTCTTCGCTAGGACTCCCGCCACTTTTACCATAGCCACGATAGTCAAACAGAAAAGTCGCCAAACCTAACTCTCTAAAGATGGGTAAGTAACTGATGCGGTTGCTAATATTGCCACCATTACCATGACAAAATAAAATCACACCTTTGCCAACCAAGTCATTATCTTTAGCTGGTACAAACCAAGTATCTAAATTGATATTATCTCTAGTTGTAATTTGAATATTTTCAAACTTTATGCCAAGTATTTCAGGTGTTTCTATGACATCTCTACTAGGCATAAAAACTAAGTTTGATTGTCCAAGATATAAAGCGATCGCTAAGCCGATATAAGCAAAGGCAAGAATGCGAAGAATTGGCAGTAAAAACTTCTGAAATATTTGAAATAGTAGTTGTAAATTTTGACTCATATCTCCTCTAGTATTAGTAATTAGATATAGTTTATTTGGCTTTTAAGTAGCACAGAAATATTTTTGGGCACTGGACAGCTAATTAGTGATAGAGCGATGAAGCCGTTGATTGGCAAGGCTTTACAAGCAAATTGCGAATAAAGCCTGAAATCATTGCCAGATAGGGATTACAGCTTAATATCACTAATTAGTGAGCCAGTGCCTATTTTTGAAGGCGTTGCTTAGCGCCGCCTTCAAAAATATTTCTAGGCTTTAAGTTAGCGCAAAGCACTGTGGCAGTTTTACTGTAATAATCGAGAGATTTTCTTAAGGATTTGGAGTACAGATAAAAGTTCATTATTTCTACGGTTATATAGCGAGAAATCATTGGAAAATTGATACTGCATAACTTCACCTTTCACAACTTTGAGAAATATTGAAAATCCACCATTGCTAATAAATCCATAGGTTGGCTGTAATTGATTAGGGCTATCTAGCATATAGGTAAGTGCTTGAGCCATACCTGACTCGATACTAAATGCTTGTCCTTTCGATTCAATGACTAGTACCCACAGTTTTTTATAAATTACGAGTGTATCAATACGTCCTTGATAGATAGTTTCTTCATTTTCGTCAAACTCTATCGATTCAAGTTGAACAGGATATTCTGCTCTGATGTCAAAAGGTGGATCGTAAAAGCTTGCCATTTCAAGCAAAGGAGCGATCGCTATTTGATTAACCAGACCTTCGCTAATATGTCCATGATGGCGATGGTAAAGATAGCGTTCTTTTAGTAAATCACAACGTTCTTTCTCCGCTTCGGTCAACTCTGGTAAATCTTCATCCCATTCACTAAAAAAGCGATCGCTAAGAGATTGCTGTACCGAAAACTTGGTTTCTACTTCTAGCAAACTATTAACATATTTAGAAATTGCTAATGTCATTACCATCGCTTCTAGTCCTTATTTTTGTATCTAATTTTCTAAGTTTTTATTAGATTCTTAACTGCTTCTTCAATATTTTCTTGTTTGATTAAAGACTCACCTACTAGTACTGCACTTGCACCACAATTTTGGACAAAATCTAAATCTTGACGGGTGTAAATACCAGACTCACTGACCCAGAGATACCTATTTCTAGTGGCTGGATCTAGTCTATCCATCAAAACTTTGGTCTGCTCAAGCTCGACCACAAAATTTTCTAAATTGCGGTTGTTAATTCCGATTAAGCGCACATCAGGAATCTGTAAAACCCGATCTAATTCCGCTTGTGTATGCACTTCAACTAGAGCCGCCATGCCCAGTTGATGAATTAAGGTTTGAAATTCGGTTAACTCCTCATCGGTGAGAATTGCTGCAATTAATAAAACGGCATCCGCACCATGCGATCGCCCCCAATAGATTTGATAGGGGTCAATAATAAATTCTTTGCAAAGTAAAGGTAAATCAACAACTTGGCGGACTAATTGCAGATTCTGGAATCCACCTTGAAAAAATTCTGAGTCCGTTAATACCGAAAGACAACTTGCGCCCCCAATTTCATAGGCTCTAGCGATCGCTTGAGGATCAAAATTTTCACGAAAGACACCTTTGCTAGGAGAGGCTTTTTTGACTTCAGCAATCAATGCTGGTTTTGTGTGGGAATTTTGCAAGCTGCCATAAAAATCTTGCGGCGGCTGAACATTCGCAACTTGAGACTTCACCGCATCTAGTGATTCATTGACATACATCTGAGCAACCTCACGCTCCTTTTGCCAGACAATTTTTTCTAGGATATTTTGAGGCGCATCAGTGAGCGCGGCGATCGCATAGCCTTTGTTTCTAGCGGTTTCAGATTGACGACGTACTTGCATTGATGAAAACAATTTTGAGCATGAAAGGTATAACTTTTAGCATAAAGCAATTTATCAAAAAGCCGCCTATGGTTACGCTTTAGCAAATTGCTTTATAAATTATGAGGTTTCTTTACAAGCAAAGCGCTCATTTTTCGGTATATTTGCCTGTGTAATCTGAGTTGAGCATAGTTTTTATGAGCGCGATCGCAAACTCTAACCAACCCGAAGACAAGCCAAAGACTTCGCGAGTTTCATCTTATTGGCGAAATATCCCTTGGAAAAAGTTATCCAGTTTGGTAATGGCGATCGCCCTGTGCTTTTACCTCACAGCTTGCGGAGGTGATAATAAACCAGTTAGCAAAGCCCCGACTAAAACGGTAGCTCCTAACATCAATATCACTGAAGTTTCGCCACCCACTGAAATTCAACGCCTCGGTCGCCTGCTTGAGCGCTATACACCACAGGTCAGCATCGTTAGCCCCAAACCTGATGAAGTGCTAAACGATACGCAAGTGTCAGTCAAGTTTGATGTAAAAAATTTACCAATTTTCAAAAATGCTGATTTTGGCTTGGGGCCACATATCCATGTGACTTTGGATAACCAAGAATACAAAGCAGTTTACGATCTCAGTCAAACCGCAACATTTGATCATCTCAGCGCAGGAACCCATACAATTCGCGCCTTTGCATCCCGTCCTTGGCATGAAAGCTTCAAAAACCAAGGCGCATATGCCCAGACCACTTTCCATGTCTTGACCAAGACAGCCGAAAATACGCCAGAACCAAAAACCCCTTTGCTTACCTACAGTCGTCCTGTGGGAACCTATGGGGCTGAGCCAATCATGCTTGATTTTTATCTGCAAAATGCACCTTTGCATTTGCTCGGCAAAGATGAAGAAGCGATCGATGATTGGCAAGTTCGCGCCACCATTGACGGCAAAAGTTTTACTTTTGATCGTTGGGAGCCAATCTATCTCAAAGGTTTTAAAACTGGACAAAACTGGGTAAAACTGGAATTGCTAGAGCCAGATGGCGATGTGATCGCCAATGTGTTTAACAGCACGGCTCATTTGATTAACTATCAACCTAATGGCTCTGATACTTTATCTAGATTAGTCAGTGGCGAAAAGATTGCCAATATTGAGGCGATCGTCAATCCAGACTATGTGCCACCTGCCCCTGAAGTCATCCCTGCGCCCGTTGAGTCGGCAAGTCCTGAACCTGCTGTTATCACTCCTCCAGAAAAGCCCGCAGAGACAACTAAAGCTGTAGCACCTAGCCCTGCACCAGCACTCAAGGAAGAGACTAAGCCTTCAGTAGTACCTGTGATTCCTGTTGCACCAGTTCCTGTGGTTCCAGTTCCTGTTGTACCAATCAAAACAACTCCCGAAGCGATCGCCCCCATTGCGCCAAAATCATCACCAATTGCTGAACCCATTAAGAGCAAATCTACCCCTGTTGTAGAGCCAGTCAAGGTTGCACCAGTGACCGTTCCAGTGACGACTAAGGTTGTACCCGTTAAGGTCGCACCAGTTGCCGAGCCAGTCAAAGTTACCCCGATCAAAGTCAAAGCTGCTCCTGTAGTAGAACCTGTGAAGCCAGTAACACCACCAGTCAAGGTAAAAACTGCACCTGTTGTCGAGCCAACTAAGACGATCGCGCCTAAAGTAGTAGCTCCTCCAGTAAATTCTAAGGAGTCAACGAAAAATGCAACTCAGGTAACGCCAAAAGCTGAACCTGCCAAAGATGTCTTGCCCGAAAAGGAGCCTAAGGTGTTCAAGACAACTGCTGCTCCCAAGGACGTATTCAAAAATTTCAACTTTGATCCACGTAAATTTTTCCCTGCCAAACCTGAAGCAGACAAGGCTGAAGCGAAAAAACCAGTATCTAATTCTCCTGATACAAAAGAAACTTCAGAAAATAAACCTGAAGCTAAATCAACAGACAAGACTCCAGTATTAACGGATTTGTCAACAACCACATCAGCACCAATTAAAGTGCTAACTAAAAAATAAGGTAGTCCTAAAAAGGTAAGGATAGGCGGCGCTTCGCGCAGTCTATCCTTACCTTTTCAAATCCTTTCCTTTGCAGGACTACCTTTTTTGCTTAGGACATAAAACCCAAAAGATGAGTGGCGGCGCTTCGCGCCGCCACTCATCTTTTGGGTTTTGATTTGTTCTAGCTATCTCTTGCGTTGCTATGGTACAGAGAAATTTTTGGGAAATTTCTCTGGGGTTTAAGAAAGCGCATAGTGCTTGAAACAAAGAGAGGACACGAAATGTCCTCTCTTTGTTTATGGTTGATATTCTGGCTTTTCATGTTCAACTACAAACACATTGGAATAGAGATGAGCCACAATCTCTTGACCTTGCTGTGTTAGTGACAAATAGTAAAGAGCATCCTTGACAAATGGATATACATTTGTCCAATAGAACTTAGGATAGTTTCGCCGTAAATCCCCTGGGTGTGCATATCCGAGAGCTGCATTTACACCAGTTTCTTCAAATTCATAGAATAAAGCACCTATTTTCTTCAGATAACGCGGATCACTAAGTTGTCCGATCAAATCTGCCGATCGCACTAGTCCTGCAAAATGTGTTGTATCTTGATGGTCACCAGTTTTAGGTACAGGAAATCGCGTTAGTTCAATATTGCGGCAAATTTTCTCAGCCTTAATTAAAGAGTGATTAGCAAAGCGTTGATTTACAAATAGTTTGGCGCGATCGACATGATATGGCGTTAGCCCTGCGTCGGAAGCTCCTGCGGGTAACTCCACCATCGCATCACCAATTCCCGTGGCAAACTTGCCGTTGCCATCCTGAAGGCAAACACCTTTGACATAGCCAATATCATGACAGACAAGAGAAATAATGTAATGCAACCAATCTTCAGGCGAGACTCGACCTTCGCGAATATGCTTACCACGTAAAATTTCTTGCCCAACTAACGTTACTAAGATCGTATGTTCGACATTATGGTAGAGCGCATCACTATTGGCTATATTTTCCAGAGCCATGTTGCCAGCCCAGCCAATGATATCTTCATAATCATGTAGATAGCCACCATAGGTACGGCGATATCCTAGCTTTAGTTGTTCAACAAAGTTACCTATTAGGAGTTCAGTTGCATTAAACATAAATCTTCATGTACCTATGTAAAGCCAAAATCTACTCTAAATAATAAGCCCAACTCTTATTTTTGGTGCGATCATCAATAAAATTCTTAGAAAGTACAGCTAGCTTTTTGCATTAAGCCCAAGCAAAACTCAAAAATGCGATGACGGTGATTGGCTCTGTCATCTTACTTCTTTGAATTTAATGATTTTAAAACAATTCTCATGATGAAACCGATTTTGGCATTGCCATCAGCAATTCTCATGATGAAAATTTCAGCTTGATCTAACGACCTTTATTGATAATAGTTATCCTTAAAAAACCCATGCTTTTGTTCAAAATTTGACTGCTTAGGCAAATCAAAATTCATAATGAGAATTGCTGTATTTCCAGCACCGAAGGCGCTAGAAATACCAAGATCGTTTTTTGAAAGCATTCCTACGACAGGCTTTCAAAAAACGATCTTTATAATGAGAATTGCTGATTTATTAAGTTGAAGCAAAAAGTACTATATGTGCAATATGGTTAAGGTAGTATTATTGGGTTGATGAATCTTAACTCCCAAAATATCAAATATGCTTAAACACTTTGCTGGTCGTTTGTTATTGCCTGTATCCATTGCATTGGCAGTAGCTTCATGTCAGCAGCCTAGTGCTACAACAACATCTCCTTCGCCGTCAGTAGCAGCTTCAGCCTCTCCTACAGCCAGTCCTTCCGAATCTCCTAAAGCTACAGCTTCTCCTACCGCATCTGAATCACCCAAAGCAGACGCATCACCCAAAGCAGATGCATCACCTAAAGCAGATGCACCTTCCTCTGGTAAAACCAAAGATATTGATGCCTTGATCAAAGAAAATGCTGAGTACAAGGAAATGTATGATGCAACTAATGGTATCCAGTATATCGGGTTAGTCGAAACAGAAACCTGCAAGGCTTTGGATCAAGGTGTTCCTTTCCCAACTCTGATTGACGCTCTCGAGAAGGAATTTGACAAGCAGGGAAGTTCCATGCCCGCAGATAAACTCACAAAGTTGAAAGAGTATACAGGTTTTGTCGTTGGCGCTAGTGTCGTTATCTCTTGCCCTCAACACAAGGATAAGATTAAGTCATAATTTTACCCGTAAAGTTGCGTACCGTAGGGGCGCACTTTAAGGATTTGGGTAATTATTTTGCACAAGTACTAACCAGCCAAAAGAGAGACAGCACATTGTACTGTCTCTCTTTTTATGAGCGCTATAATTACATATATGAAATCTGGTTACACACTACCTGTATTTGCGATCGCTGCTGCCAAAGCCGCAATTTTTGCCATCCAAAAAAATAGCTCAACTTCAGTAAAACTCGATCTATTGGAATCTGGTTCTGGTGAAGTAGAGATCGCCCAAAGTGCAATTATTGATGAGAATACTGGTCTGGCGATCGCCATTAGTGACCCAGGTGATAATCTTGACCTGACCGCAGGAACGCCCATCTGGGCATGGGTAAAATTAGAATCTTCAACGGGTAGTGAACGCATAATTTTAGAAGCAGGGGAAGGCTTAGGAAGAAATGCTAGTGGAGAGCCAGCGATCTATCAATTAGCGCGAGATTTGGCAGAGGTGAATCTCATTCCATTACTGCCAAAAAATATAACGGCGAGAATTAGATTTATTTTGCCTGAAGGTAGAGCGTTGGCTAAACGCACTTCTAATGCTGCTTTCGGTATTTTAGAAGGTCTATCATTACTAGGTACTTCCGCAATATCAAAACCACTTTCTGTGGAAGATAAATTAGAGGAGTTTCGCTTAGATTTACGTAGCAAAGCTGCAAATTCCCATGAAATAGTATTTTATATTGGTGCAAATGGTCATCAAGTTGCTCAAAATTTAGGATTTCAATCTTCGCAATTGGTGCAGACAGCTAATTGGGTAGGTGCAATGTTAGTAGAAGCAGCTCTCTTAGGCGTAACTTCGATCACTCTCGTTGGCTATCATGGCAAACTGTTGAAACTAGCAGGTGGAATTTTTAATACTTCCAGTCACTTAGCCGATGCCAGAATTGATATTTTAGTTAGAGCCGCAGTGCATGAGAAATTACCATTTATACTAATTCAAGAAATAGAAAGTCTACCCACTGCCGAAGCTGTCCATAAATTATTAGTGCAGCATAACTGCGATCGCCAGATTTTCCAATATCTCACCAATCAAATTACGCAACGCGCCACAGCCTATATCCAGAAATATACGGATCGCCAGATTGAGATTAAAACAATTTTGTGCGATCGCTTAGGGCAGTTAGTTGTCTAAGATAAAGAAATTGTCTTGTGCTGTTTTTAATCTTAGAGTTTTTTAATGCAACCAGTTTATATCGTCGGTGCGGGACCTGGTGACCCTGATCTAATCACAGTCAAAGGACGAAACCTGCTTACCAAAGCCGATGTGGTCGTTTATGCTAATTCCCTCATCCCTGACTCGATGCTGCAATTTTGTCGCGCCGATGCCGAGATTATTCCTACCGCGAGCAAATCTCTAGAAGAGATTCTGGAAATTATGATTGATAGAGAGCGATCGCAAAAATTAGTAGTCCGTTTACATGATGGCGATCCTAGTCTATATGGCGCTATTCAAGAACAAATGGTTGCTCTAAGTGAAGCAGAAATTCCCTTTGAGATAATTCCGGGGGTGAGTGCATTCCAATTAGCTGCTGCCCGCTTACAAGTCGAGTTAACTGTTCCTGAACTAGTTCAGACGATTATTCTCACGCGCATTAGTGGACGCACTCAAGTTCCTGAACGCGAAGAATTATCAAGTCTTGCATCACACCAAGCATCATTATGTCTCTATCTCAGCGCCCATCATATAAAGAATGCTCAGGCTAAATTAATGGAACATTATCCATCTAATACAACGGTAGCAATTTGTTATCGTTTAGGATGGGAAGATGAAAAAATCCTCATAGTTCCTCTCGCAGAAATGGCATCTACCACAATCCAAGAGAACTTAACCAGAACTACGCTATTTGTAATTAGCCCTGCTTTAAATAAGTTAAAAAGTAATACAAAAGAGCGATCACAGTTATATAGCTCTCACTATAAACGTCTCTTTCGTTAAGCATTGGCACTAGTTCAGCCTGACAGGATTATTTGGCTAAAACCATTGCTTGACAATGGTTTTAGCCATTGTAAGGTCAAATCATCGAAATCCAGAGACAAAAAAAGATTTCAGACCTTTTTTCCATAGTGCGGAACCAGTGCCTTTTGAGCTTGCTTGGTGTATACCAATTTCCAATTCACCATTCTAGAGTCTCGCTACATTCACTAATAGGAGTTGCTAAACCTTCCACAATTGATGCTCCTACTTCTGGAATTGAGAGTAAATAGATTGTTTCTTGAACTCCTTCCCAATCCTCTTCAGAAACTAGGAAGGCATTAGAGGTAGTTCCTGAAATTAGGATAGGCTCATGAGATTGTGAAACTTCATTGATCAGATCTTGAAGTTTAACTTGATCTTCAGTCAAAGAAATAATTGACATTTTTTGCTTCTAAATTTTTGAGTAGCATAAACTGATTTAAACTTAATTGAATTTAATCAGAATCGAAGTCGATATTTCCAAACACTGACTGACCACCTGCAAGAATTGAACCACCTCTTAATACTCCACGGTTTGGTGTACATACATGGTATAGATCTCGCCCATTTTCGTAAAGAATAGCAATTACTATCTCTCCATTGAAAGATGTTGTCTTACCAACCTCGGCTTCATATTGATTTCCATCATGCTTCCACTGAAGAATACGCACTCTACGTTCCGAAAATTTTGCATCAAGTTCTTGATGAAGAAAGGTTTTTATCTCTTCATAAACTTTCTTCTCTTGCTCTGGAGATTTTGATGCAGGTATAAAAAACTTCATTTATGTCTAACTCTAATTTTCTATCAATTTTGTTGTTCTTGGCTTGCAGTAATCACTCTAACATAACAGTTATAAATTCGTTCTTGTATGCAATTGCGCTTATTCAAATTTCCCCTTGCTGTGAATAATTTGCTCTCACCCATGCACGAAACTCTTTTAAAGTTTTACTTTCCCCTAAGAGCGATCGCTTCTGCACATATTCCACAATAATTGCTGCGGGTAACGTCGGAAAAGACAAACTATTTTCAATGGGAACGTATTCACCATTCTCTAAACCTAAAAACTCCAAACTATATCCATCATAACGCCAGACTTCAGGCACACCGAGAAGCGCATAAATTGGTAAACGGCGATCGCTAGGACTAGTGATATCCACTTCTAAAACCAAATCAGGAGGTGGATCTTGTCCGACAATGACATTTTCTTTCTCTCGGATCACCACCTCATTTTTGATGTAATAGCAAGAGTCAGGTTCTCCCCCAACCTTTAACTCTGGTATCTTCATCAATAAAGATCCCAACCGTCTCATATCTATCTCTAACTCATCAACAAATACACCGAGTAAAGCTTCAATAAATCGATTGCTACCTTCATGCAGTGAAAGAGGAGACATAATCTCTAAAGTACCGTTAATGTAATGAAATAGAGTTGAACGGCGATCGCCAACATCTGCTAGTAAACGCTCAAAAGTTTCCCAGCTAACCCCATATAGCAAGACCCGATTTTCAGATATTGGTCTGGCTTGTTCAATCGATGATGCAATAGTTGAAATTTCGTTGGGTTTATAAGGTGTGGCAATCATAAGATTTCGGGGGTGTTAAATTTATGGTCAAATTTACCTGTCTTGTTGAGTTGGTTACCTGACAACTAATTTGGAGACTAAAATTTAGATCCAGCTTAACAAAATCTAAAATATGGCGATTAGGGCGATCGCGCTTATGTCCTACATACAGCCATATATGAATACATAGACTCACCAACCTACTTGCTTTACAAAACTTATCGTTAGTTTTTGCTTGAAATACCTGTAAATGCAGCATTTTCTGATGAGATAGAGTTAGATATTTAGTTGGAAAACCCTATACTGGGTAGTTATTATTTCGACTTTTTACATACCCTTTAAAGATCACAAGGCAGACACATGAGCGTAACAGCGTCAAGTGGTGCAGTAAATGCCCGCCCTCGTCTATATCAGACCGCTATAACTTCCACAATTTCCCAGATAGAGCAACAAGATCGCTTTGCGACTCGTAGCGAACTAGATGATCTGTCCACATACTTTCAATCTGGACTAAAACGCATCGAAATTGCTGCGATTTTGACCAAAAACTCAGACAACATCGTATCCAAGGCAGCTAGCCGTATTTTTACGGGTGGATCAGCCATGGCATTTTTGGAAAAGCCCAAAGATTCAGAAGCTCTTGAAGTCGATCGCGCAGGTCGCGTGGTTGATGTCAAGGTCGGCATGGAACTTGGGACAACCACTTATACCGAAGCAAGCGAAGGTGGCTTTTTAGGAACCATCAAGAATTTCTTCAGTAATACAGGGCTTGTTGGTGTCGTAGATACCCCTCCAGCCAATTTCCGTCCGATTAACATTTCTCGTTATGGCGCAGACCGCATGAAGAAGTCCCTACGTGACTTGTCATGGTTCTTGCGTTATGCCACCTATGCAATTGTGGCAGGCGATCCTAATATTCTGGCTCAGAATGTGCGCGGCTTGCGTGAAATCATCGAGGCAGCTTGCTCAACCGATGCCACGATCGTTGCTTTACAAACTATGAAGCAAGCAGCAGCAAGTTATTTTCTGAATGACCCTGCGGCGATCGCAATTGTCAAAGAATATATGGATGTGGCGATCGCTGAATTCAAAGCAGCAACCCCATCACCTAAAGTTCGTCAGCGGAACTCTCCTGACTTGCAAGGTCTGGCTCTACCTCAAATTTACTTCAACACCGCAGAGCGTCGTCAGAAGTTTGTGATGAAGGCAGCGATGACTGGTGCTGAGAAAAATGAAGTAGTCAAGGCTGCTTACCGTCAAGTTTTCGAGCGTGACATCGCCCGTGCTTATAGCCAAGGTGTTTCTGACCTAGACTCTAAGGTAAAGAATGGTGAAATTTCGGTACGTGAATTTGTGCGTCGCCTAGGCTTGTCGCCTCTGTACCGCGATCAATTTTTCCTACCTTTTATCAACTCCCGTGCTGTTGAGCTAGCATTCAAGCATTTCCTTGGACGCTCTCCTGAAAGCCGTGAAGAAGTTGCTGCTTATTTTGCGATCGTCTCCAAAGGTGGTCTATCTGCCCTAGTCAATGCGCTAGTCAACTCCAGAGAGTACAGCGACTACTTTGGCGAAGAAACCGTACCTTACCAACGTGGATACGGACAAGAAGCTCAAACTGCCCGTAACTGGGGCGCACAGTTTGACCTATTCAACTACTCTGCACCTTTCCGCAAGGTTCCTCAATTCATTACCTTGTTTGCCGCTTATCAGCATCCATTGCCCGATCAGCACGTTTACGGCTCTGGTCACGATCCTCTAGAAATTACCTTTGGCGCGATTTTCCCTAAAGAAACCCGCAACCCCAGCGCATCACCTGCTCCTTTCGGCAAAGATACCCGTCGCATCTTGATCCGCAATGGTGCGGGTATTACGAACCAACTTGGTAACCCTGCGGCGACTGGCTCAATCGATCCGATGAGTCCCAAGGTATTCAAGCTCGATCAAACCCTGCGCGATAACGTCAAGATCGGTAAAGGTGCGAGAAAATCTTCGATTAAGGGCTTGAGCATCACCAATTCGGAAACCTCTACCCAAGCCGTGATTCGTGCTATTTATCTACAAATCATTGGCTTTATTCCTTATTCTGGTCAGCGTCAAACCGTCGCCGAAATCAAGCTAGAAAACGGCGATATCTCCGTGCGTGAGTTTGTCCGCATCTTGGCGAAGTCACCCACCTTCCGCGATCGCTACTGGACTAAGCTTTATGTCTGTAAGGCGATCGAATTTACCCATCGCCGCCTCTTGGGTCGTCCTACCTACGGTCGCGCAGAAATGAATGCTTACTTTGACCTTGCCTCAAAGAAAGGTTTCTACGCTGTCGTCGATGCAATCCTTGATACCAAGGAATACGAGCAAGCCTTTGGTGAAGATACGGTTCCTTACGAGCGCTATCTGACCCCCGCAGGTGTATCACTCCGCAACAACCGCAACAGCACCTTGGGCGAAGCCAAAGGCAGTAAAGTTGTGGTTGAACCAACACCTAAGTTTGTCGAACTTGGTCAAGTCACCGAAGAGCGTTCATCAGTATCGATTAACGATCGCATCAATCAAGGTGTTGACAAGAAACGTGATCAACGCAAGATCTTCAAGCTCACCACCACCGATCCTGTGGAAACAGGCGCATTGGTGCGGGCTGCTTACCGTCAAGTGTTCGAGCGTGACATGGATGCCTATGTTGCTGACTCACAGTTCAGCCAATTTACTTCCAAGTTGCTCAACAAAGAAACCACGGTCAAGGAATTCATCTTGGCGATCGGTACATCCGACCTTTACATCAAGGAATTCTACGCACCATTCCCCAACACCAAGGTGATCGAATTAGGCACCAAGCATTTCTTAGGACGTGCGCCTCTCGATCAAGCTGAAATCCGTAAATATAACTTGATTTTGGCAACCAGTGGTATTAGAGCCATGGTCACGGAAATGGTCAACAGCCGTGAATTCTTGGATGCCTTTGGTGAAGATGTTGTACCTTACAACCGCTTTGAGACCTTCCCTGCGGCTAACTACCCCAACACCAAAGAGCTATACGATCGCCTCACCAAGCAGGACAAATCGATCGTTGTGCCTAGCTTTGCATCAGTTAAATCGAAAATCCCAACTACGGTTTAATTTTTAATCTAAAAAAGAGAGGACGCTTTGCGTCCTCTCTTTTTTTATTGGCGATCGCCATAAAAAATTGCAAAAAATTTTGCTTGAAGAGAGAATAAATTGGTGACGGTTTTTCGGTATCATAAGCATCAGATTAAAGTAAAAAGTTAAATTTATATAAAGGGCGATAAGAAGTGACTATCAGGGTAGCGATTAATGGATTTGGGCGCATCGGACGTAACTTTCTCAGATGCTGGGCTGGTCGCTCTGAGACAAACATAGAACTAGTTGGACTTAACGATACATCCGATCCCCGTACCAACGCTCACTTGCTCAAGTACGACTCCATGCTCGGCAAATTTGCGGGCGAAGTTAGTGCCGATGACACCACAATTACTGTCAATGGCAAAACCATTAAAACAGTGTCTGATCGCAATCCTGACAACCTACCTTGGAAAGATTGGGGTATCGATCTAGTTATCGAATCTACTGGTGTATTCATCGACAAAGTTGGTGCTGGTAGACATATCGGTGCAGGTGCTAAGAAAGTTTTAATCACTGCCCCTGGTAAAAACGAAGACGGTACGTTTGTAGTCGGTGTTAACGAAAAAGATTACAACCATGATGTTCACCACATCATCAGTAATGCTAGCTGTACCACCAACTGCTTAGCACCTGTAGCTAAAGTCATTCTCGAAAACTTTGGCATTGTTAAAGGTGTAATGACCACTACTCACAGCTACACTGGTGACCAACGATTGCTCGATGCTAGCCACCGTGATTTGCGTCGTGCGAGAGCTGCTGCTTTGAGCATTGTGCCAACTTCAACTGGTGCGGCTAAGGCGGTTGCACTCGTACTACCTCAACTAGCTGGCAAATTGAATGGGATTGCTTTGCGCGTACCAACTCCTAACGTCTCGGTTGTAGACTTCGTTGTAGAAGTTGAAAAGCACACGATCGCTCAAGAAGTGAACGAAGCATTCCGCGTTGCTGCTGAAGGCTCAATGAAAGGCATTTTGGAATACAACGAATTGCCTCTAGTATCCATTGATTATCGCGGTACTGATGCATCTTCGATTGTTGACTCATCTCTGACTATGGTCATGGGCGGCAACATGGTGAAAGTTGTAGCTTGGTACGACAACGAATGGGGCTATAGCCAACGTGTTGTTGACTTGGCTGAAGTTGTAGCTAAGAACTGGAAATAGTCTTTTCAAAAAAAGAGGTGGTGCAAAGCACCGCCTCTTTTTTTTTGTTCACGCAATTTCGCTGATGCATGGATATAGAGCAATGCCGTTAGACTGATTAATATTAATTGACAAAAGTGTCTGCATACTTTTGTCAATTAAAAAACTAACCCAGTAAGGGTTTTAAAATAACAAAGCACTCTTTTCTATTCGACAATCGCAATGAAACTACCTTCTGCTTTGGTTAATTTCGGAGCGTTCTGTAAACGCAATCATCAGCAATTAGTCGCTGGATTGATTACGTTTTCATTTTCCTTAGGGGTTTTGGGATTAAGGGAAAATGGAGCTTTTAAGGAAGTTGAGCTTTGGGTCTATGACAGTTTGATGCGATCGCAACTCCATGAACCTCAAGATCGCCGTGTGGTCATTGTCGAAATTTCAGAAGCGGATATTCAAGACTTTTCTAAACTATATGGTGAGCGATGGCCAATTTCAGATCGCCTATTTGCCAAACTGATTAATCAAATTGCTGTAGCCAAACCCGCCGCGATCGGCATTGATAAGTATCTAGATTTACCTGTATTAGAAGGACGGAATGAGTTAGTTGCCGCGATTAAGAAGGCAGGAAATGTGGTCAATGCTAAATTTATTGCCACGGTAGCAGGTAGAAGCGGTGTCGATCCTGCAAAAGATCTAGAACAAATTAGTGCCTATGGATATGTCAACTTACCTACGGACAAAGGGGCGCTGGTGCGGCGGGCTTCAATAGTTGGGGATTCAGGGTCTTTTGCCTTTGAGATCGCCAATTTATATTTACAAAAGTTACACAACAAAAGCATTGAATTTAATCCCGAAGCAATTCAGTTTACGGCTGGAAAACGAATTATTCCCAGATTAACGACAAATTACGGGGCATATCGCAAAGAGGATGATAGTGGATATCAAATGATGATTCGCTATCGGGGAAAGGCAAGATCTTTCGAGCATATTCGTGCCACTGAGGTACTTGAGGGGCGTGTTGCTCCTGAAAAACTACGCGATCGTGTCGTCCTAATAGGCGTAACCGCCGAAAGCCTTAAAGATAGCTTTCCCACACCTGTCAGCGTTGATGAAGAGGTGATGTATGGAGTCGAAATCCATGCAAATATTGTCAGCCAGTTGATTAGTAGTACTTTAGACGATCGCCGTTTTATTCAGGTATGGTCAAATGAACTCGAAAATATCTGGATTTTAGGTTGGGCGATCGCTGGTGGTGCGATGGCTGCATTTATTGCCCATGCGGGCAAAAATATTGGACTTTTAAGTATCTTTGCTGGGGGCTTAGTTTGGGTTAGTTATTTCGCTTTTGGTCAATCTCTATGGATACCCTTATTTCCTGCTTTATTGGGTCTGATTTCGGCAAATGTACTTGTTATGGCTTACCAACTGGCGATTCAGCAATCAGAACGCAAAGTGCTGATGGGATTGTTTTCGCGACATGTCTCCAAGGAATTAGCCAATATTATTTGGTCAAATCGTGAAAAATTTCTGCAAGAGGGGCGGATCACTGGACAGGAGGTATATGTTACGGTCTTGTTTACAGATATGCGAAACTTTAGTACAGCGGCAGAAGCCCAAGCCCCAGGCGAGACACTAAATTGGCTCAATAATTATTTGGGAACGATCGCTAACGAAGTTTTAGCCTATGGCGGTATGGTCGATAAGTATATTGGTGATGCGGTGATGGCAGTATTTGGTGTACCGATTCCCCATAGCAATGAAGTGGAGCGTACCCGTGATGCTCAATCTGCTGTTGCTGCGTCTTTAGCGATCGCCCGTAAATTAGCAGAAATGAATGAGGTCTGGGTAGCCCAAGGATTACCTCCAGTCTCCACAGGAATTGGCATAAACTCTGGGCTGGTGATTGCAGGAAGTTTAGGGAGTTCGGAGCGACTTGAATATTCTGTACTAGGAGATGCGGTTAACGTTGCTTCACGCCTAGAAAGCTTTAATAAGGAGGTTGATGGCGGGCCCCATCACATTTTGATTAGTGAAGAGACGCATCGGCGCTTAGATAATAATTTCCAGACTGAGTTTGTGGGTAAATTTGCACTCAAAGGGAAAACCCAAGAAACAGGAATTTATCGCGTGTTGGATATCCAAAAGAAAACTAATCAACTTAGTTCTACAGGTTTGGCTGAAAACAAATAAAAAACGGTGCATAGCACCGCTTTTTATTTGTTTTGGCTCAATATGTTTCGAGGAGGTGCTTTAGCTTAAATGACTGAAATGCTTGATGTGCAGTAGTTTTAGCCTCGGAGGTATTTGATGTCTGAAATACCCATCATTAAAAGCATTGAGCCATTTATTATGTGTGACCTCCCCGAAACACCTATTGAGCCAACCTAATAAGAAAGTGCCTTTCTTATGTCATCGCAAAGCGATGCAAAAAATGAAGGCGGCGCTTTGCACCGCCTTCATTTTTTTTTGGTTATAGCGCAGAACACTGATCTTCTTTGCTACCTTGGACGATATTGCCACCACCTAGAGGGAAAGGACGGTTCTCTTTGCATTGCAAGTTTCCATTAATACGATTGGTGTTAATGCGAAGACCACCAGTATTCTGAAAAGCTTGCAAACTTCCGCCAATGCGATTGTTGTTTGCAACTAATGCTCCACGATTGGAGTCAAATTGAACATCGCCATTAATAGCTGAGGCAGAAACGTTAGCAGCAAGCCCTTGCTTGACCTGCACACTACCACCCACCGTTGAGTTATTCAAAACGTTGACAGCAGCAGCATTTTCGCCTTGAACATTACCAACGATACGCACACCTTTCGCATTCAATGTGGCATTCGATTCAACCTTAACGGTTCCTTTCACACGAGTACCGTTGAGGTTGCAAGTTTTACCAGAAGGAACTTTAACATTATCAACAGTGATTGCTCCCAAAGTTCCTTGGCAAGAAATTTCTTCAGCCATGCTAGGCGATACGGGAAGATTCAGCCCAGTAAAGGTTAACAAGGCAATCGCGGCAAAATGTACTTTTTTCATGTGTCGAACTATCCTGATTGAATAAAATTGCTGATTGGTATAGCTAATTGCTACAGGTGAAGTTCTCAACTTCAACAATTTGTACAATAGGTTTTGTGCATGAAGGTTATTTAAGAATTGAATGAGAGATTTCTTAGGAAAGTTGCAAGCGATAGCCTATTCCTCTAATTGTCTCGATTACATCATTACCAAGCTTTTTGCGGAGATAGCCCACATATACATCAACAACATTGGAGCTAGGGTCATAGTCGTAGCCCCAGACCCGATCTAATAATTGAGCGCGGCTCAGCACTTGACCTTGGTGCTGAAAGAAAGTTTCGGCTAAGTTAAATTCTCGTCCAGGCAGATCGATTTCCTGTGAGCCGATGCAAGCCCTACGAGTCCGTAAATCTAAAGTGATATGACCAGCTACGAGTTGCGTCGTTTCATTATTGTGATGGTTGTTTTTTTTCTTAAGACGCAACCGCACACGGGCTAATAATTCGGCAAACTGGAAAGGTTTGGTCATGTAGTCATCAGCTCCACTCTCTAACCCTGCAACTTTGTCTTCAATATCGTTTCTTGCCGTCAGAATAATAATTGGTAAATTTACTCCCTGACCACGTAATTCTTCTAAAACATCAAGCCCATCTTTACCAGGTAGTCCTAGATCTAGTAACAACAGATCGCATTCACCATATTGAGTTAGCTGAAGTGCAGCATTAGCATTTTTGGCGACACTGGTAGTAAAGCCATGCGATCGCAGTCCTTTTTCAATAAAAGTAGAAATCCTTGTTTCATCTTCAGCAATTAATATATGAGTCATAGCATAACTTCAACTAGCGATTGTTGGGTAAGACGATAGTGAAGGTCGATCCAGTTCCCAAATTGCTCTGAAGTCTGATTGTGCCACCGTGGGCATGAATAATCGATTGGACGATCGCTAGCCCTAAACCAGAGCCTTCGATCCCTCGAATTTGGTGGTGGTTTCCCCGACTAAAGCGCTTAAAAATATGTGGCTGATCTTCTGGGGCAATACCTTCTCCTGTATCTTCAACCCAGATTTGCACCTCTGTATTAGTGATGTTAGCCCCCAAGCTAATGAGATCGATGGGATTAGTATGTTGTGTGGCATTGAGAACTAAATTCATCACAGCTTGGGTGAGGCGATAGCGATCGCCATAAATTTGAACATCTGCGATTGCATCTTGCCCCTCTAGTTTCCATTGTCGCGGCGCGATCGCTTGAGCTTTAGCATAGAGTTCAGCCATCAAAAGCTCGAGAGCGATCAACTCTAATCGCAAAAAAGCAGGCTGTTCAGATTTGGCGAGTAAGATCAAGTCGTTAACCAAACTAGCCATGCGATCTAATTCATCTATAACCAATGCGATCGCCTCACGCTGTTCTTGAGGATCATCCCCCATCAGTTCAAGGTGACCACGAATGATGGTGATGGGAGTGCGGAGTTCATGTCCGATATCATTGGTAAATTGACGCTGGTTCGTAAATGCTTGCTCAAGCCTCTCCATCATGTCGTTAAAAGTATTGGCTAACTCCATAACTTCCCCATTCCCTTTAATGACAATACGTTGGGTTAAGTCAGACTCACTAATACTACGTGCAGCTTTGGTCAGCGACTGTAATGGCTTTAAAATACGTCCTGCTGTTAGCCAAGCAATCACAGATGCAATCACCAGAACCCACAGCATAATATTCGTGATCGCAACCAGCATGTCTTGGACTTCCTCTCGCTCCCCCGTAGTAATATGCACAACTACAAATACGCCCTTAAATCTCTCTCCAACATAAATTGGATAAGTTAAGTACACAATTTCTCCTTCTGAAGTTGCATTTTGCCTAAACTCTTGGAGCGTGATTTTTTCTAATTGTTTAACTAACTGTCCATCAGGTTGCAATAATTTAGGCAAAGCTCTAGAACTAGCATCATAGAAGCGTCCATCCAGAATCGTAATATAGAACTCGTCATCCTCTGGCACGTTGCGCGATAGGAATACATCGAATAATGTGGCAGCATTTTCAGCTAAAGTATCCCCTTCTATCAGGCGATGCTCTAAATGAAGGCGTTTAAACTCTTCTAGTTCTTGATACATAGAGTTTTTAACTCGTGCATCTAACTCTACAAATAAAGTATGACGAATAGCCCCAATAGCAACTACTGTAGAACCCGACATTAAAACGATATACCAAACTAGAATTTGAGTGCGAGCTTGGCTCCACAAACGTATGAGACTTTTCTTCATCGAATTAATTAAACAAGCATTTACAAATTCTCAATATCTAAAGCAGTTAATTATTGTATCTAGCCTACCTGCACTTGTTGGTATGAGCTTTGTACAGATGATCCCTACTTGGGAAATAGTCAAGCCGATCGCTGTATTGATATTTTTAATTATGGTTATAGTGTTTGCCTTCAGGTGGCGATCGCAGACTGCTCGTAACCAGAGAGTTATCTTATTTCGCCCATTTATCTTTTTTTCTTTTTTAGCGATTTTCACTCTAGCAGTAACATTTTTTTTGTTAGTCAATTTGGCGATCGCCTATCTGGATTACCATCCCGTCGCAACGTATCAATTTCAAGACTTACCCACAACTCTGTACATTTACGAAAATACCTGTTTCCCCCCTGATAGTCGGACTGAATGTGATTATTACTCCACTGAGATCCGCCGTAGGGTATGGATTTTGCCAATTACGACGACCTTACTCTCTTGTCCTTGCTTTTTTGAGAAGCCAATTCTCCGAGGTGATATGGCAACTTTTCCGATTGAGGCAAGCCGCGACAAATCCAAAGTTGCTGTCTCTATAGATATGAGGTATGGCAAAGTAGTAAAGGTAGCTGATTAGTAATGGCTTGCCTTCAGAATGCACCTATGCGATCGCCCAAGTCCTCGATCTGCAATTTCCCTTTGAAACGACTATTCCTTAAGATATGTCTTGATAACATTTAGATCTGATTAAGAAACTTAAAATAAATTTAATTAGTTTGTAAAAAGCTGAAAATCCTTACGAATCATTGCGATCGCTCTATCACAAGCATCAGAAAAGCATTTTGATTTTGCCATCTAACTTCTTGACGTTTATAGGAACTTTGCGTCAAACTGTCTAGTAATTCAATAGCTAGAGCCAGCATGGAAACTCTGGAATTCATTATTTACCCAGATGGACGAGTCGAAGAGCGTGTCACAGGCATTGTCGGTTCTAGTTGTGCTGAGGTGACGGCAGCGATCGAAGCAAAGCTCGGTATCGTGGCTCATCGAGAGTTAACATCCGAAAACTTTGCTCAACAGCAATTCACATCTCAGTCCACTACGCAATTCGATCGCGTGTCAGATATGGACGCTTCTAGCTTTAGCCAATGGCAATAAAACACAGAAAATCCAATGTTTCACTTTATAAAATAAAAATTTTCGTCCATTAGCCATTTAGTCGTAGTCAGGATAACCCCTATGTCACATTTTAGCCAAGTAAAAACCCAAATCCGCAGTCTTGAGCCTTTGCAAAAAGCTCTCACTGATTTAGGAGTCAACTGGAAATCTGGGGCTTCACCCATGCGCGGACATGAAGGCACGACCACATCGGCAGAAGTGGTAATTGAGCAAGCCAATGGTTACGATGTAGGCTTTCAGTGGAATGGCTCCGAGTATGCCCTAGTTGCTGATATGCAGTTTTGGCAACAGCCTTGGACTGTCGAGAGCTTTTTGAGAAAGGTAACTCAAGGCTATGCGATCGCCACAGTCATGGGTGAATCAACTCAACAGGGCTTTAGTTTATCCGAGCAGCAAGTCCGCGAAGATGGCTCAGTACGTCTCGTACTCCAACGTTGGAATGGATAATTCGTCTGTAGAAACAGCGATAAAAACTAGTTCAGAGTCAGAGATAAGCGATCGCTCTGGCTTTGAACCTGAACTTGGTGGCGAATTGCGACAAAATGCTGTATTCGTTGATGAAACCGTCTGTATCGGTTGTGGTCATTGCGCCCATACCGCTAGTAGCACTTTCTTTTTAGAAGAAGACTATGGACGCGCTAGAGTAATAGCCCAAGATGGTGATGAAGAAGACTTAGTACAAGAGGCGATCGATACTTGCCCAGTTGACTGCATCGCTTGGGTTAATTACAACGACCTCAATAAACTTGAAGAAGCTAGAAAGCATCAAATTATTCAAAATTTAGGAATTATTGGTGATGGTGCAGCTTTGCGCCGTGCCATCAATTCACAAACCTAAAAGGGGACGCTTTGCGTCCCCTTTTAGCTAAAAAAGAAGCGGTGCAATGCACCGCTTCTTTTTTATTTAGTAACGACGACCGCCGCCACCGCCAGAAGGACGACCACCGCCGCCCTTAAAGCCGCCTCTACCGCCACCAAAGGAATCAGAGCTTTCGCGAGGCTTAGCCTTATTAACCTTAAGCGCACGACCCATCCATTCGGCTTCGTCTAGTGCTTCGATCGCAGCATCTTCTTCCTTTTCATCGGTCATTTCCACAAAAGCAAAACCGCGTGGACGACCAGACTCACGATCAATCGGTAGATGAACGCGGGTGATTTTGCCATATTCTGCAAATACGGCTTTCAAATCATCTTCTGTAACCTCGTAAGAGAGATTACCAACATAAATAGACATAATACTTGCTTCAACAATCAGATATGTGTAGAGATAGAGATTTCGGAAAGAAAGCTGACACGATGAAACAGAAGACGACTGTCAATACTGAAAACAAACATGCGATCTAGAAATACTCATCCGCACATATTCTAGCGTAGTCATCTTCAATTAGTCGCTGATCTGGAAAATATTTACGCTAGCTCAGCAAATTAAAAATCTGAGATGAGAAGTAATACCTATGCTTTGCCAACTTTAGAGGTTTTAAGGTATCTATTTGATATATTTCCGATGAATTTTCCTATAGAAAATCGTATTGTAAGATACCATTTTCTATAAATTGTACTAATCACCAAAACTTTGATTAGCGATCGCTTTTGTAAAAATAAAACCTCTAAATAATCGGCAGCAATCAATAGAGAATAAATAATTAACTAAGTATTTTCCATCACTTATTTTCTGTTTTATGGAGATCATTAAACAAGAAAAAGGGGTGCAAAGCGCCCCTTTTTCTTGTTTAGTTAAGAATCTACTTATTAATAGTCACTTTTACGGATTGAGCGATCGCATCAACATCAGTAGGGACTGACAAAAATCTATCTAAGGCTTTAGCAATCAGCGTATCGATCGCATAGTTACCAGCGCCATAGACTGCAAAAAAGGCAAAGCTCACAGCATAAATTGATGACAACTCAATCGATGGGATTGAGAAACCACCAATCAAGATGTGATGATAGTTGGCTACGAGCATAGTGACAAATAAACCTAATGCCGCTGGTCTCGTTAAAAAGCCAAGAATTAGCAAAGGCGATGCTACTACTTCAGTGATTGCCGCGCAGTAAGCAAAAAACAGAGGAAAAGGCAACCCAATCGCTTCGACATAGGCTTCGGCAAAACCAGAAATATCAGCCAGTTTATCAAAACCGTTATGGATCATCATTGTCCCCAGAATCACTCTAAGCAAAAGGAGAGATGCTTGAGTTAAGGAGACTGGAGCAGAGTCGGAACCGAGGACGAGGCGCACAATTGAGGCGGTGATGCGAGTTGTATTGTTCATTTCAGCGCAGTGAGGATGACTTAGTTAATAAAACTTAAGATATTGCAATAACTTATAACTTATATACATTAATCTTAACATAACTCTCTATAGGGCAAGCGCTGCAAAACTTAAAAAGCATTAGCAGATATAGGATTTTGCCGTTTTGGGTTTAGCTGTTACAAAAAAATCTTTGTCAAGCATTTGACATTTTCGTTGTGCTACGATCGCAAACTAAGCAATCTTTATGTATTGCATACAACATTAAAATCCTAAGAAATTCTCAACTATTAGAGCGAAGATTATGTCCGCATTGCCCGCCATTGCCGTTCTTGCGATTCTGATTTTGGTTCATGAACTCGGTCACTTTATGGCTGCTCGTATACAGGGCATTCATGTCAATCGATTTTCGATTGGGTTTGGTCCCGTGTTGTGGAAATATCAAGGCAAACAAACAGAGTATGCACTGCGGGCAATTCCCCTTGGTGGCTATGTCGGCTTTCCCGATGATGATGAAGAGAGCGACATTCCTGCGGATGATCCCAACTTGATGAAAAATCGCCCGATTATAGATCGAGCGATCGTGATCAGTGCAGGCGTGATTGCCAATTTTGTCTTTGCCTACTTAGTCTTATTAGTAATGACTTTGAGTGTTGGTATCGGCACAGTCGATCAACCAGGGGTAAGAATTACAAAAATCATTGATCCAAATGCACCTGCCGCCGTTTCAGGTTTGCAAGCTGGCGATATCGTCCTCTCAGCAAATGGCACAAAATTTGACACTAGCCTAACTACTCTTGATCGCTTTCAATCATTGATTTCTAAAAATGCTAATCAAAGTGTTGATTTACAAGTAATGCGTGATGACAAGTTATTACAAGTACCAATCTTGCCCGATGGCGAATCAGGTAAAGGTCGCATCGGCGTGAGACTAGACTTCACTGGCAAGCCCCATCGCCGTTCTGTACATAGTATTGGTGAAGCTTTCGATAACGCTACCCAGAGTTTTGAGCGCTTAGTGGTGATGACTGTTCAAGGTTTAAAACAACTGGCTACGAATTTTCAGAATACTGCTTCTCAGCTATCTGGCCCCGTAGCGATCGTGGCGATGGGTTCAGAACTCGTTAAGTCCGATGCGGCGGCATTATTTGATTTCACAGCAATTATCAGTATTAATCTCGCGATTATCAATATTTTGCCCTTGCCTGCTCTCGATGGTGGTCAATTAGTATTTTTGCTAATTGAGGCTTTGCGTGGTGGCAAGCCTTTGCCTGAAGAATTACAAAATAATGTCATGCAAGGAGGTTTAGTAATCTTGCTCGGTTTAGGTGTAGTGATGATCTTTAAAGACTCATTTAACTTACTGCAACAAAGTGGGTTAAGTCCTCTGTAGCCAAAGCTTTGCTTACCCATAAAAAGAAAGGTGTAGTGATCGCCAAGTGTATCAGGTCATAAAACCCAAAAGAGAGTGGCGGCGCTCCGCGCCGCCACTCTCTTTTGGGTTTTGATTTTGGCTGGCGATCGCAATATTACTAAGTGCTGCCTTGCTTTTTGTATTGGTGATTACTACAAGTGGTCATAAATACAAAGTTTTTTGACAAATTCACGCATAATAGATAAAGAAATAATAAGTTTTTCGATCAACTCGATACATCACCCATGTCTCTCCCTATTCGTAATGTCGCCATCATCGCCCACGTCGATCACGGCAAAACCACTTTAGTTGACGCACTCCTCAGACAGTCAGGCGCTTTTCGCGAAGGCGAAGCCCTTGTCGAATGCGTGATGGACTCCAACGACTTAGAGCGTGAGCGCGGTATTACCATCCTTTCCAAAAATACTGCCGTTAAATACAAAGATACGCTGATTAACATTGTTGATACCCCCGGACACGCTGACTTTGGCGGCGAAGTTGAGCGCGTACTTGGCATGGTCGAAGGTTGTTTGTTAATCGTCGATGCCAACGAAGGGCCCATGCCCCAAACTCGCTTTGTGTTAAAAAAAGCGCTAGAAAAAGGCTTACGACCAATGGTCGTCATCAATAAAATCGATCGCGAATTTGCCGATCCTCACGTAGCCGTTAGCAAAGTCCTCGACCTCTTCCTCGAACTCGGTGCAGATGATGACCAGTGCGATTTCCCCTATCTATTTGCTTCAGGCATGGGGGGCTTTGCCAAAGAGAAGCTAGAAGATGCAGGCATAGATATGAAGCCTTTGTTTGAAGCGATCTTACATCACGTATCTCCCCCTGTTGGCGATCCTGAAAAGCCTTTGCAGTTGCAGGTTACCACCCTTGATTATTCTGAATATCTGGGTCGAATTGTGATCGGCAAAATCCACAACGGTACGATTACTTCTGGACAGCAAGCTGCTCTGATCTCTGAAGATGGCTCGATAGTCAAAGGTAAAATCACCAAACTCTTAGGGTTTGATGGTTTAAAACGAGTGGAGATGCAAACCTCATCCGCAGGTAATATTGTTGCTGTTTCAGGTTTTGCGACCGCCAACATCGGTGAAACCATTACCTGTCCTAACGAGCCTCAAGCTTTGCCAATGATCAAGGTGGATGAACCCACTTTGCAGATGACTTTCTGTGTTAATGACTCGCCTTTTGTCGGTCAAGAAGGCAAGTTGGTAACTACTCGCCAAGTACGCGATCGCCTATTGCGTGAACTAGAAACCAACGTGGCTCTGCGTGTGCAAGAAGATCCCGAATCTCCCGATCGCTTTGCAGTCTCAGGACGTGGTGAATTGCACTTGGGTATTTTGATTGAAACCATGCGCCGTGAAGGTTATGAGTTCCAAGTTACCCAACCTCAAGTTATTTACCGTGAAATCAACGGTCAAAAATGTGAGCCTTACGAATGTCTAGTCCTTGACGTTCCTGAAGATGCAGTCGGTGGTTGTATTGAACGTCTCGGTCAACGTCGTGCCGAAATGATCGATATGCAAATGTCTGGCACTGGTCGCTCTCAGTTAGAGTTTGTCGTCCCAGCCCGTGGCTTGATCGGCTTCCGTGGTGACTTCATGCGTGCAACCCGTGGTGCTGGCATCATGAACCATAGTTTCCTCGATTACCGTCCTGCGGCTGGTGAAATTAGTGCCCGTCGTAATGGTGTACTCATCTCCTTTGAAGAAGGTACAGCGACCGAGTTCTCCCTGAAGAATGCGGAAGATCGTGGTGTGTTCTTTATTAAACCAGGTACTAAGGTTTATAAGGGCATGATTATTGGTGAAAATAATCGTCCTCAAGATATGGAGCTAAACGTCTGTAAGAGCAAACAGCTCACCAACATGCGTGCGGCTGGTGCTGATGACATCGTGCAGTTGCAAGCACCGATCGAGATGAGTCTCGAACGCGCCTTGGAATACATTGGTCCTGACGAAATCCTAGAGGTTACGCCTGAGTCAATTCGTTTACGCAAGCTAACCAAAAAATTTGCGAAGCGCTAAATCTCTAAGAATCTTCATAAAGTAAAAGGGGCGCATTGCGCCCCTTTTACTTTATAGGTTTATATTTGCTAAACTATCTTCTAAAGTTTTAAGGCTATTCCCTAACCATTTACTTATGCACCAAGTTGTCCTCGAAATATCTGGAAGTCGTAAAGTGCATGTTATTTCAGAACATGCAACTAAGGAGGAAGCTCTGGATAAGTACATCAAGCTGGTAGAAGCAAACAAGGGATCGCCAATTACGACCAAAGGGAAATATTCAATTCGCAAAAAGCCAGAATAGCCATAAATTTTTAACCAGTCCTGTTGTCGGCTTCTTAAATAATTAAATTTCACTTCATGCACTTATCCGAATGCTATCGACTCTTGGGAGTACCCCGCAATGCGACCTTGGATGATATTAAGGTTGCCTATCGTCGCCTTGCTCGTAAGTATCACCCTGATGTTAATCAGAACGATCCAACAGCAACTGATAAGTTTCGTCTGGTGCAGGAAGCTTACAAAATGCTCAAAGATTCTGATACAGAAGACTTGACCAAGGATTTATTTGCGAAAAAATCAGCTACAAATGCGGCGCGATCGCCATCGACACCTCCACCCCCTCCTCCCAAAGCAACTGTCCCTAGCAAACCACAGCCTCATCCCAAAATTAAGATTGAGGTAAAACAAGTTAATAATCAAGTCGATCCAATTAATAGCGATCCAGAGCTAAAACTCAAATTGGATATGTTGCGGCGCGTGCAGGATTTATTGAAACAGAAAAAATATGTGGTGGCGATCGCAGTGGTTGAGGGCATGAGCGAAAGATTTCCGAATTCACCAGAGGTGATCCATTGGAAGGCTGTGACTTATCATCGTTGGAGTAGCGAATTAATTTTGGCAGGTAAGCTACGTGAAGCCGAAATCTATCTCAATAAGGCTCTAAATACTGATCCGAAAAATCGTGAGCTTAGTTTTGAAGTTAAACGGGATTTGGAGAGAGTTCAGAAGCTTAAAAATGTATAAGGGAAAGTGATAGCTGAAAAACAAGATTGGCATAAATAAGCCCATCACTAAGCTATAGCTATAGCCATCAATGTTAAGACAAAGCCAAAACCCAAAAGAGAGTTGCGGCGCGAAGCGCCGCAACTCTCTTTTGGGTTTTATGTCCTGACTTGGCTGGCTATAGCTATATCGCTTATAGTTACAGCACAAAGCGCTGTAACTATAAGCGATAGGGGATTCGCAAATGTACAATTACTTTGTGACTTCAAAGGTGATGTTATGGCTTCACGGTTATACGCGATCGCACTTTCTGTTTTAACTGGGTTTGTGGGCTTAGCTGTTGATCTAACTTTCAGTCCTATACTTACCCAAGCCCAGCCTATTCAATCTCGCAAATTTGAAGCAGATCGCCTGTTCAATCAAGGACTGCAACAGGCTCAATTGAGTCAGTTCCGTGAAGCATTGCAATCCGCCGAACAAGCATTACAAATTTATCAAGAAATCGGGGATTATCCTAGTCAAGCTAATACTCAACTTTTGATCGGTAATGTCTACTTAATTTTTGGTCAATATGATAAATCCATTGATACTTTCAGCAAAAGTCTGGAAATTGCCAAGCAATTAGGAATTCCTAATTTAGAAGTTAAACTACTCAACAATTTAGGAGCCGCTTATTTTGCTTTGGGACAATATCAAAAGGCTATTGATAGTCATCAACGGGGACTATCACTCTCTCGCGAACTAGCCGATCGCCAAGGTGAAAGTCTCATTCTTGGTCTGTTAGGCAATGACTACGTGGCTTTGGGACAATATCAAAAAGCTTTAGACTTCTATCAACAATACCTAGCAGCAACCAAAAACAACAGCGATCGCCAAGGAGAAGCCTATGCAATGGGCAATATTGGTAATACCTACGCCTATTTAGGTCAGTATCAAAAAGCTGTAGACTGGCTCCAGCAGAGTTTAAATCTGGTCAGAGCGATCGGCGATCGCCGTGGAGAAGGTAAGGCTCTGGAAAATCTAGGTAACGCTTATGTCTATTTAAGCAAATACCAGCAAGCGATTGAGGTTTATCAACAGGCTCTAGTCATCTATAAGCAAATCGGCGATCGCAATGGTGAAGCAACGACTTTAGGAAATCTCGGTAATGCATTTAATGCGATCGGGCAGCATCAAAAAGCGATTGATTATTTGCAGCAGACCTTAGAGATTGTCCAAACCATCAAAGATCGTCAAGCGGAAGGAGCAACATTGGGGAATCTCGGAAATGCTTACTATGCACTCAAACAATATGTAAAGGCTCTAGATTTATATCAGCAGCACCTTGTAGTTGCACGCCAAATTGGTGAACGCAAAGGTGAAGCAAGTGCCAATGCGGAGATTGCGGCGACCCTCGTTAATCTTAATCAGACTAGCTTAGCGATCGTCTTCTATAAGTCTTCCATTGGGATTACAGAATCCATTCGTAAAGATATTCGGAGTCTAGGCAAAGAAGATCGTCAATCCTATTTACAAACAGTAGCTGATCGCTATCGCCATCTCGCGGATCTCTTGCTCAGTCAGGGGCGGGTTATTGAAGCCATCCAAGTTCTAGATTTACTCAAAGTCCAAGAACTCGAAGACTATCTCAAAAATATTAAGGGCAATGACCGAACTGCTCAAGGGATTAGGATGTTAGAGCCAGAAAAAACTATTAGCACTCAGCTATCAGGAATTGACAAAGAAAGACTCTCTGAAATCAATCGCCAACTTACCAGTCAGATTCAACAGCTACCCAAATCCGAGACTGATCGAGTTCCCGACTATCTTCAACAAATCCCCCAAGGTACAGTCTTACTTTATCCTCTGATTTTACGCGATCGCTTAGAATTAATTCTTTTCTCTAACAACAACATTCCCGTCAACCGTACTGTTAAAATCTCTCAAGAAAAGCTAGAGAAATTAATTGTTGATTATAGAAGTGGACTCCTTGATGCTGGCTCTGAAGATGTCAAAGAATCTGCCGCAGAACTGTACAATTTGCTGATTAAACCCATCGAAACTGAACTCTCACAAGCCAAAGCGGAAACAATTTTCTACGCAACTGATGGACAACTGCGATATGTGCCTTTGGCTGCGCTATACGATGGCAAACAGTGGCTAATTGAGAAATATCGAGTTAGTAATTTGATTGCCTATATTCTCTCTGATTTTATGCCGCAATCCAAAGTACAGCCTAGCATTCTCGCAGGAGCCTTTGGTGGTAAAGCAGGTGAGCAAAAGTTTGGACAAACCGCATTACCTGCCACGATTAGAGAAATCCAAGCGATCGCTAATTCGTTCCAAAACTCAGTCACTTTAACTGAAGAAAACTTTAGCCGCCAAGCGATCGAATCTAAATTCAAAAATCACAATATTATCCACCTTGCTACCCACGCTGAGTTTAATATTGGTGTCCCAGAGAATTCCTTCATTATTTTTGGCAATGGTGACAAAATCCGTCTTAACGAAATCATCAATTGGCAAATCCCGAATGTAGATTTAATTGTCCTAAGTGCCTGTCAGACAGGAGTTGGTAAGCTTGGGGATGGAGTGGAGATTTTGGGCTTTGGTTATCAAGTCCAGAAAGCAGGTGCAAAACAAGCGATCGCTTCTCTCTGGAAAGTCGATGATGCTGGCACACAGGTTCTCATGGTAGCATTTTATCGCGAGTTACAAAAAGGTGATGTCACAGTTGCGGAAGCTTTACGTCGAGCGCAAATATCGCTAATTAAATCATCTAACTTCAATCATCCTAATTACTGGTCAGCATTTTTTGCGATCGGTAATGGATTGTAGGGAATATTTACGATCATCACACCACAAAAAACTGTTTCCTTTGCCAAAGGCAGAGGCAATTCATGAATTGCCTCTGCCTTTGGCGATCGCTATTACTTTTTTGGAGTCTGGGACTTTTTTGCGGCGAGTTTTTGTAGTTTCTGGACTTGCTTAGTTGTTAGTCCAGTCATTTGTGCCACGACATCTACAGAAATGTTAGATCGGAGCATATTGAGTGCTATTTGATTTCTTTCTTCAGCTTTGCCTTTAGCTAAGCCTTCAGCTAAACCCTTAGCTTTACCTTCAGCTAGACCTTCATGTAATATTTCTTGATAAATTACTGATTCTTTCATGATGTCGCTCCTGAGTAATCGTTTGATGATTTCTTTGCTTAGGGCTATACCAGATATTATAGCGGTCGATGCGGCGACGTTACTTTGGAGTTGCTTATCGGCAATATTTTCAATTTGTCTTGCCACTTGTCTTAAGGTTTCTTCTGGTTTGCTGGTTTGGGATAGGGTTGCAAAAGGTAACAGTCCTTGATATTTCTGAAATATTGCTGTTGGTTGTTCCCATAGTCTGATCACGTTGAAGTTATGGATTAATTCGCCAATTTTAAATGTGGTTTCATGGACTAGATGCGATCGCGAAGGGCTGAGATAGATGACGACTTGATGGACTTTGCGTTCGGGATATTTGCAATATAGCCGCAGTCGGTAGTCGGTCATGCGGAAGGGGATATTTTGATTGGGTTCGGTCTGAAATTCAATGTGCAGGATGATTTCGGCTGATTCGAGAAATATCACGGAGTCGGCGCGAATTGGTTCGACTGCGAGTTCAGATTGTTCGATTTTGGTTAGGGTGATGGGTTTGCCTAGTAGCCAACTGGCAAAGTCGGTGGAATAGCTTTCTGCGAGGAATTTACAAACGTTATCGATCATTGTAGGGTTTGATCATTTCACAAGAATTAAGTAGCTAGGCATAAGAAAACTTAAAAAGCTTAGGTTGAGATCCCGGACTTTTTTTGTGAATTTGCAAATAGCCTTTGCTAGCTTAGAAAAAGTCGGGGATCTGTGCTTTTATAGGTTTCTTTTGACGATCTACTTATATCACCTAGTAGATAGTTTCGATTTTGGGTTGGTTATGTTTTTTGTAACGATCGCCTGTTTTGGGAAATATCGCTTTATGCTGTTTGGTACGCAATTGAGGGTTTCAATGTAAATGTGAGGGTTTTGGCGATGAATAAGGTTGTTAGGATTGCGATATTGACTTTTTTGGCTTGTGGGCATGTACAGATAGTGATAAGTGAAAGCGTTCAAGCTCAAACAAATCAAAACCGTAAAGCAGAAGCATCTCGACTATTGAATTTAGGGATTCAACAATTCAAGATTAGCCAGTTTGAAGCAGCGATACAATCATGGCAGCAAGCATTAACAATCTATCGCGAAATCAAAGACCGTCTCGGTGAGGGTCAGTCACTGGGAAATTTGGGAATCGCTTATCATTCCCTCGGCCAATATAACAAAGCGATCGAGTTCCATCTACAAAGATTAGCGATTGCACAGGAAATCAAAGACCGTCTCGGGGAGGGACAGTCTCTGGGAAATCTGGGAGTCGCTTATCATTCTCTCAGTCAATATGACAAAGCGATCGAGTTCCATCTGCAAGGCTTAGCGATTGCACAGGAAATCAAAGACCGTCTCGGGGAGGGAAAGTCTCTGGGGAATCTGGGAAATGCCTACTATTCCCTCGGTCAATATGACAAAGCGATCAAGTTCTATCTGCAAAGATTAGAAATCGCACGGGAAATCAAAGATCGTCTCGGGGAAGGAAATGCGTTGGGAAACCTGGGAAATGCTTACTATTCCCTCGGTCAATATAACAAAGCGATCAAGTTCCATCTGCAAAGATTAGCGATCACGCAGGAAATCAAAGACCGTCTCGGGGARGGAGCAGCACTAGGAAATCTAGGAGTCGCTTACTCTTCCCTCGGTCAATATGACAAAGCGATCAAGTTCTATCTRCAAAGATTAGAAATCGCGCGGGAAATCAAAGACCGTCTCGGGGAGGGAGCAGCACTAGGAAATCTAGGAGTCGCTTACTCTTCCCTCGGTCAATATGACAAAGCGATCAAGTTTCATCTGCAAAGATTAGAAATCACACGGGAAATCAAAGACCGTCTCGGGGAGGGACAGTCTCTGGGAAATCTTGGAACTACTTACAGTTTTCTTGGCAAATATGACAAAGCGCTCGAATTTCATCTGCACTACTTAGCGATCACACGGGAAATCAAAGACCGTTTCGGGGAGGGAAAGTCACTGAATAATTTAGCTGTTGCCTACGAAAATCTAAATCGAGATCCTGAAGCGATGATTTCTTATCAGCAAGCATTAACCATTGCTAGAGAAATCGGTGATAGAAATGGCGAAGGTTATGCTCTTGCAAATCTGGGAAATGTAATCTCCAAAGCAAAAGGACTCGAACTAGCGATTTTCTTTTACAAACAATCAATCAACGTCCGCGAAGCGATCCGCAAAGATATCCGTAAACTCGATAAAGATATCCAAAAATCCTATTTAGAAACTGTCTCTAGCAGCTATAAACGTCTTATCTACCTACTGATTCAGCAAGATCGCATCATGGAAGCATTACAGGTTCTCGATCTTCTCAAAATCCAAGAACTCGAAGACTATCTCAAAAATATCAAAGGTAGTGACAGATCGGCGCAAGGAGTGAGACTTTTAGAACCAGAGAAAGCTATGAGCGTAAAGCTCGGATCTATTAGCTTTGAGAATAGCCCTGAAATTAACAGCCAACTTGCTAACAAAATCCAACAACTTCCCAAATCTGAAATCAACAAAGTACCCGACTATCTCCAGAAAATCCCTCAAGGAACAGCTTTACTTTATCCATTAATTTTAGGCGACCGACTCGAAATTATCCTCTTCACACCCAATACCATCCCCATCAGCCGCACCGTCAAAATCTCACAAAAAGAACTAGAAACCCTAGTGATTGATTTTAGGGCTGGACTACTTGATGCTGGCTCTGAAGATGTCAAAGAACCTGCGACCCAACTCTACAAATTGCTGATTAAACCCATCGAATCCGAACTCATCCAAGCCAAAGCCACCACAATCCTCTATGCACCCGATGGCATCTTGCGCTATATTCCCATAGCCGCGCTTTATGATGGCAAACAATGGTTAGCAGAGAAATATCGCATTAGTAATCTGATCGCCTATAGCCTCTTTGACTTTTCCGCACAACCTAAAAACTCACCCAACATCCTCGCAGGAGCTTTCGGTGGTAAAGCAGGAGAGCAAAAGTTTGGACAAAATGCTTTGCCAGCGACGCTTACAGAAGTCCAAGCGATCGCCAATTCATTTCAAAACTCAGTCACCTTAACCGAAGAAAACTTTAGCCGCCAAGCGATCGAAGCAAAATTCAAAAATCATAATATTCTGCATCTTGCCACCCATGCCGAATTTAACATAGGCGTTCCAGATAACTCCTTCATCATTTTCGGCAACGGTGACAAAATTCGTCTCAATGAAATCACCGATTGGCAGATTCCGAATATCGATTTGATCGTGCTAAGTGCTTGTCAGACTGGAGTTGGTAAGTTGGGCGATGGTGTAGAAATCTTAGGCTTTGGTTATCAAGTCCAGAAAGCAGGAGCAAAACAGGCGATCGCCTCGCTCTGGAAAGTTGATGATGCAGGGACACAAGCTTTGATGGAAGCATTTTATGGTGAACTCAAAAAAGGTGATGTCACATCCACAGAGGCTTTACATAGAGCGCAAGTTGCTTTGATTAGATCCCCCCAATATAATCATCCTAATTATTGGTCAGCTTTCTTTGCGATTGGCAATGGACTATAGAGATAAAAATCTGTAATTACTACGAGGTGAGGTATGCGTGGAAGTTTGGCGATCACACTTTTGACAGTCTTATGTTGTGGGCAAGTGCAACTAGTAATATCCGATGCTGCGCGATCGCAATCTATCCAAGATCGTAAAGCAGCAGCCGAACGACTGTACAAACAAGGAAATCAGCAATATCAAGCTAATAAATATCAGGAAGCATTACAAGCTTGGGAACAATCTTTACAAATGTATCGTGAGATTAAAGATCGCAAGGGTGAAGGGAACTCATTGCATGGTCTAGGTAAGGCTTATGACGCACTTGAAGAGTACCCAAAAGCGATCGAGTTCTATGAACAGTCATTGCTAATCATGAGAGAGCTTAAGAATATAGCTCCCCTTGATGAGAGTACAACAATTTTCCGCATAGGACATGCTTACTCAATTCTGAATCAATTAGAAAGAGCCACGATATTTTATGAACAAGCTTTAACCATCAGAGCAAAAATCAGCGATCTCTCTCACGCCTACTTGAGAGAAGTTATCGGTGAACTGGTGCTTATTTATGCTGATCTTGGACAATATCAAAAAATAATCACAGTTTATGAACAAGAATTAGCGATCGTGCGCCAAAGAAAGCTTCTGACAGAGCAAGTAAGAGTCATCTATAATCTCGCCCAAGCTTACCAATTTTCTAGAGACTATGAACGTTCTATTGCCATGTATCAGCAAGCATTGGTAATTGCGAGAGAACTGAAAGATCAGGAACAAGAACGTAACTTACTAGATAATTTAGGCAACGTTTATCTGAAGGCAGGAAAATATGAACTAGCAATCACGATTTTTCAGCAAGTGTTAGCCAGTTCGGGCATGTCTCCAGATCCTACAAGTCAAGCTAGAGCCACAATCAGTTTAGGTGATGGCTATCGCAACTTAGGACAATACACACAGTCAATTAAGTTCTATCGACAGGGCTTAGAGCTATCGAGCAAACTGACAGATCGGATAGCTCAAGCAGGAATATTGGTTAAGCTCGGTAACGCTTATCTGAAGCTAGGAAAATATGAACAAGCGATCGCGCTTTATCAGCAGTCTTTAGCGATCACTCGCAGCATTGATCATCGTGATAGCGAAGGATTGCTCAGTAATATAGCTAGGGATCGACTTTACGATAGCTTGGGACAGGATGAAATCGCCATTCGTTTTTTTGCGCCGCGATATTATGTGATTCTGCCAGAAATCCAAGCTCGGATGGCGGAAGGCATCGTCCTCAGTAATTTGGGGCTAGCTTACGAAAGGTTAGGTCAATTTGACAAAGCAATTGCCCTATATCAGCAAGAACTAGCGATCGCGCGTGAAATCAAAGATATCGCCCGTGAAGGAGCCGTACTTAGCAATCTGGGTAATGCTTACGACAATTCCCAACAATATGACAAAGCAATTGTCTTGCATCAGCAAGCTTTAACGATAATGCAGAAAATCAAAGATAATGCTAGTAAAGGTCGAGTATTGGTCAATCTGGGCAATACTTATCGTAATTTAGGGCAGAATGAGCAGGCGATTGAAATTTATCAACAAGCTTTAGCGATCGCCAAAGAAATTAAAAATCGTGATAGCGAAGGTACGGCTCTCCGCAATCTGGGTGTGGCTTATGCCAATCGCGGACAGCATCAGCAAGCATTGGAGGCATATCAGCAAGCTGTAATCATCGCTAGGGAAATCGGCGATCGCGACGGTGAAGGAACGGTACTTAGCAATTTGGGTAAATTACTGGCGATTAAAAAACAGCCTGAATTAGCTATTTTCTTTTATAAACAATCAATCAATGTTCGAGAGTCTATTCGTAAAGATATTCGCGGATTAAGCCAAGACGAGCAAAGATCTTACCTATCTACGGTCGCAAATTCCTATCGCGATCTTGCCGATCTCTTGCTCCAACAAGGTCGGATTATGGAAGCCTTACAAGTTCTCGATCTGCTCAAAATTCAAGAACTTGAGGACTATTTAAAAAATATTAAAGGCAGTGATCGCACATTACAGGAAGTGAGACTTTTAGAGCCAGAGAGAGCGATTCGCGATCAGCAATTAGCAATTCGCTTTGAGCAAATATCGAATCTCAATCTTCAACTTGCCAATCAGATTCAGCAACTGCCTCCATCAGAGATCAACCAAATCCCCACCTACCTCAAGCAAATACCCCAAGGAACAGTATTACTTTATCCCCTGATTTTAAGCGATCGCCTCGAAATTATTCTCTTCTCCCCCCAAAGTCTCCCCATTAACCATACTGTCAAAATCTCTAAAGAAAGGCTAGAGACCTTAATTATTGACTACAGATCTGAACTTCTTGACGCTAGTTCTGAAGATTATAGAGAATCTGCGATCAAATTTTATAATCTACTAATTAAACCAATTGAAACAGAACTTGTACAAGCCAATGCTAAAACGATACTCTACGCGACCGATGGAATACTTCGCTATGTTCCTCTCTCCGCAATCTATGATGGCAAAAAGTGGCTAATTGAGAAATATCAAATTAGTAATTTAGTTGCTTATAGCCTCTCCGACTTTTCCCCAAAGCCCCAAGCTACGCCTAAAATCCTTGCAGGTGCTTTTGGTGGCAAAGCAGAAGAGAAAAAGTTTGGACAAAATGGCTTGCCTGCCACGATTAAAGAGATAGAGGCGATCGCTAATTCTTTCCAAAACTCAGTTATTTTAACTGAAAAAAACTTTAGCCGCCAAGCGATCGAATCTAAATTTAAAAACCATAATATTCTGCACTTAGCGACCCATGCTGAGTTTAATACAGGTACGCCAGACAATTCATTTATCATTTTTGGCAATGGGGACAAAATCTATCTTAGTGAAATTACTGATTGGCAAATTCCGAATATCAATTTGATTGTCCTAAGTGCCTGTCAGACAGGAGTTGGTAAACTGGGGGATGGTGTAGAAATTTTGGGATTTGGCTATCAAGTCCAAAAGGCTGGCGCAAAACAGGCGATCGCTTCTCTCTGGAAAGTCGATGATGTTGGTACACAGGTTCTGATGTCAGCTTTTTATCATGAGTTACAAAAAGGTGATGTCACGATTATGGAAGCATTACGCCGAGCGCAGGTTTCTCTAATTAAATCACCTAACTTCAATCATCCTAATTATTGGTCAGCTTTCTTTGCGATCGGGAATGGGCTGTAAATAAATTTGTAAATAAATAGTCGGAAAATGGAACAAAAAAGTCCATTTTCCGACTATTTATTAAGTTTGAGACAATATTAATTTGAAGGATATTTGAATGAACTACCGCAAAATCGTAATAGTGACCATTGCGACCTTAGTACAGGCTTGTGCATCATCACCGACAACAAGCATAGATAATCAGCAGACATTACAACGACAGATAGCAGGATCATCTGGAGGGAATAATCAGGTAGCAACTAATCTCGATAACAAGCAAAGTAATATTAGTTCTAATGGAAATCCACGTATAGATAATCAGAACATAGAAACTGCAAAACAGAGTAACACTAGCCTTCCTGTTTCATGCACCAAAGATGAATATAAAAGCTTTTTTGAACAATTTGTACGCGGTCAAGATGATCAAGGTAATGAAATACGCCATACCTTTACTGCTGCCTATATACAAGTTAGAGATTATCAAGACCCTAGCAAATTATTAGAGACTCTGAGTAGAAACGATGATGAATTCAGTATTGATCTTAGAGATTATCGATGGGTGCAACTAGTTCCTTCACGAGTTGATAATAGTCCCTATACTCGACTAAAACTGGATATCCAAAAAGTTGATGACAAAACATTTCGGGTGGACTACATCAAAGCTCAATATCAATATTCAGGTACTGGTACTAATCAAGATGAGAGCCTTATTAAAACCTATGGAGAACCAAATGCCTATATCTTTGAGCATCGTAATGGGTGCTGGAATCTGACACAGAAATTACAATCGATCGCGCGATCGCAGATTGAACCTACAACAGACAGCCAAGCCGCTATCGAAGCTGTTGTCAGAAAAAATATGGATTACGCGGATTTACGAAATATCTTACTCAAAAATGGTTGGGTTCCCTTAGTCAGTCCCCAATGCAAGACCAATGTTGGCGGAACTGCTACTGTCTGTGATAGTAGCCCTGAAGTGGAATCCTGTAGTGGTGATGGGTATTGCCTAATGTACTTTGTCCATAAAGCTTCTGGCTTAAAAATATCAATCACAACCTATGGGAGCAAATGGTATGTGACCCAATGGTCATTCAGCAAATTTTCGCCCCCTAGATAGGAAAGCTGAGGCGCACGCTGAGCGTGCGCTACAGCTTTTTTGTTTTTTATTGTGCCGTTTCCAAATTTGCAACCATGACTTGTTTGTTTATGGGGTGTTTTATACTTAGGGCTTGCTGAAAAAGCAAGAAAATTATACAAGTAAGGGTTTTCAAGTGTCTGATTGACCCAGAAAATATTCAGGAACATAATTTTTATAATAAAAGTCAGGGATGTAGGTTGAAAACACAAATTTGAACAGATATTTTGAGCTTGTGAGGTTTTAAATGCAGAGAATTAACTTGAGTCGCTTTTTATTGTGTGGTGCAACGGTAGCGATCGCGCTATCTGGTGCTAAATCGGTTAATGCTCAAGGGATGGATGTTCTTTTTGGACAAGCTTATAACACATGGCAAGGTTGGAGGAACGATGCCCAGAAGGTTCAGGAGATTAGGGCTAGACCTAGTAAACTTCTGGGTGAGGGCTACGTTGACCGAGATGCACAGAGACTAGAGGCAAGCCTTCTCTCAGCCACATCGATTGTGCAACAGCAAATAGAACTGCTCAATAATCCTGAGTATATTCTGTATCTATCGGGGCACTGGAGGCTATATCCAACTCCTCAAGGTCAAAAATCGGGCGAGTTTTGTAGTGCTTTCTTCTCAAGAAACGGGGTAATGCTCACTTTGTCGGGACCCGGTGGGGACTATAAAGGGGCGCTCCTCACATTTATGTCAACAGATATTCCCAAGCCTGACAAGATGCAAACGGTAAAAGTCACCCTCACTCAAGATGATGAACCTTCCGTAACGACGCACGCATTCAATTACTCACCTCCTAATATGCCATTTGGGGCGATCGTTTTTGCGGTTCCGACTATAGATGCGGCTTTATCTAACATGAAAGATGTTCAAGTTTTTAAGGTAGAGATGGATGGCAAACCCGTTGCGAAGATCAATTGGCATAGCGGGCTAGCTGCAAGTAGAGAACTGCGTAGGTGTGTGAATGGACAACCCTATACGGTGACAACTATCGACATTATGCCGACGAATATGAAGTACGATTACAACAATAGAAACAAGTAATTATGGTGACAGCTATCGACATTATGCCGACGAATATGAAGCGATGAAGATTGATCTCTTCTGATCTCAAGAGATAATTTATTGAAAATACATTGAGTAGAAGTTACGTCATTTTCTTCTCGCATCAGTATTCGTTGATTTGCTTGGAGTTTGCTATAAAAATAAGTTCACTCTAGAAGCCAAAAAGATGTGGCGCACGCTGCGCGTGCGTCACATCTTTTTGGCTTCTATTAAGCCGTTTCCATATTTGTAACCACGACTTGTTTGTTTATGGATTGTTTTATACTTGGCGACAATTGGCGCAATCGCTTTAGTTGTTCCATCGGTCGAGTAAAGAATAAATTTGAGGTTTTTATGCGTAAGATTTGGAGTGCCACTATTTTGACGGTATTGTTTGGTTTGCCTCTGCAGATAGTGATCAGTGAAGAAGCTCGATCGCAGCAGTCGATCCAATCACGTAAGACTGAAGCTGGTAATCTATTAGACAAAGCCATTGATCAGAGGCAAATTAAAGACTATCAAAATGCAATTCAGTTCGATTTGAAAGCTCTGAGTATTTGTCGTGAGATCAAAGATATTCAATGTGAAAGTTTTGCCCTTAATGGATTGGGAATTTCCCACGATCGCCTTGGACAATACCAACAAGCAATTGATTACCATCAGCGATCTTTAGCTATCTTTAAGCAGACAGGTAATCTCAAAGCGGAAGGATCAGCACTTAATAATCTGGGGCTTGCCTATGACAGTCTCAAGCAGTATCAGCAAGCCATTGATTTCTACCAGCAATCTTTAGCCGTCAAACGGCAAATTGGCGATCTTAAGGGTGAAGGGAATACTCTCAGAAGTCTAGGCAATGCCTATAACCGTCTCGGACAGGCGCAAAAGGCAATTGACTTTAATCAGCAATCTTTAGAGATATTTAAAAAAATTGGCGATCGCTATGGTGAAGCCGCCGCAATCAACAATTTGGGCAGTATCTATTTCGAGCTAGAACAGTATCAGAAAGTGCTGGATCTGAATCAACAATCTTTGGAGATATTTAAAAAAATTGGCGATCGCAGTGGCGAAGGGAAGTCTCTTTTTAATCTTGGCAATGCCTATAGAAAGCTTGGCAAATACCAAGAAGCCATCGATTTTTATCAGAAAGCCATAGCACTCTTTAGACAAGAAAAAGTTAGCGATCGCCATATCGAGGGCGACTCGTTTAAGTATATTGGTGATGCTTACCGCAGTTTAGGACAGTACCAAAAATCGACTGATGCTTATGCTCAGTCCTTAGCATTTTTTGTGAAGATGGGCGATCGCCATAGCGAGAAAGATCTACTCAATGATTTGGGAACTGCATACATGATTGTAGGAGAGGCTCAGAAAGCAATTAACTTTTATAATCGCTCCTTAGAAATTGCCAAACAAACCAAAGATATTAATGGAGAGGGGAATTCCCTAATCGGTATTGGCAATGGCTACAACAGTATTGGACAGTATCAAAGAGCCTTGGAATTTTATCAACAAGCTTTAGTTCTAAAGAAGCAAGAGGGAGATCGTCAAAGTGAAGCTAAGTTGTTAGGAAATTTGGCTAATGCGTACGACTATTTGGGCGATTATCAAAAAGCGATCGATTTTAACCAGCAATCTGCTGATATTTTTAGAAAAATCAACGATCTTGAAGGGCTTGGTAAATCCCTAAACAACTTGGGTAGTGCCTACAATAGTTTGGGCAACTCCTCCAAAGCCATTGCTTTCCATGAGCAGTCTTTAGCCATCTCCAAGCAGCTTAGGTATACTAGTGGCGAGGCTACATCATTCAATAACTTGGGAAATATATATCGAGGTTTAGGGCAAATCCAGAAGGCGATCGAGCTATATCAGCAATCCCTAGCAATTAATAAAACTAACGGCGATCGCAATGGCGAAGGAATTTCGTTAGGCAATTTGGGGAACACCTATATTAGCCTCAAGCAATATCCACAAGCAGTAACTTTTTACCAACAAGCTCTATCGATTTTTCAACAACTTGGCGATCGCAGTAAAGAAAGTCTCTCCTATAGCAATTTAGGATATGCTTTTTCTCAACTCAATCAACCTGAAGTAGCAATTCTCCTTTATAAACAATCAATCAATGTACGTGAATCGATTCGCAAAGATATTAGAGGACTCAGCAAGGAAAATCAAGCATCCTATCTAGGAACTGTTGCTTCTAGCTATAAAGATCTTGCCGACCTTCTCCTTAAGCGGGGAAGAATCATGGAAGCTTTGCAAGTTCTCGATCTGCTCAAAGTGCAGGAACTGGAAGACTATCTCAAAAATATCAAAGGCAGCGATCGCACAGTTCAAGGGGTTAAATTTTTAGCGGCCGAGAGAGCCATTAGCAGTCAGCTATCAGGGATTAGCGTTGAGAAAGGCGGAGAGATTAATCGTCAACTTGCAGACCAGATCAAGCAACTACCAGCCTCAGAGATCAACAAAGTTCCAGACTATCTTCAACAGATTCCTCAAGGAACAGTTCTACTTTATCCCTTGATTTTAGGCGATCGCCTAGAAGTCATTCTCTTTTCACCCAATAGTTTGCCAATTAGTCGTACCGTCAATATCTCCAAAGAAAAGCTAGAAGAATTAGTCCGAGAATTTAAAGCTGGACTTATTGATGTAGGTTCCGAAGATTACAAAGAAGCGGCTACCTCTCTCCATAATCTCCTTATTCAACCTATCGAAGCCGAACTCATCCAAGCCAAAACGCAAACGATTCTCTATGCACCTGATGGCATCCTCCGTTATGTTCCCCTTGCAGCGCTAAATGATGGCAAACAATGGCTTGGTGAAAAATATCGCATTAGCAATCTGATTGCTTACACACTCTCAGACTTCTCGCCCAAGTCCAAACTTCAGCCAAATATTTTAGCAGGAGCGTTTGGTGGTAAAGCAGGAGAAAGAAAATTTGGACAGCAGGGTTTACCTGCCACGCTTAAAGAAGTCCAAGCGATCGCCAATGCATTTCCAAATTCATCGACTCTACTAGAAGAGAACTTTAGCCGCCAAGGTACTGAAGCCAAATTCAAAAACTACAATATTCTCCACTTCGCCACCCATGCCGAGTTTAATACTGGTGCGCCCGATAATTCATTTATCATCTTTGGTAATGGTGACAAGATCCGTTTGAGTGAACTCACCGATTGGCAGATTCCTAATGTGGAATTAATCGTGCTTAGTGCTTGCCAGACTGGTGTTGGCAAATTAGGAACTGGGGTAGAAATATTAGGCTTTGGCTATCAAGTTCAGAAAATCGGGGCAAAAAATGCAATCGCTTCGCTTTGGTCTGTCGATGATGCTGGTACACAAGCTCTGATGGAAGCTTTTTATAAGGAACTCAAGAAGGGTGATATTTCTACTACGGAAGCATTACATAGAGCGCAGATTGCTTTGATTAAATCAGATAAATACAAACATCCTAATTACTGGTCGGCTTTCTTTGCGATCGGTAATGGATTGTAGGTAGTATCTACTGCCATCATCACGATAAAAAACTAGTTCTTTGGTCTCCCACTACGAGATTTTGATGTTTCTGGTGAATATTTGGTTATGTTTTTTGTAACGAATACCTGTTTTGGGGAATATCGCTTTATGCTGGCTGGTAGGCAACTGCGCGTTTTAATGTAAATGTGAGGATGTGGGCGATGAATAAGGCGATCGGTATTGCGATGTTGGCTTTTTTGGCTTGTGGGCAAGTGCAGATAGTGATTAGTGAAAGCGTCCAAGCCCAAACAAATCAAGACCGTAAAGCAGAAGCAGATCGACTGTTGCAACAAGGAAATCAGCAATATCAAATTAGCCAGTTTGAGGCGGCATTTCAGTCATGGCAGCAAGCACTAACTATCTATCGGCAAATCAAAGACCGTCTTGGTGAGGGGCATTCACTGGGAAACCTGGGAAGCGCTTACCAAGCTATCGGCAAATATGAAAAGGCGATCGAGTTCCAAATTCAAAGCCTAGCGATCGCGCGGGAAATCAAAGACCGTAGCGGTGAGGGACAGTTGCTGGGAAATCTGGGAAGCGCTTACTATTTCCTCGGCAAATATGACAAAGCGATCGAGTTCTATCTACAAAGCCTAGCGATCGCACGGGAAATCAAAGACCGTCAAGGTGAGGGAACTGCGCTGGGAAATCTGGGAAGCGCTTACATWGCCCTCRGCAAATATGACAAAGCGATCGAGTTCTATCTACAAAGCCTAGCGATCGCACGGGAAATMAAAAACCGTCAAGGTGAGGGAACTGCGCTGGGAAATCTGGGAAGCGCTTACCAAARCCTCGGCAAATATGACAAAGCGAT
>NZ_NDHW01000203.1 GCF_002251945.1 Pseudanabaena sp. SR411
CTAGAAGAGCTTTATCCGCAGATCATGACCAAGATTCGGTTTAAGGTTGCACCGAAAATGTCTAAGCAGGAGAAGAAGGCTTTGGGTATATCTGGTTTTGTGGTCATTCCTATGCGTTGGATTGTGGAACGTTCCAATGCTTGGATGGATCGTTGTAAAAGTCTGGTCAAAAACTTTGACAGAACTTTAGACAATGCTAATGCGAGAATTCATCTTTGCTTTATCAGGCTTATGCTTAAGCGCCTCGCTAAGGCTTCCTAAGATACCAAATGGGTTCTATATAGCTATTAGGAATAAAACCCAAATAGTGTGAGGCGGCGCGAAGCGCCGCCTCACACTATTTGGGTTTTGATTTGTCCTCATACACTTGGCGACAGCTATATGAAAGTATCTTTAGTCCACTTCAGTGGACTTGAGCTTTTAGCCAAGAACTTGAGTTCTTGGCTCCTTATAGCTTCTTACCTTGGATAGAATAATCCAATAGTTCCATTGGATGCATGAGGAGAACATTTTTATTTTGCAATTTCAAATGCTTGCGAATTTGGGTAATACATCCCACATTTGCCGAAGCTATTAGTTGAGCGCCAGTATCCGTGAGATTGGTTACCTTCATCTCTCCCAATTCATGCCCAACTTCTGGTTGCAAAATATTGTAGATTCCTGCACTGCCACAGCATAGAGAAGCATCAACTGATTCCCTTAGTTGGACATTAGGAATTTGACGCAACAAACGACGTGGTTCGAGGCTGATTTTTTGTCCATGAAGCATATGGCAAGCATCTTGATAGGCGATCGCTAAAGGCTGATCTTGCAATGGTGAAAGCTTCGCAGTCAAACCAACATGATCGAGAAACTCTTGCACATCCTTTACTGTTTGAGAGAAAAGCTTTGCTTTCTCAGCATAGAGAGGATCATCTTTCAAAATATGACCATATTCTTTCAATGTATGTCCACAGCCCGAAGCATTAACCAGCACCGCATCAAGATTTAAGTCAGCAAAAGCATCGATGGTCTGCTTGGCAAGTTCTAGAGTTTGGGCTTCCTGTCCTTGGTGATGGGATAACGCTCCACAACAACCTTGCAATTTAGGAACTACGACTTCACATCCATTTGCGGTTAGTACGCGCACTGTGGCATTATTCACCTCAGGCAAAAATACACGCTGTACACAACCCAAGAGCATTCCCACACGGTAACGCTTTGCTCCTTGAGCAGGAATTAACTCAGGTAAACTATCCTGAAAAGCTTGGGGAGTCAATTCGGGTAAGACTGATTCCATAGCAGCTATTTGCTTGGGCAAAAACTTTTCTAACCAACCCTGCGATCGCAATAGTTTTTGCAACCCTAATTTCTGATAAGCCAATAAAGGCGCAAGCAGCACTCGGAGGCGATTGGGATAGGGAAAAGTCGAAAAGATAAATTGCCGTAATAATTTCTCAGGTAGCGATCGCGGATGATTTCGTTCAACTTGAGCGCGAGTTGCTTCGATCAGTTGGTCATACTGTACACCTGATGGACAAGTAGTTACACAGGCAAGACAGCCTAAGCAAGTATCAAAATGTTGGGCGATCGCGGGTGATAAAGGAATATCGCCTTCATTAATTCCATCCATTAAATAGATGCGACCACGTGGCGAATCTGTTTCTTTGCCGATGATGCGATAACTAGGGCAGGTAGACAGACAAAATCCACAATGTACACAAGCATCTATCAGTTGTGGATTTGGTGGGTTTTTAGCGTCAAAACTAGGAGTTATTTCCTGATTATTTTGATAATTGATAGATGTATTCTCAAAACTAGACTTGTCGGAAACCTGCATATTTTAAAAGTGATTACGGCTACTAAGATTCTATAGCTAGACTAGTCATTATCCTTACCACCAAAATAAAAACTCAAAGCCCAAATCACCAGATCTGTCTGCGATCGCCGCCCAACTCAATCTCAAAACCTGCGATCGCCTAAAACTAAACCCATCAAAAAAGCGATCGCTATAACTTTGCTAAATTTCGTATTCAATAATAGTGAGAATAGCAAACGTTATTTCTGCCATTTTAGACTCGGATATATTACCTAAATTTGCGAATAAATCTTTGTAAATCCATCCCCCTAAGCTGAAGAGCATCAATTGCAGAATCCTTTTTGAGTCCAATTTCTGTGTCTGGTTCTATTCTAACTTGCCAAAAGTTGTTAGCAAAATATGGCTTCCAATCTGTAATTGGTGCAACAAGTTTGATCGGTAATTTCCCTGCTGCATCTAAGCTAATAACAATTCCTTCCAATCAGTTTCTTGTTGATAGTGGTCAAGCATTTCCTCAGCTTGACTTTCAAGTATTTGTCTGCGTTCAGTGATCGGTAATTTGAGAAAATCAAGGCGTTGTTCTATTCTTTGCTGACAGGCAAATAAGAGATAACTTCTGGAACTAGAATAATTAGGTAGTGTGTCACATTTGTTGAGAGATTGATGAGGATTGAAAACAAAACTCATATCTATTGATAAACAAACCAATGACAATATCATGCATCACAATCGATTTAGAGAAGCAAATCGTCTTTCTAGCTAGTCGCTTAATCCGAGTTCGTAAAGTTAGATGCTTACGTTCAATTTTCTGAGTGTTTTGCTTGCCGATCATGTGGGTGTCAGGGTCAAGAATCCTTTCGTATGCTCCCCTAGCATCAGTAAAAAAACGCTTAATTCCAAATAGTTTTAACAGATTTACTAGTTTAACGTGAGTTCGAAGGAGTAGACAAAAGCAAAAGAAAAGCTGAGACCAGGTTTGAAGAACTAAAAGCCTCAGCAATATGAACAATATCGTATCGCACTTGGATATCACCCGAATCTTCTGTGAAGTGGATGATTTCTGCCAAAGCTTTGAAAAATACTGGCAAGAGCAACCAATGTTGCAATCGATGCAGGGAGAAAGGAAAAGTCGGTCAAGAATGAGGCTGAGTGAAGTGATGACCATTGTGATCGCCTTTCATGGGTCAGGATACAAGACCTTTAAAGACTTCTATACCCTAACCGTAATACCGTTTTGGCGAAAGGCTTTTCCCCACTTGGATAAGCTACACCCGCTTTGTCGAGTTAATACCTTGGACATTGATGCTGCTCTGCTGTTTCCTGCATACGCGCAAAGGAGAAGTAACAGGGATATCCTTTATTGACTCAACCCCAATCGATGTCTGCGAAACCTGTCGTGCCCATGCCCACAAAGTATTCAAAGGAATGGTCAATTGGGGTAAAAACTCAGTTGGTTGGCACTTTGGGTTCAAACTGCATCTAATCGTCAATGACAAAGGGGAATTGCTTGCTTTTAAACTTACTCCCGCCATTGTCGATGACCGTGAACCATTACCTGACATGGCTCAAGACCTCTTTGGTAAGCTATTTGGCGACCGTGGCTATATCTCCCAACAACTATTTAATCAGTTGTATCAGCAGGGTTTACAACTGATTACCAAGCGTAAAAAAAAATGAAGAATTTTCTGGTCAAGTTGATTGACAAGATTTTGCTTCGCAAACGCGCAATTATTGAAGCGGTCAATGACCAACTGAAAAACATTTCTCAGATTGAGCATTCAAGATATCGCAGCTTTTTCAATTTCCTCGTTAACCTTTTGGCTGGTTTGGTTGCTTATTCCTATCGCGAGACTAAACCTGCTTTGGATCTTCTCTTCAAAGGCTTGCCTGCTCTACCTCCTGCTTGCTTTTAGTTCGTCGAACTCACGTTAAGATAAGCTCACTAGGCAAATTTAGCTTGGCTCACTACTGGTTTGATATCCCAACTTTTACCTAAATCTATTCATGCTGTTACTGCCAAAGGTTTTGAGCTTAAAGTCATGCTCTTTGTCCTTGCTCTTAGCGTTAATCTATGGGTAGCAACTTAGGTTACTTAGTTAATAATGTATTTTTGCCACTCGTCATGATTTCCCGATCGCAGATACTTGGTGACCTCGAAATGCAAACCACTGTGAGGACGACGTGGCTGCTTGCGTAGTGGCATCGAAGCTTCTTTGGGAGTACGATTGCCTTTTTTGACATTACAACGTACACAAGCGGTAATAATATTGTCCCAACTATCACCACCACCACGCGATCGTGGCAACACATGATCAAGTGTCAGGTCATCGCCTGTATGCCCACAGTACTGACAGGAATGAGCATCACGATGGAGGATATTGCGACGAGTAAGCGGAATTTCTTTGTAGGGAATGCTGATATATTGCAACATTCGGATCACCGTGGGCAAGGGCATCCCAGGGTAAATCATCTTGCCATTATGTTCGACTTGCTCAGCCTTGCCTTTTATAACCAACACAATAGCTCGCTGCCAATTTGTAATGTTCAGCGGTTCATAGGATGCATTTAGTACAAGGACTTTTGCCATTACCATCCAATAGACTTACATGAGATGCTACCACAGCTAAGCGAAAATCTACATAGATCTTGCAATAAAAATCAGGTTGACTGAGTCTTACAGCGCTTTGCTCTGAAAGCAGAACCGCAGGATTTTTATTGAAAGTGTGACAATACTGCACTTTCAATAAAAATTCTGCGGTTCTTTGACTACAAGCCAATTAATTGGGCAACTCGCATCGCTGAGGCGATCGCCCCTTCATGCAAGCCATCCCCAAGATAGGCTCCCACATGATAGGTATGATTTTCGCCATTAGTCTCGATAACTTCGTTGCGATAGTGCAGAGCTTCCACTGTGTATAGCGGCGTATCATGCTTCTGAACATGGATAATTTTATCTTTGGCGATCGCCTGATCTAGGTGAAAAGCTAGGCTATATTGCTGGGGCGATCGCAAAGCGCATAGTTGATTTAAGTACGCGTTATATCCCCATCCATCGGACATTTGAAAGAAATCAAACTCCGAAGCTTGCTTGATGCCATATTGCTCATACATGGAAGTATCAGTATGGATTATGGTTTGGGCATGATTGCTTTGCCAAGCAGAAAAGCGTTTTGATTCATCAAAAGTCGGATCAACCAGTAATTTAAGAACGCGATCGGGTGGCGTAGCAAAAACTACCTTGTCAAATAGTTCAATTCTGCCATCGGAAAATTGTATTTGCACTGATGTATCGATGCGCCTGATTTCGGTAATTTTAGTGTCAAGCAGAATTTTACCCCTAAATCTTGTGAGGATTGTTTCAATATAGGAATATACGCCTCCTTTAATTCTCACCCACTTGGAAAACACATAATCGCGTAGCGCAGGGATGACTAATTCGGCAGGAAAATCATCAATCAATTCCAAGGGCATTGAGTAGCTATACATCGTCAGCAATTTCAACCAATCACAGCGAATACATTCAGGCTTCAAGTAATAGGACATTGGGTGATCGTGGAGTTCTTTGGCTTGAGCAGAATGTAAGGTAATCCATAGTCCTGCCGATCGCGCATAGAGGGTATCTATTCGCAGATATTCGATCAGTCGCTGTAAGCCTGTGAAGTTTTTTTGAATCATTACCGCCGACAGGAAATGGCGACCATCTGCTAAAAACAGACCTGAACCAACCTGTACAGGCTCTAATTCAACTTCTAATTCCTGCATTAAATCCAAAAAGCTATGAAATGCAACGGGAAACTCTAGTACACCACTTTCCAACAGAAATTCGCAATCAGCATGACTCGCTTGTACATTTTTATTCAATGTCCGAATATGACCACCCAACATCGGCTGTTCTTCTACAACAGTTACAAAATGCCCCTGTTTACCCAGCAGATAAGCTGTCACCATGCCACTTGCGCCGCCACCAATAACTGCTATTTTCATGTTCATCACCTGAATGAAGTATTAGAGCGAATTAAGCAAATTACAAGAAATTTTTTAAAAGTGTTGCTTTGCAACACTTTTAAAAAATTTCTTGGTTCTGGTTACAGTGCAAAGCGCTGTAATACCAATTCACGAAAGTGTGACAACACTTTCGTGAATTAAAATCAAACCCAGTAAGAGTTTTTAGTTACGGAATCGTATCTCCTGATAAATGTTGATATAGCCTTGCTCCTGTCCAAAAGGTGGGTGCAAAACCGGGATAACCAGAGGATGCATTGCAAAAATAGAAATTCTTAAGCGATGACTCGTAATTCAGCCGACCCAGCCCCATATTCCGAGGCGTTAGACTCGACCCATATGAATTACCATCAGGACAGCCACAAAATCTTTCATTGGTCGTGGGGCTACCAGTGATTTTGAACACAATATGCTGTCGCAAATTAGGAATATAGTTCTTTTCGACAACATCAAGGATTGACTCCAAAATCTCCTCTTTTTTCTGACGATAGGCTTTTGGGTCACTATCTCGCAGTTGCTTGAAATAGTTGTAATTAGCCACTGTCAGGAATTCCATGACTTGGCATCCTTCAGGACAATCACGATCTTCTTCAGTCAAAAGTGTGGGTGTAGTAATCGCAAAGCTAGGATTAGAGAAGTCATGCTTGGTATACATCTGATCAAAGGATTCATTGAGGTCACAATGTCCTGAATGGAATGTATTCCATTTACCAAAGCCGTACTTCTGCAAATCTAGATCCTTGACGACGCAGTAAGCCATAAAGTTAGAGGGTGAATAGTCATAGTGCAGCTTTTGGCGAATTGGTTTAGAAAAATTCTCTAAGCCAATCATACGGGCTGCTTTTTGCGGATCGATGTTACAAATTACGGTTGCGCCTGTAAATTCATGGACTTGATGCGATCGCAAATCCTTTGCTTCCACGCCAATGACCGCCCCACCTTTAACGCGAAAACTGGTCACTTCATGATTGAGCAGAACCTCGCCACCATGTTCCTGAATGACTTTCACTAAGGAATTAATCACATGCTCAAAGTGTTTAGTTGGATAAAATGCGCCCTTTTGATAGCCCGTGAACAAAATCACCCAAGCATAAAAAGAGAGTTGATTCGGCGGCAATAAAAAGTCTGGCCATTGCAAAGCTAACAGGGTTTGCGCCTCTATGGGTAATTGAAATTTGTCAAAAACATCTTGGAGCGTACTATTCAAGTATCTCAAAGCGCAGAATACAGAGCCAAAATTCTGAAACAACTGACTAGGAATGATGGGTGGTGCTAATTTTTCTAATCCCTCGCTTGTGGTTTGCACTTCGCCAATAAACTTCCTAATTTGAGTCGCAGCTTGGGGAAACAAGTCGGACAACCTGCGGACTAACTCCTCCGATGAGGAGGGAATTCGCAGTGAGTAATTGGGCATATGCATATGGTCAAAACCATCGCGATCGTAATGCTCAAAGGTGACTGTCTTGTTCAAATCTAGCTTTTGGAGAACTTGATGCACAGGTTGTCCTTCACCACAGTTCCACACGTAATGAAGTTGAGCATTAAATTTATACTTATTTGCCATCGTAAAAGTATGACCAAAACCTCCTGCATGTTCGTGTGCCTCTAGGAGTTGGACTTTTTTACCAGATTTTGCCATCAAAGCCGCAAATACCAAAGCGGATATACCGCTACCAACAATCAAATAATCTGTCTTCATTTTGCCTCTCCTACAACAATACAAAGATTTGGTAGGGTTCAGAAGTCGATCATTTCATCTGGGAATATATTCCTTAATTTTACTTGATTAGTTTGATAAACAGTAGTTTATGAGTGAGATTCAGTTCAAATCAAGCTACGGCTGTTTAAAAATTTACAATTATGAATAGCTACAACAGTAAAGCATTAAAGATGTAACCGATGCTGATGATGCCGACAGTCATCAACCCGATAAATACAGCTAATAATTGAGGCTGTAGTACTTTCTTGAGAATCACGATCTCAGGCAGTGATAGAGCAGTAACTGCCATCGTGAAAGCTAATACCGTACCCATTGGCATTCCTTTATTGACCAAAGCTTCGGTAATTGGCATTACCCCCGCAATATTGGCATAGAGGGGAACGCCCATAACGACAGCGAGTGGAACTGCTAAGGGATTATTTACACCTGCATATTGCGTAATAAATTCGGTCGGTACATATCCATGAATTCCTGCCCCGATCGCAATACCAAGTACAACGTAAAGCCAAACCGATCGCACAATTTCACTAGATTGAAATCGTCCTTGCTCAAATCGTTGATTCCAAGTTAAAGCAACGGGTTCAAGGTTGTTTTCATCTTCATCATTAGTAACCATGCCTTGACGAGATCTTTGCAGTTCCCAAACAAAGGGTTCTACCCATTTTTCAAGCTTGAGCAGTCCGATGATATATCCAGAGGTGATCGCTAAGCCCACACCAAAGCCGATATAAATTAGCGTCACTTTTAGCCCAAATAATCCCCATAGCAGAATTACCGCAACTTCATTGACCATTGGGGCTGCCATTAGATAGGAGAAAGTTACACCTAAAGGCACACCTGCTTCTAAGAATCCAATAAACAAGGGAACTGCCGAGCAGGAACAAAATGGTGTGACAATTCCCACCATCGCTGCCAATACATTTCCCGCAAAGGCGCGCTTTCCCTCTAATAACGAACGGACTCGCTCTGGTTCTAAAAAGCTCTGAAATGTGCCAACGATAAAGCTAATCACAATTAGCAATGTCAAAACTTTTGGCACATCGTAAAGGAAGAAGTGCAGACTTGATCCTAAATGCGAAGCAATCTCTAGCCCCAAAAGTTTGGTGACAATCTGAGTCGCCAACCAGTCAAAGGGATAAAAGGGATCAAACATGGTTTTATGCCTCTAACTCTATAATAGCGGTTGGATCTGTTCGGGACTGATTACTTGCCCTTTACAGACAACCTTGCCATTAATGGTCATTGCGGGAGTAGACATCACCCCACGCATGGCAATTTCCACAGGATCGGTAATATGCAGAACTTCCGCTGAGAGGTTGAGGTTTGCCACAGCTTGTTTAGCATTTGCTTCTAACTGTTGGCACTTTTTACAGCCAGTACCCAAAATTTCAATTTTGACCGTATCCATGACTTACTCCTGATTCTATGGCTCATCGACTTTGATCAATCTTGCCGATAAACTTTATATATTGATATGTATCGATATATAGATTATAGAATCAATAGTTATACAAACCCGATTTCGTTATGATTTCTACACATGACTTTCTGGCTCTAGGTGACATGGATAGTCTGGATCGCCAGATTCAATTTGTAAGGTGGAGTGGTCAATGCCAAAATTAGTATGCAACGCTTCGCAAGTATCAGTCAGAAAGCGATCGCCTGTATAACCTTCGGGAATAACCAGATGTGCGGTGAGAGCCGTCTCGGTCGTACTCATGGCCCAAATATGCAGATCATGAACTTGGGTTACGCCTTGCAAATTTTGCAAAAAAGTCCGCACGGCGATCGGTTCAATCTGTTTGGGAACTCCATCAAGAATTAGTTCTAAGGCATCTTTAAACAAATTCCAAGTACCAACCACAATCACAGCAACGATCACCAAACTAATCACAGGATCAAACCAGAGCCAGCCCGTCAGTAAAATCGCCATCCCCGCCAATACCACGCCCACCGACACCAGCGCATCGGCTGCCATATGCAAAAATGCGCCCCGAATGTTCATATCTTTGTCACGTCCTGACATGAATAGGAGCGCTGTAATTGTATTAATCACCACACCGATCCCAGCGACTAAAATCACCGTACCACCAGCCACTGCGCTCGGTTCTTGCAACCGACGAATCGCTTCCCAAGTGATACCACCCATCGTTAGCAGTAACAGAATTGCATTAATTAAGGCTGCCAAGATCGAAGAGCGGCGCAGTCCATAGGTATATTTGTGGTTAGGAGGACGCTGCACCAAATAACTAGCTCCCCATGCTAACAGCAATCCCAAAACATCGCTGAGGTTATGTCCTGCATCTGCTATTAATGCTAACGAATTGGTGATTAATCCAAACCAAGCTTCAACTAGGACAAAGCCAATATTTAGACTAGTCCCAATCAAAAAGGCTCGGTTATAGGTTTTAGGCGCATGGCTGTGTTCGTGGTGATGAGCCATAGGAATGACCTTAAGATAAAAAGCAGCACTTCGTGCTGCCTTTTATCTTAGTTTATAGATTTCCATGCGATCGCCTTACTTGGTTCAGGATCGGGCAGCTTGCGCGTAATCACAGCGGCGGCGAGAACTAGTGCAGTCGATACCCAGAGACAGCCAACTAAACCATAAAACTCATACACTAAGCCAGATAAAACCGTGCCAGCTAAACGTCCGCCCGAATTCGCCATGTAGTAAAAGCCCACATTAAGCGCCACTTTATCATCATCAGTAAAGGCAAGAACTAAGTAAGAATGCACTGATGAGTTAAAGGCAAAGACTACGCCGAAGATGAGTAAGCCGCCAATTATGACTAAGTTTGGAGAAAGATTTAATTGCAAGGCGATCGCCATGATCGCAGGAACCGCAATGAGGGAAGTTGTCCAAAATCGGACTGTTTGCGATCGCGGCGGCTGACCAGATCCAAATCGCTTAATTAACGTCGGGGCAAGGGATTGAATGATGCCATAGCCAATTACCCAACAAGCTAAAAATCCGCCAACTTGATAAAACGACCAACCTAAAACACTTCGCAAAAATACAGGCAATCCCACGACAAACCACACATCTCTGGAGCCAAACAAAAAGAATCTGGCTGCTGATAGCAGATTAATTTCTGGACTTTTAGAAAAGAGTTGTTTGAACTTCACTTTTGCTTTGATTTTACCCATACCTTTGGGCAGAAATAAGCCTGTAAACAAGAGTAGAAACAGTCCTCCTGCCATAATCCACAGGGAATTGACAAAGCCAAATAATCCTAATAAAGCACTGCCAATAAAAAAGCCAACACCTTTGAGAGCATTCTTAGAACCTGTGAGAATAGCAACCCATTTAAACAGAGCCGATTGAGCATCTTGCGGTACGACTAGGCGAATCGCACTTTTGGTACTCATTTTCGTCAAGTCTTTGGCAATCCCTGTAAAAGCTTGAGCGATCATCACATAGAGAACTGCTAACCACTGCGCCCATTCAGGATTGAGAAAGGATAACAGCACCAGTGAGAATATCTGTAAGCCTATTCCTGTATAGAGTGTCACTTTCAGCCCTAATTGTGAACCAATCCATCCGCCTAAGAAGTTGGTGATGACCCCAAAGACTTCATAGAAGAGAAATAGCGAAGCGATTTGAATTGGGGTATAGCCAATATTATTGAAATAAAGCAATACTAAGAGTCGCAAAGCGCCATCGGTAATCGTAAATCCCCAATAGGTGAGGGTAACAAGCACATAGTTCTTGAAGTTCGCTTGGGATGCAGTAGAGGAGGTCATAGGTTTTCTTAAAGAATATTTGCAGCAAAATTGAGCGTGCTTTGTACGCTCAATTTTGCTTTTATAAAGAGAGCGCTACTTTTCTCGCCAATTCCGCCATGCGACAGGAATAGCCCCACTCGTTGTCATACCAAGCGAGAATCTTGACCTGAGTGCGATCGATCACCATTGTTGAGAGGGCATCAATAATCGACGATCGCGAATCATCTTTGTAATCAATGGAAACTAAAGGACGTTCTTCATAGCCTAAAATCCCCTTCAGTTCACCATCGGCGGCGGCTTTCAACAAACTATTTACTTCCTCAATTGTGGTTTCTCTTTCTACTTCAAATACACAGTCCGTAAGCGAAGCATTCAGCAAAGGCACGCGCACAGCTAATCCATTTAATTTGCCCTTGAGTTCGGGATAGATAAGGGTTATCGCCGTTGCCGATCCCGTTGTTGTCGGAATTAGCGATAAAGCTGAAGCCCTTGCGCGGCGCAGATCTTTGTGAGGTGCATCGACGAGGGTTTGGGTATTTGTGTTGTCATGAATAGTGGTAATTACGCCATGCTTAATGCCTAAGCCTTCGTGGATAACTTTCACCACAGGCGCAAGACAGTTGGTAGTGCAAGATGCTCCCGTAAGAATCCGATGCTGTGCGGGATCGTAGAGATGATCGTTAATTCCCATCACGATATTTAGTGCTTCTTCCTTCACAGGAGCCGCGACGATTACTTTTTTTACGCCTTTGCTAAAATAGGGATTTAGGGTTTCTGGAGTGCGGAATTTACCAGAACATTCCAGAACTAGATCTACACCTAATTCTTGCCAGTTGATTAATTCGGGTTTGGTATATTCGCTAAAGCTGATTTTTTGAATTGATTTTTGATCGTCAATGACTAGGCGATCTCCTTCCAATCTCACCTCAGGCAACCAACGACCATGCACAGAGTCAAACTTAAGTAAATGCGCGGCAGCTTCTATACCGCCCTTGATTTCATTAATTTGCACAAACTCTAATTCAGGGAAATCCCAAGCAGCTCGCAGAACTAGTCTGCCAATTCTGCCAAAACCATTAATACCAACTCGCACAGCCATAGATTATCTAGAGGTTAAGTATGTTTTAAATATTGATTAAGATAAATATTTGTCTTAATCAATATATTCATTTTGACTATACTAATTGAAATCTGTCAACAGTAAAAATTGACCTAATTAAGATTGCTTGTATAGCAACGGACTTGACAAAAACACTTTCTAACTAGTCTTTGGAAAATGTCTCAAAACCATTGCTTAGACTATGATTTCCCTAGAGAAAAACTGATGAAATCTCAGTAAATGGCGAACTTTTTTAGTCAGCCAATTCACTTACACTAAAGTATGTCAAATCATTGACACTATAAGTTAATCTTAAGATTGTGTGATGTGAGTAAACTTGCTTGTCTTCCAAACAGGCAAATCTTTAAGTTAAGTAATAGCAAGTTATGAGCGATCAAGAAGACCAACAAGAAAAGCCAGAAAACATTAGCGATCGCGTCGAAGATATTGAAGATTCAAAGCCTAAGCCATCTTTCCGCCCTAAATTGCGATATATCTTAGGATTATTGTTTATGGGTGTGGTACTTAGTGGTGCAACCGCAAGGACTTGGCAGATTTTCAATAAGCCGAAGTCTATCGAACCGATCGCCCAAAATGCGAATAATCCAATTCCACTATTTGATCGTAACGGCTATCCATTAATGAATCCACCGCCTCCTGAGGATGCCGAAGTATGGGAATGCGAAGTGGCTGTTGTGGGCGGTTCGTTAGGGGGTGTAGCGGCGGCTTATCACTCGATGAAAACTGGGGCAACAACTTGCCTGATCGAGCTTACACCGATGCTGGGTGGACAAGTTAGCTCACAGGGAGTTAGCGCGATCGATGAATCGCTACTGATGCGCTATCGTCAGCAATTTCCCCTTAGTTGGACGCATTTTAAAAACATTATAGCCAGTCAGCCTGCTTTGCCAGAGAAATATTCTTACCTGAAACCAGGTGCGGTGGTTGCGGATACAAATAGCTGTTGGGTGGGCAATCTTTGCTTTACGCCCTATTCAGGAGAACTAGCCTCGGAAGAATTTTTGCGTGAGTCACAGCGCTCAGCCCCTAAAAGCCGATGGAGTACTCAGATTGCCTTTAAGGGAGCTAGTTTTAATGAAAAAGGCGATCGCATTACCGCCATCCATGCAGTGCAGAGAATTCCTCGCGATCCTAACTATCTTCCTCAAGGGCGCTTATCTCGTGAAATCAAAAGCTGGTTTAATTGGAACTCTGATGAAACCTTTGTCAAAAAGCCCATCCGTTTGCAGCCTCCTGTAGGTAAGCAGATGATTGTGATTGATTCTACAGATACTGCTGAATTGATCGCTTGGGCAAATCTTCCTCATCGTTTAGGTTCTGAAGGTTTTGCTACAACAGGAGAAGTTCATGCAGTAGCAGACAATCCTGAATGCACGCAAGCTTTTACTTTTCCTTTTGTTCTGAAAATTGCTGATGATGAAGGGCGATCGCTTAAAGAACTTCGCAAAGTTCAACCAGGTTATTCCCGTGAAGAACATCGCAGCGACTACGATTTGGGTAGATTTCCCATGTTTGAAGGCAATAGCGTATTCAACTATCGCCGTATTGTCAGTATGAAGCGTGATGATCCGTTTAAGGCAGTTCCTGCTAAAGGCGATATGACGGTGATTAACTGGAACCGTGGTAATGATTGGGGGATAATGAATCCGCCTCTAATCTTGACTGATAAACAAATCCGAGATTCTGGACAACAGCAAAACTGGTTAGGGGGATTGAATACGACAGCCCTCAAGGATGGTGAAAACCATGCTCTGCTATTTGCGGAATGGCTCATGGAAAAGTATGCATCCGCAGAATTTCCTCTACGGTTGATGTCTGGAGTTGATAGCCCGATGCCCACAGAATCGGGATTAAGCATGTATCCATATATCCGTGAAGGTCGGCGAATTTTGGGAAGATCAGCCTATGGTCAGTCCGAGTTTATGATGCGTGAGCAAGATATCCGTAATGATATGGAAGGTGAGCGTAATTTTAATCCTACTTCGATTGGGTTGACCCACTATGCGATCGATATGCATGGCTGTCGCTATCGCAATTGGGAACCATCGAAAGCTCCAAGTTCAGCTCCTGCTAATGAGGATAAAGTCCGTCCAATTATTATGCCGTTTGAGAGTTTAATTCCTCAGCGTATCGATAATTTGCTGATGGGTGGTAAGGCGATCGCGGTTAGTCACATTGTCAATGGCGCAACTCGCATTCATGTTGGTGAATGGTCGGCAGGAGCCGCCGCAGGAGCCACAGCCGCATGGATTGTTTTGCAAGATGACCCATCGTTAACTCCACAGGCTATCCTCGATCGCGGTAGGATTGGCGATTTACAGACGCTTTTGCGATCGCAAGGGCTGGTTTTGGAATGGTAAATACAAAAGGGACATTCTTTGAATGTCCCTTTTGTATCTATAGCTATAGATAGCGCGACTCGCAATATTTTTTACTTTTTAATGGCGATCACTGTAAATAGTTGTTTAAAGGTTAGCAATACCAAACCCACAGCAATCACCGCAAAAATCATCGTTGCGCCAGTCCCGATCGCTAACAGTAATGTCCGAACTAATGTGGCAATACGATTAGCTAGAGTATTCGTAGTCTGTAAAGGTGCTGAAGCTAGCTTGTGGGCTACCATATTTGTAAATGAGTAAAGCCCAGTGGCAAGAGTAGCCGAGATTGCTGCTCCTGTAAGATTTTTAAAAGGAGACGCAGGAGATTCTTGTGGAGATGGGAGGTTGGCTTCTTCGGTCATATCAGGGCTAGCAAAATCTTTAACTAGAGGGTGACAAGTAACAGCAGGACTTGCTGTTACTTGTATTTTGTATTTTGTGACTTGCGATCACAAAAAAATCACTTAAGCAGGCAAAAAACTTAATATCTTTGACCACAAAATGATTTAAGATATCCGCACTCAACACAAAAATGCTAGTCCCACTGGAAACAGTGGGCTTTTTTCTGTGTACTTTTATCATTGCACAAATGTTTGTGCGGTGCGACAACAAAATTTAGCACAAAGCTCAGCCAAGAGTTGATGTTGCGCCGCAACACCAACTCTTGGCTGAGCTTTGTGCTAAACCCAAACCAAAATATTTTTTGAAAGTGTTGTGTCACAACACTTTCAAAAAATATTTTGGGATTTGTTTGCTTGGTAATTGCTGTGGGTTTTATGGTCTGACGCTAAGCTAGAAAGAGAGTAGCGAACCCCAAATAATAAGAGTCGGTGCTTCGCGCCGACTCTTATTATTTGGGGTTCAAGCATTATGGCTCTTGAGCCTTGCCAAGTGCTGCATATAACATTTGCATAACTTCCATATATCTTTTTGATAACAAAATCCCCCTAAGAATCACTTTTAAATAGTTGAAAAAGTGAATAATATCTATAACAAATACTCCACTAAGCTTTGTCCATCAGAAATATAAGCTTTAGGTATTGTTTAGCTCATCTTTTAAAGAATGAAATTATTATGTTCTGGACAGCAGATCGTATTTACTCTCAAGGAATTGAACAAGCACAGCAAAGAATTTATGAATTCTTTTTAGATATTGTGCGCCGTAAATCACCAGAACAAGTACTCGTAGATTTCAAGAATTTATTTATAGATTTTAGTGCCAGTAATAATCCTGAAATTACTCAGGCTCTCGATCAAGTTTTGACTGCATATAATGAAAAAGAATTTTTTTATACTTTAAAACGTTGCTGTTATATTCTGATTAACAATTGGACAGTTAGCAATAAAAGAGCTTGTATTCAATCATTGATTGATGTTTTTAATCATCCTTCAATCCATAAGAAACCAAACTCTCTTAAATTAAGAACTCTCAGAATTTGGTTGCAAATGTTTATAAGTAGTGAAGATTTTCAATCATTACAACTATTTACATTGCATTTAGAAGGTTATGGTAATCATGATCAAAACTGGAGTAATCGTTTTGCATCTTACTTACTTGCTTATCAATATATCAACCCAGCTAGTCCTCAAGAGCAGAGACAGGCTGCCAACTTATTAGCTCAAAAGATGAAAGATAAGTTTAAGTTTGATCTCGCTATGTATACTGCGCGGATAGGAACACAATCTTCTCTACAAAATCACTCATCAAATCCTACAAGCCTAAGTAACAATGTGATTAATCTTGTTACACTTATGCTTACTAAAAAGAGTGTGCTGAATTGTCAACAATTAGCTGTTAATTTCCTTGAGAATATTGAGGGTTTATCCTATCAAGAATTTAAAGTTAGTTTACTTAAATATATTGATTTCTCTGTGGCTGATGCCGAAATATCTGAGTCAGTACAAACTAAACTGTATGATGATTTATGGGAGTTGAAATCAAACCACCATGAATATCCTGTTAGCACCATCCTAATCTTAAAAACCGCTAAGCACCTAATTAGTGAAATCACAATTAGCGATCGCGAACAGCCCACAGAGTTATTTAATATCTTACTGCACCATACCAACCCGATTAATTTAGTAATGCTGCTTGTGAAACTTTTATTACTAAATGAATCTATTCGCCCATATCTTGAACTAAGAGTAGCTTCTATAATTAAGTACTACAGTCAATATAGTGAGTCTAAATGTAAATCAGTCATTGCCTTTATCGATATGCTGAATATCGCCCTTGCAATTTATGCTGGTGAAACTCGCTACAACCTTGTACGAATGACCCCCTATGATTTATCAAATTTACAGGAAAGTAATACTGAATCAGATTCGCAGATTTCTAGCTTTGACACTAGCGAATACCGAATTTTTTCTCAGACTCGGTAATTTTGACTGAGTTCCTAGACAAGAGATATTGCGCCGCGAAACGATGCAACATCTCTTGCATTTATAGTTTTAAAAAACACCCTTACGCATCTCTTCAGCAATAAACGCACTGGTCCTCGCTGTAATTGCCATCTCGGTTAAAGTAGGGCTTTGCCAACCCGATGAAGTCCAACAAGCGCCATCGGTGACAAAAAGATTAGGAGATTCCCAAATTTGATTATGGGCATTGACTACCGAGTTTGTTGGTGACGTTCCCATTCTCGCGCCGCCGACTTCATGGATGTAATAACCAGGGGGAGCCGAAAATGCCATGGTTTCTTCCATCCGACTGACAAAATCCGCAAAGATAGGGACATGAAACATATCAGTCAACTTCATATTTTTCCCTCCTGCAAGTTTGATGATTTCGTCAATCTGTCGGTGCATATGGTCTAACATCAGATGTTCGTTCTCTGACCAAGCACATTCGATATGAGGTACAGGAATTCCCCATGCATCAACGACATCATTACTTAATTGAATTTGGTTGTTATAGCGAGGTAGAACTTCTCCATGGGCGATCAGAAAACCAATAGAACCAGATCCGACTTTACGGACAATGCTTGGTAAATCAAAGCGCTGTACCCCACCCCAAATACCATAGCCGCGCAAAAACTTCTCTTGTTGTGATTCCAAATTAGTAAAGCAGGGAATAAAAAAGCTGTCACATCCTGAAAGATCGAAGGTTTTAGGTTGTTTGATATTGGGTAAGAAAAAGAAAGTGGAAGTGGATACATGATCCATCAAATATCGTCCTAGCATTCCCGATGGATTGGTTAATCCCGCAGATTGATATTTCTCTGTGGAGTGTAAGAGAATCCGCACCGATTCGATAGTAGAAGCGCATAGAACGACAGTACGCGCAAATACTTCATGGGTGGTTTTGCTGTTGCGATCGCAATATGCCACACCACGAGCCTTGCGCGTATCTGGATCAAAAATCACATGACTAACTACTGCATCCGATCTCAAAGTCACATTACCCGTGGCGATTGCTGCCTTGAGCGAAGAACCGAGACTAGAATACATCGGCCAAGGTTGCTCTGGGGTGGGACGATGCAGACCAAAGCCCCGTGATGGGATTAGGGAACGGTCAGACCAATGGTTTTCCACAACCTGCTTTAAATGCAGTTCGGCGGGAGTAAGGGGTAAAGTCGGCTGATATTCACCATCGGGCAGTTGGGCTAGTCCCTCTTGACTGCCGCGCACTTGAAAAAACTGTTCCAATTTGCTGTAGTAAGGTGCGAGATCGGCATAGGCGATCGGCCAGTCCTGCTCATGTCCATCGCGACTGGCGGCTTTAAATTCATAATCCGATAGGCGGAGGGTGATGCCTCCCCAAGTCAAACTTTTGCCGCCCACTTGCCGCCCACGAATCCAATAAAAGGGCTGATCGTCTGGTGTGGTATAGGGATTATCCTTTTCATCGATGAATAAGTCAGGGTTTGCCTTCCAGTAACCAGGGTGCATCGATTGGTAAGACTGTCGTTTAGAAATAGCGAGGTTATAAAATCGCTTTGCCATATCCCTAACCTGATGCCCTAGATCTGCCTTAGCATCGGGAGTACGACCTGCTTCTAAGACAAGGACTTTGAGACCCCGTTCGCTCAATTCCTTAGCCGCAACGCCGCCATTGGCTCCAGAACCAACCACGATCGCATCATAAATTTCTGAAGAGGTATGGGTACTCATCTTTCTTGACACACCTTAAGCTTTTAGATATTTGCTTGGCAACTACAGCAATTTAATATCTTGCCTGAAAATGTTCCCAGAATTGCAAGGGTTTCGCAGATTATGCAGCAACGCAAAAGATAGCTAGGACAAATCAACACCAAAAAGATGAGTGGCGGCGCTTCGCGCCGCCACTCATCTTTTTGGTTTTAAGTCTTAAGCAAAGCTTACATTGCTATAGAATATGGTTATGAAGTTCTTGATAAATTACTTCAAGATATTCATCGATAAATTTTGACCAACCAATGACAATGACTTGATTGTGAGTTAACTTCTCAGAATGAATATCATCATAGCCAAAGCCAATTTCTCGACCTGAGAGATCACAACAAACTAGCCCTGCGGCTTTGGCGATCGCTAAGGGTCCAACGGTATCCCAAAGCTTAACCCGACGATTCAGATAGATATAGGCACTTGCCCGACCTTGGACAACTTCCATTACCTTTAAGCCAAAACTACCAAGGGTATAAAACTCGACATTGGGAACCGCCGCCCGAATCGCATCACCATAGGCAAGATCATCCTTTTTACTGACGATCACGCGATCGCTACTTGCTCCTACGGGTGGAACCGCATAGAGAACTTCAGGAACATTCCCATTTGTGACGGTGAATACTCCATTAATCGCCGTACCGCCAAAGTATAAAAGATCGCTCTTTGGTGCATAGATCCAACCTAGTGTAGGCTGAAATGCTTCTAGAACTCCAACCATCACCGAGTAGAACTCACGTCCATGAATGAAGTCATCTGTGCCATCAATGGGATCGATAAACCAGTACTTTTGATTTAATTCCGTATATTGTTTCCACAGTTCCTGCGATCGCGAATTTTCTTCACTAATTACCACATCATTGGGAAACCATGCTTGAAACCTTTGACTAAGTAAATGATCGAGTTCGCGATCAACATTGGTGACATAATCATCAAAGCCTTTCTCGTCAACTTGAAAACCCGACTCTCTTAGATGAATTGCTTTTTGACCAATCTCACGAATAAACTGACAAATTTCTGTCTGTAGTAGAGGATTCATATGATCAATTCTATGGTTGACGGCGTGAGAATAAGCGAAAATAGAGCGATCGCCAAAATTCTTTGACGGGATAGGCAATGAAGGTAAGCGGATTAATTGTGACAATGATATCGTGTAAACCTAGTTGCGCTAGAAAGGCGATCGCCCAAGCCACAAAACTAGCAGACATCACCCCATAGGGATTGAGATCGCTTTTAAAAGGGCCTAAAATCAATTTGCGAATTGTGCAGAAGTTATCAAGGCGACGCAACGTCACCAAATCACCGATCGCCCGTTTCGAGAGTTCATACAATGGACTGAAAGCAGGATTGACTTCAGCTTCGGAAGTATTTACCCAAATCTCCTTAGTAGAATTTAGACTAGACTCGACAGTTTCTAAGAACATATCGATCCAACGGAAAACGGAAAACGTATTAACCTCGTAGGATTTATAAATTGATGCAGAATCTCTGGCTCCCAATACATTCACCCCATGATTGAGAATGAGAATATCAACTGTTTGTAAGCGATCGCGTAACGCTGCTTCATGCCCTAGTTGCCAAGTTATGACTTCTATTTCTTTTTTCTCTTGATTATCGCTGTCTGTTATTTGAAAACTTGCATCAGGTGAAGTAGTTAGTGCAATTATTCTTGCCCCTCGTTTAGATAACTCAGACATCAGCGCACGCCCCATTGTGCCTGAAGCGCCTGTAATTGCGATTGTTTTATCCTTAAATGACAAGGCTGTACCCAAAACTCTATCTACAAGTGTAACCGTACTACAAAAATATGCCTCACTACGATCAAAAATTTTGCTGTATCAACACGGCGATCGTATAAGTACTTGTGCAAAATAAATGATCCAAGCCCGTAAATTTGCGCCCCGCAGGGGCGCAAATTTACGGGCTTGGATTTCAATTCACAAAATCGCTACGCCATTTTGCGTTTTGGTATAACATATCTCTAAACCATCAACACCTTTAACAAAGCGGACTATAAAATAGATTTTGCAACAGTTTCCTTTTGATTTTAATGATTTACCCAAACCTACTTATTTGGTAGGTGGATGGGTACGTGATCGCCTATTGCGGCGACAAGGTAAATATCTTGATCTTGATTTTGTCTTACCTGAAAATGCAGTGGAAACGGCTCAAGCGATCGCCCGTAAATACAAGGCAGGATTTGTTGTCCTAGATACAGAGCGTCGAATTGCACGAGTTGTATTTCCAAATGGAACTGCTGACTTTGCTCAACAGATGGGCAGTAGTTTAATTGCGGATCTGGGACGGCGTGACTTTTGTATGAATGCGATCGCTTTAGAATGTCATCAATTAATTGGTGATCAGTCATTGGGGATTGGTGAAGGGTTGTCGGCGAGAGAAGATTTTATTGATCCTTTTGATGGAATTGGGGATTTAAACGCAAAGAGAATTAGGATGGTTGCGCCTGAGAATTTGGCGGAAGATCCTTTACGGATTTTGCGGGGATATCGACAGGCGGCGCAGTTAGGTTTTGAGATTGAAGATTTAACGCGGCAGGTTTTGATCAAACTTGCGCCGAGATTAAAATCTGTGGCAGCGGAACGGGTACGCACAGAATTAGGCTATCTATTGTCAATTAGTAATGGTAGTCAATGGATGATGGGAGCAGTTGGCGATCGCATTTTAGAGGATTGGTTGCCAAGTCAGCATTTAAATAGGGAGCGATTTACCAAAATTGAACATGTAATTTCGCTATTGTTAACGCAATTTCCTAATTTAGACTGTTTTTTTAGTAAACAGTTAGCAGGCGATCGCTATGCCTTAGTAGTCATCAAATTAGCAGCTTTGACTAGTAGTGCGACCGTATTAGATACTCTTGGGCTGAGTCGGGCTGAGCAACGCTGGTTAGTGGGCATTTTGCGTTATCTGCCTCAATTTATCGCACTTTTAGATGATGCTTCTCCTAAGGAACAGTACAAATTTTTTCAAGCAACTCTAGAATTTTTCCCAGCGATCGCGGCTCTTGCTTTAGCTAGCGATTATGAGTTAGCGAAGATTTTACCTTGGTTAGAACGATGGCTCAATCCCCATGATGCGATCGCCTATCCTGTAGCCTTGATTACTGGTGATGATTTGAGAAAAGAGTTAGGAATTCCACCTAGTCCGAAAATTGGTGAATTTCTCGAACTTGTCAAAATTGCACAGGTTGAAGGAAAGATTAGCTTTAAAGCAGAGGCGATCGCTTTTGTGCAATCAATTATTAATTACTGATGTTACGTGGAACTCAGATGATGAATCTCTTGCTGCGAGCATGACAGAGCAACCACGGGGGGATTGCCCCTACCCCAATAATTTGGTTTTGTAGGGGCTGCGCCCCCGTGCCAGCCCTAAACTTAGATGATTGCAGGAATTTCATCCACTTAACATCATTTAGTTAGTTAGGATGGGTGCAAAGCACCCATCCTAACTAATTAAATAGTTATCTGAGTTAAGTACATGCAGTTTTTAGCTAAAGCCAATGTTTTAGCCCCCTAAATCCCCCAAGTTTGGGGAACTTGAATCTGGTTCCCCCCAGACTTGGGTGGCTAGGGGGGGCTAAAGCAAAACTTCTCAAACACGCTCTAATATTCAATATATAGCAAAAAAATGGATAGTTAGGACAGATAGCAGAAAGCTTGACTAACGGTATCCCATAAACTTTCACATTGACCAATTACTTTACAGACATAATTCTTCAACCTAGTCCAGAATTTCTCAATCTTGTTTAAGTCAGGAGAATAGGGTGGTAAAAATAGCACCTCACATCCAGTCTGACGGACTAATTGCCTAATCCTTTCCTGTGGATGAAAACCAGCATTATCGATGACTAAT
>NZ_NDHW01000204.1 GCF_002251945.1 Pseudanabaena sp. SR411
ATTTACAGCCATTTTTTCATTTCCCTGCCCCGTCAACACAATTACAGGAACCCGATCTCCGACCAGTTCAACATTGATAGCCGCGAGAAATTCCAAACCATCGCCATCGGGCAGATTCAGATCGATCAGCACAATGTCAGGCTGCTGCGATCGCCACAATTCCAAACCTTCTTCTAGAGTTTCTGATTCAAGAATGCAATAGGATTGCTCTGAGTCTGATTGCAGATAACGCGAGTAAGTGACGCGATCGCTTATTGAATCATCGACTATCAACAGGTTTATAGCAGTTTGCAAGAGTTGATCAGTCATTAGATGATTTATATTTATTTTATTATTGTTAATACATATTGTTACATTATCTCATAAAATTTTTTTCATAAAGCACTTCAAAATCTTATTAAAATCTTATTTTTCGCAAATCTAAAGCGATGCTAAAATTTGCTGAATTGCAGTATTCAGTTGTCGGAACTTGACGGGTTTAGCCAGATATTCATTGGCTCCTGCCTCTAGACACCTTTCGCGATCACCTTCCATCGCCAGAGCCGTCAGGGCAATAATCGGAATTGCGGCAATTGTTTCGTCAGCACGAATCAGAGCGATCGCTTCTAATCCATCCATGTCTGGCATTTGAATATCCATGAGAATGATGTCAGGGCTTTCTGCTTTTGCCATAGCAACGGCTTCCTCTCCATTTCTGGCAGTCACTATGCGGTAATTGATCGCGGTCAGATAGGATGTGAAGGTTTGGATATTTGCCTCGTTATCTTCAGCAAGTAAAATAAGCGGCGCATGATCAGGATCGATGCTCAATGGCGGTAAAGTAGTCGAAGCTGTTGGGGATTCTGGAGCGCTATATTGGGACATTTCATAGGGTAGGGCAACCGAGAAACAGCTACCTTTGCCGATATCACTCTCAGCCATGACCTGACCGCCATGTAGTTCGACAATCTGCTTGACTAGGGCTAGCCCTAAGCCAGTGCCTTCGTATTGACGATTGAGACTGCTGCTAACTTGCACGAATGGCTGGAAGAGGCGTTGCAAATCGTTGGGAGCAATGCCAATGCCAGTATCTACGACTTGAAATACGATCATCGGTGAATTCATCAGTTTGAAGCTCTGGGGGATTTTCGCCTCTCCTTGCCATGTATCGCCGCCACCAACTGCAACTAGAAGATTTACTAGCCCTTCACTGGGAGTGAATTTGACAGCATTGGTGAGTAGATTGATTAAAACCTGTCTGATGCGACGCTCTTCGACATTAATCTTGTTTATATTCTTAGGAATGTTGCTATTGATTTGCACTTGCTTTTGAAATGCTTGCTGTTTGACAAAGACCAGACTAGAATCACAGAGATTTTTGACTGAGACTGATTCGATATTTAGTTCCATCATCCCTGATGAGATTTTTGATAGATCGAGAATGTCATTAATTAGGGATAGAAGATGTTCGCCGCTTGATTCGACTGTACCGATCGCCTTTGTTTGCCGTTCATTGAGTGAGCCTAAAACCTGCTCTCCCAGAACGTTAGACAGTCCTAAGATCGAATTGAGCGGGGTGCGAAGTTCGTGGCTCATGTTGGCAAGAAATTCATCCTTGAGCTTGGTGGCGCGGAGAAGTTCATCATTGACTTTGAGCAGTTGGATTTCGGTTTGCTTGCGGATCGACAAATCAGCTTGAATCTGCTCATACAGACTAGCTTGTTGAATAGCGATCGCTAATTGATTCGCAATTTGTTGGAGCAGTTGAGCTTCTGAATCTTGCCATTCTCGCGGTTCTGCACAAGCATGGACTACCAAAACACCCCACAGCTTTTTAGATCCGTCCGTTGCTATCCAGCGATGATTTTCGCTAATGTGCGACTCTAAGAGAATTGGCGCGATAATTTTGGACTTGATCTGACCTTCGATCGAGTATTCCACTAGGCATTCTGTCCAAATGTCATTCATCACATCGGGAACAATGCGAGGCTTGCCTTGCCAATAGCAATCGAGAATTTCCTGTGACCAAACTTCGTTTTCCCAATTAAGGGCTTTGAGATTGGGAAAGTTACTATGTACAGATTCTTCGACAATTTGGCTGTTACCATTATCAAATAGTTGAAAGATGATCACGCGATCGCCAGACAGCACATCTTTAACCTGTTGAGTCACCACTGCCAGAATCTCTTTGACACTAAGTGATTCGCGAATTTTATTGGTGATTGTCGCTAAGGTTTGCTGTTCTCGCAATTGCTGCGCTATTTTCCATTGAGATTGCTGACGTATTAATAGTTCGTCTTGAAGTTGCTCATAGAGACTGGCTTGTTGAATAGCGATCGCTAATTGATTAGCAATTTGTTGAATCAGATTAATCTCATGCTCTTGCCATTGGCGAGTGTTAGCACATTGATGGATGCACACTAAGCCCCATAGGTTGTTGCCACATAGTAATGGAATCACCAGATTTGCCCGTATCTGAAATTGAGCCAAGACATCGCGATGGCAGTCCGTCAGACCAGCATTATCTATATCATTCACGACCTGTACTCGACCTTGGGCATACGCGGCAGCATAGTTTTCGCCAAAGCAATGGTCGTGAATGGGAACTTCCATTGCTGAACTAAATTCATCGACAACAGATTCGGCGACAAATTCACCATCATCAAAATTGGATTCAGGATAGAACTTGAAAATACCGACGCGATCGCATTGCAGTAATTGCTGAATTTCTTGACAAGCGGTATCAAAAATTACTGGGAGTTCGAGGGATTGACGGATACGCTGAGTAATTCCTCGTAATAGGGTTTCTCGATTTGCTTGTTGGAGAATAATTTGCTCGGCTTGTTTACGATCGCTAATATTGCGGCATACAAAAATCAGCAAACCTGTATCTGTAGTGGTTAAAGATAATTCTTCATCAAAAGCAGAGCCGTTTTTGCGGATCGCGATCGCTTCTCCTTGCCATGAGCGATCACGCTGTAGTACAGGAAATACTTCTTGCTCAAATCGGGCTAGCTCTTCTGAGGAATACAACTCTGTCCAAGATTTGCCCAGCAGCTCGTCAGGATGATCATAGCCAAATATTTCTAGATGGGCTTGGTTTAAATAGATGTATTTATTATTTTGCAAAATCGCAATACCGTCGATCGCGGCTTCAATGGCAGCAAGTTGCTGTTTAAGAGTCTTTTCGGCAACTTTGCGATCGCTAATATCCTGAAAAGTCCCCATCACACCGATCACATTTCCCTCTGCATCTCGTAGAGGAATTTTATTAGTCTGTAACCATTGCTGTTCACCAGATGCCAAGGTAATTTGCTCTTCAATATTCAGTTTTGCTAAACCTGATTCCATCACCTGTTGATCGTCAGCAAGATAAGCAAGAGCTTCTTCTTCGTTACAGGCAAAATCAAAATCGCTTTTACCAATTGCTTCCAAGGGCGAGTTCATTCCACAAGTTAGAGCAAATAATTGGTTGCATCCTAAAACAACTGATTGGCGATCTTTCCAAAATACAGACAATGGAAACGTATCGAGGACAGTTTGTAATAATATTTGAGATTCGCGTAAGGTATTTTCAGATTGTTTGCGATCGCTAATATTATTAGAACAACCAATCAAGCGAATGGGTTGTCCCAGTGCATCCCGAACGAGCGAAAGACGCAAGCGTATATAAATTGTTTTTCCTGATTTTATCCGATGCCGTAGCTCAACTTCATGAGTTCCTTTTTCAAATAGTGGTCTAAAGACTATGGGTTCCATGAGAGCCAAATCTTCATTTAGGTAGAGCATACTAACGTTCTGCCCGATCGCCTCATTAGACTTGTATTCATAGATTCTCTCAGCCCCGATGTTCCAAGTTTGGATCGTGCCATCCATCGTAGTAGAAATTACAGCATCATGAACCTGCTCTAGCATTTGCAATTGCAATTGTATGGCTTGAGTGCGTTCTGTGACTTTCGCTTCTAGAGATTGATTGAGTTGTAACAGTTCTTGCTCTGCACGTTTGCGATCGCTGATATCACGAATTATCCAGAACAGTTGAGTCTCGTTATTAGCAAGATTGATATTTTTAGTTACGCTAATTTCGGCAGGAAAAGTATCACCCTGATGATTTATCAGCGCAATTTCCCAAGTTGTTTTTGCAGGGTTGGGAGATAATTGATAATTGAGTTGGCTATAGAAAAGATCTCTGTTGTCAGAGGTCACAAACACAATCAATGGCTTTCCTAAGATAAACTCGCGGTTAATCGCAAGCAATTCTAAAATAATTTGATTTACTTCTAATATCTTGCCCGATAAGTCTGTCACCAGATAGCCATCAGGCGCAAATTCAAATAAATTTTGATAGCGATACTGTTCGTATTCTAGTTGTCGATGCTGAGAGATCTGTTCTTCATTACTAACTCTTAATTCCTCTATAGTACATTGCAATTCATCATTGGTTCCTTCTAACAAATCATTGCGTTCTTCTATATCTACTTGCTGGTTTAAGAGTAATGTCTCAACCCATTTGCGTTCTGCCAACTCATTTTGAACTTGTTGATAAGTGATCGCTTGTTTAATGGAAATCGATAACTTTACTGATAGCTGCTGAAGTAACTGAATATCTGACTCTTCCCAAACCCTTGGAGACAAGCATTGATGCAAAATTAGCAAACCCCATAAAGTTTGAGTTTGCTGTTCTACATTTGGCAAGAGGATTGGCACTACTAGATTAGCGCGTACTTGAAACCGTTCCAGCAATTGCAGATGGCAAGCTGTCAAATTAGCAGCATAAATATCATTAGCAACAAAAATCCTGCCTTCACAATATGCACCACCAAGATTTTCTTGAAAGCAAGTATCTTCAACTTGGACATTTAAGCAAGACAGCCAAGGTGAAACGATATCTTCGGCAACAATTGAGCCACTCATATCTGGGTTGAATTTATAAATGATGGCGCGATCGGCACTTATAAATTGACGCACCTCTTTAATGATCGCATTGGAGATATCGTCTAAGTCCGTAAATTCGCGAATCCGCAGGGCGATTTCGGAGATTAATATTTGCTGTTGTTGCGATCGCCGTAGTTGCCGACTGAGCATAGTTTCTCGCAACAATTGCCTAATCGTAGTAACGAGCGATTTCGCCGTAATGTCCGCTTTCACCAAGTAGTCAGCCGCCCCCAATTTCATGGCATTTACAGCCATTTTTTCATTTCCCTGCCCCGTCAACACAATTACAGGAACCCGATCTCCGACCAGTTCAACATTGATAGCCGCGAGAAATTCCAAACCATCGCCATCGGGCAGATTCAGATCGATCAGCACAATGTCAGTCTGCTGCGATCGCCACAGTTCCAACCCTTCTTCTAGAGTTTCTGATTCAATAATGCGATAGGAATTTTCTACATCTGATTGCAAATAAGGGACTTGCGAGGAAATAAGATACCAATCAATTAGGAACAATGGTTATATCCCATTTGGGTAAAGTATCAGAACGTTGCCAAAATGGAAAATA
>NZ_NDHW01000205.1 GCF_002251945.1 Pseudanabaena sp. SR411
CAAGTGATTTAGACAATTAACTTTATCCATTTACTCGGTAATATTTCCCCTTAAAGCCTTGATTGCACCACGCTTGGTTTTATCGTCAACACGTCGGGTTTGAGCGCTGCGTGAGGGCTTAGTGGGTTTGCGTTTTGTTGGCGTGATTGTCACACTTTGGATTAATAACTGGAGGCGCTTGAGAGCCTCATCTTTATTTTGTTCTTGAGTCCGATGTTGTTGCGCCTTGATGATGATAATGCCATCTTTGGTGATGCGCCGATCACTTAAATTTAGAAGCCGTTCTTTATAAATAGGAGATAAGGATGATGCATTGATATCGAAACGCAGATGAATGGCAGTGGAGACTTTATTGACGTTTTGCCCACCAGCACCCTGCGATCGGATGGCGGTAATACTAATTTCGTCGATCGCAATAGATTTATGTTTGGTAATTTGAAGCATGAAATTGTCTAAAGCGAGTCGATTTGTCTATTTTATAACGAAAACCTCGACAAGATTGTGTGGGTGTAAAGCGTGAATGTTTTTTGGGGATTTTAGCAAAATAATAGTTCTTCTTCCGCGCGATCTCGCTGATCAATCTGCTCAACCGATACACCATAGGCTCTTTGAAGATTTTCAGTGGTTAATACTTGTCTCGGTGTACCACTGGCGACTAGATGGCGATTAAGTAGGAGTAACTGATCATAGCGATCGAGGGTATTCCCCCATTCATGACAACTAATTAGCAAGGTTTTCCCTTCTTGCTTTAGCTCATTATAGATATTCCACATTAACACCTCAGTCTTTTTATCTACTGCGGTCATTGGCTCATCCAGCAATAAAATATCCGCCTGTTGCGCCAAAGCTCGCGCTAAAAATACTCGCTGTTGCTGTCCACCTGAAAGCTGTTTAATCGGGCGATCGCTCAAATCATCAAGTTCTACGCGCTTTAGCACCTCACGCACAATTTCCTTCGATTGACGGCTGATTTTCCCAAACCAACCACTCTGTAAAGTGCGAGCCATCATCACTACATTCCACACGGTCACAGGATAGTCCCAATCAATCTGCGATCGCTGGGGGAGGTAGGCAACTTTTTGACGTTGTTGCTTGAGTGGTCTTTCGTGATAAAAAACTTGACCTTTTTGAGTAGGAATCAGATCAAGCATCGCTTTGAGCAAAGTGCTTTTGCCCGCGCCATTGGCTCCAATGAGTCCCACCAATGATCCAGATTGGATACTAAAGGAAATGTTCGATAGGGCAGTGACTTCGCGATAGTTTACCGACAGGTTTTGCACTTCAAGCATAGATGCTGATGCTCAAAAAAATGATAATCGTTTTCAAAATTATACCGATAATTTAGCAATTAGCACAAAAAAAGTTGGGACGCTTTGCGTCCCAACTTTTTTTGTGCTATGGCGCTTCGCGCTGCATCGCAAATATCTATCGTTATTCTGAGTCTTTAGTCGCCTTAACTGCGTAGTAACCAAGCAACGTGGCAACAGTAAAACCTGTGAAGAAGAGAGTAAACAAAACACTGATGCCGCCTGTAATCCCAACTTGAGCAAGAATTCCTTTGCCAGTCAAGACTTCATTGGCGAAACCTGCAACTAAGCCAATCATTGCCATCCGACCATTCCAAGTTTCCGCAAAGTTACTGAAACCAAATACGCCTGCCCCTGTAGGATTTACATTAAGACCAATTGTCTTGCTGACGGACTTGGAAGTATCGTTATCGTTTGGTGGGTTCTTGATTGGTGTGACTACCATGATTAATTACTTTCCTAGAGAAGTTTAATATTAATTAACTAAACTTTACATTTTATGTAAACAAATGTAAATCTATCATCAGAAATATGCCTTACTGCCTCAACCCTAGTTGCCAGAAGCCGAACAATCCCGAAGGCGGGAGATTTTGTATGAATTGCGGCAAAAATTTGCAGCTTAAAGGGCTATATGAGGCGATCGCCTTAATTGGACAGGGAGGAATGGGACGCACTTTCGAGGCGAGGGATTTAGGGCGCTTTGGTCAGCCTTGCGCGATCAAACAATTTTCGCCACAGTTTCGAGATCCTAATTTAATGAACAAGGCGATCTCTCTCTTTGAAAGTGAAGCCGCTCAACTTCAAGTACTCGGTTCGCATCCCCAGATTCCTGAATTGATGGCATATTTTGAAGAAGATGGATGTTTATATTTAGTGCAAGAACTCATCGAAGGCGAAAATCTCTATAACGAGTTGCAGAGTCAAGGCATCTTTAGCGAAGCCAAGATTTGTCAACTACTAGAAGATATTCTGCCCGTTCTCCAATTCATCCATGATCGCCAAGTTATCCATCGCGATATTAAGCCAGACAATATTGTAAGGAAAAAGGAAAAAGGAAAAAGGAAAAAATCTAATTCCCAATTACCAAGCACCAATTCTCCTCAAAGCAATTTAGTATTAGTCGATTTTGGTGCGGCTAAGGCTATTACAAGTGATACAGCCAATCGCACAGGCACATTAATCGGTAGTGCGGAATATGTGGCTCCTGAACAAGCGAGAGGAAAAGCAGTAACTCAAAGCGATCTCTATAGTTTAGGGGTGACTTGCATTCATTTATTAACGGGGATTTCGCCTTTTGATCTGTATGACGATGTTAGCGATCGCTGGATTTGGCGAGAAAACCTCCAAACTTCTATTTCCAGTCATTTAGCAAATATCCTCGATCGCCTATTAGAAAGAGCGATTTCTAATCGTTATCACTCCGCGAATGAAGTACTGCACGATCTACAATCTTTAGTGAATCTGTCTTCTAGTGGCATCTCTACTCAATCCAGTTCCAATATTCAAAACTATTCACAGGCATATTCACAAATACGGCAACTTCAAGAATTACTCAGTTTAGGTCAATGGCAAGAAAGCGATCGCCTAACGAGTAAAATCATTTTAGAACTTGCGGATAAACATAAAATCGCCGAACTGAATGCCGATGATATCGAGAATATTGCTTGTGATGTTTGGATGGCGATCGATCAAGCATGGATGGAATATAGTAATAACCACTTTGGCTGGAATGTTCAAAAACAAATTTGGAAGAGTCTTGGAGGCAGACTGATCTATGAAGAAAATACTTATTGGGAATTTGCGAATATCTATGAGAAATTTAGCGATCGTGTTGGATGGCGCAAACCTCGTTGGCTAAATCTAAGATTATCACCAAAAATTTGGCGCAAATATGAAAATCTTACCTTTGCGATCGCTGCTCCACGAGGACATTTGCCGAGCCTATTTTTTTGGGAAGGATTTAATTTAGTGGATACAGTTCTTTATCGATTAGAGATATGTCGTCAAAGCAGAGGAAAGTCATAAGTTGCAGAATATTTCACTGGCTCAATTAATGGAAAAATCACAAATTTATCCTCAGTCAGTTTATGTTTTCTGATATGTCGAATTTTTAAGCTAATCTGAAAACGATATACTTAAAGGCATCGTACACAAAAAATGTGGCTGACTGATTGATTATGAGTAAATTTGAAAGAATATCTATTAAAGGGTTTCGCCGCTTGCAACAGGTCGATCTAGAAATGCGAGATCTTGTCGTGATGATTGGTGCAAATGGCTCAGGAAAGACATCCTTTTTAGATGCAATGTCAATGTTAGCTGCTTCAGCGAGTGGAAAGTTGCATGAATCATTACAAAGCAAAGGCGGGTTGAATGAAATTTTAACTAGAGGGCGATCGCAAGAACTAGAAATATCACTTTCGATGAAAGCAAATGACAAAGACGCTTTGCAATATAGTTTAGAGATATCTCCTAAAGGTCTATCTTATGAGATTAGTGAAGAAGTTTTAGAACAAAAGAGAAAGCAAGAAATAGAAATACTAAGTAACCTTGTGCCAATGACAGCAAACTTAATTTCTCCTAAATATATTGATTCGCATGGTTTAGATATCACATATTTTCAGAAAGGTAGTGGATTCTTAAAACCAAATTGGGAACATAATTATCTGGAGACTTCTCTTTCTCAAGTTCCTAAAATGTATCAAGAACCTGAGAACCTGAGAAAAAGTCTTGCTTCTTGTACTTATTATGGAGCGCTTGATGTCTCAGGGACAAGCCCAATCCGTCTACCTCAAGCAATGCGACCAGCGAAATTACCAGGGGTAAAAGGTGAGGATTTAGTTTCTTGTCTTTATGATTTGCGTGAAAGCGATCGCGATCGCTTTGAAATGGTTGAGAGCATCATTTCTGCTGCATTTCCAGATTTTGAACGTTTAAATTTTCCTCCAGTTGCTGCGGGAACTATTTCTATGACTTGGAAGGATAGAAATTTTTCACAGCCTATATATGTACATGAGCTATCAGAGGGAGCGCTGCGATTCCTTTGGTTAGTAGCACTGTTGCAAAGCCAAAATTTGTCAACAATTACGCTCTTAGATGAACCTGAAGTTAGTTTACATCCCGAACTTTTAAGACATTTGGTTTACTTGATGAGAGAGGCTTCCAAGCATACGCAGTTAATTGTAGCGACTCACTCAGATCGACTTATCCGATTTCTTGCACCCCATGAAGTTCTGATTTGTGATCTTGAAGATGGCGAGGCAAAAATGACATGGGCTGATACGCTCGATCTTGAGAAATGGCTAGAGGATTATAGTCTCGATCAACTTTGGGCAATGAATGTTATGGGTGGTCGTCCATGAAAATTGCAATTTTAGTTGAGGGTGCTACTGAATCAGCTTTTAGAGAGAAGCTCCGTGAGTTTTTGCAAAAGTATTTAGCGCAAAATATGCCGAGATTAAAATTTATCCCGCAGGATGGGAGAATTCCAAAGGAAGATAAGTTAAAGCGGCTTGTGGAAAACTTATTGAGTGGAAAGGATGCCTATGATGCTGTGATTGCTCTAACGGATGTATACACGGGGACAAGAGATTTTGTAGATGCGGCGGATGCTAAAGCAAAAATGACTACATGGGTTGGCAATAATCCGAAGTTCTATCCACATACTGCTTGTCATGATTTTGAGGCATGGCTACTTCCCTATTGGGTGACAATCCAAAAGATCGCTAAACATAACCGTTCTGCTCCCAGTGGCGCACCAGAGAAGGTAAATCACAATAAACCGCCTTCTTATTGGATTAAGGAGATTTTTAAACTAGGCGATTGCAAAAGGGACTACAGCAAGATCATTGATGGTAAAGCTATTCTCAAAAATCAAGATCTGATGGTTGCGATTCAAGCCTGTCCAGAGCTAAAGGATTTTGTCAATCGAATTATTGCTTTATGTAATGGTGAGGTGATTGTCTACTCCCTTCCCGCTGTAAGGCATGGTAAAATATGAAATAAAAAGACAGTAAAAAAATGAACCAAAACGAAGCGCTTCTGAACAAGCCGTTAG
>NZ_NDHW01000206.1 GCF_002251945.1 Pseudanabaena sp. SR411
TAAATAATGATTCACTAATAGGAATTACTATCATTAATTTCTCAGGAAATCGCTGAAACCCTCATTGTCTCGTTGTAAATATTTTTAGGCTTCCATTACGAGCGGAATGTGGGATCAAATAATTTACTTTGCCATTTACGACTAATTCTAAAAATTTATCATCTTTTCTAGAGCAAATCACAGCTTAGATTTCATCGCTCAAGATCTCGTTTAGGATTTCTTGGGTTAAGCCATGTGCTTGTGCTTGTGCTTGCATTTCTTGAATAATTTTTTCTAGCGATCGCCTATTCACAAATTGTTTGAGCGAACTATTCAGAATAATCTGCATTTTTTTACGTTCTATCAAGTTTGCATCTTGATAAGCTCTTGCAATTTCGGGTTTAACTTCGATGCTAATGGTTTCCATAATTCACCTCTAAAACAGATAGCAAGATATATTAAGTAACCTTCTGTAACCTAATGACTGCACCAAGGAATTTGGTTTGACGCATTCCGTTGATAATAACCAGTGTAATGGTTATTTCCCCTAGCAAATTCTTCTTTACTATATCGGGGTTGTCGCAATAGCATAGTTTTATTTCTCTGAAATCTACGATTTTATATGCATCTTCTCTAAAATATTATCTTGATTTTCTAGATTTATGCTTTACCCAGTAAGCGATCGCGCAGTAACTTAATCTTGTCACGAAAAGCTGCGGCTTGCTCAAACTCCTGCTTCTTTGCCGCATCCTTCATCTGTGCTTCTAACTGTTCGATTACGGTGGGAATGTCATCTAGCGAAATTTCCTTCGCATTATTTACCACATATTCAAGCTGACGCTCATTGAGACGACGCGACACAGATAGAAAGTCAAGAATTGCATTACCTTCAATGGATTTCACAATCGATGTCGGTGTAATCTGATTGTCTTCATTATGTTTAATCTGAATACGACGACGACGCTCCGTTTCCGAAATTGCCTTTTCCATGCTGTTAGTCATGCGATCGGCATACATAATCACCTGTCCGCCAATATTTCGCGCCGCCCGACCAATCGTCTGAATCAGCGATCGCTCGGCTCTTAAAAATCCTTCTTTATCTGCATCCAAAATCGCCACTAGTGAAACTTCTGGCAAATCTAAACCTTCACGCAGTAGGTTGACTCCAATCAACACATCAAACGTACCTCTGCGTAAATCTTGGAGAATTTCAATCCGTTCAATTGATTTAATGTCTGAATGGAGATAACGCACGGCAAGATTTCGCTCTTGGAAATATGTGGTTAAGTCCTCAGCCATTTTCTTGGTTAGTGTGGTAATTAACACCCGCTCCTTCCGCTTAACTCGTTCTTGGATCTCGTGGTAGAGATCATCGACTTGCCCTTCCGTTGGACGCACGAAGATTTCAGGATCGACAACGCCAGTCGGTCTGATAATCTGTTCGACAACTTGCTCAGAAACTTCCATCTCCCAATCCCCAGGGGTTGCTGACACAAAAATACATTGTTTAACCATTCCCCAAAATTCATCAGCCTTAAGAGGACGATTATCCGCCGCACTCGGCAAGCGAAAACCATGATCGATCAGCGTCATCTTCCTTGCGCGATCGCCGTTATACATGCCCCTGATTTGCGGAATGGAAACATGGGACTCATCAACAATTAGCAACCAATCATCCTTGGGGAAATAATCCACCAAACAGGCAGGAGATTCACCAGCTTGACGACCTGCTAAATGCCGCGAATAGTTTTCAACTCCATTACAAAAGCCGACTTCTTGCAACAGTTCCAAATCATATTTTGTGCGTTGCTCTAAACGTTGTGCTTCAAGTAATTTCCCTGCATTGGTTAACTCTTCAAGTCGCGCTTCTAGTTCTTCTTTGATCTCTGCACAGGCAATTTCTAAGCGATCGGCAGGGGTGACAAAGTGCCGAGCAGGATAGATATTCAGTGCTTCCAAACTTTGCAAAATCTCACCCGTCACAGGATCAACGTAGCGAATCGCTTCAATTTCATCACCAAAAAATTCTACGCGAATGGTGCGATCTTCGTAGGCTGGTCCAATTTCTAGGATGTCTCCTTTTACCCGAAATTTGCCACGACCTAGCTCGATATCATTGCGCTCATACTGTACATTGGTTAATGCTTTTAGCAGTTCTCTCTGGTCATATTCCACACCTACTCCCAAGGGAATCGAAGCCTTAAGATATTCTTCGGGAATCCCCAAACCATAGATACAGCTTACGGATGCGACCACAATCACATCTTTACGCTCGAAAAGCGATCGCGTGGCGGAGTGACGCAACATATCGATTTCATCATTAATTGAGGCGGTCTTCTCGATATAAGTATCGGTAACAGGAATATATGCCTCAGGTTGGTAGTAATCGTAATAACTGATGAAGTATTCGACTGCATTATTGGGAAAGAATTCGCGCAATTCGTTACATAGCTGCGCTGCCAAGGTCTTATTATGGGCAAGTACCAAAGTGGGCTTTTGATATTTGGCGATCGCATTGGCTACGGTCATGGTTTTGCCTGTCCCTGTAGCGCCCAGCAGTGTCTGATAACGTAGTCCTTTTTGTAATCCATCAAATAATTGGGCGATCGCTTTTGGTTGGTCGGCAGTGGGCTGCCAAGGGGTACGAATATCAAACAGAGCCATGAGCTTGGAAAGTATTGAGAAAATGATCAAAATCAGCGATCTCTATCATATCAAACCTAAATTCAGGACGGTTAGAGATTCGTCGTAAAGGATTGAAACTGCGGCTTCAATCCTTTACGGTGTAAATACAAGTTACCAAGAACTCAAGTTCTTGGCTAAAAGCTAAAGTCGGTTGAAACCGACTGAAGAAATTCAACCCATTTCAAAGGGTTTGAGCTATTAGCCTGTACTTGAATGCAAGGCTTGGGTGCAATGCGATCGCTTGCATTAGGAAAAGCCAAAACCCAAGAAGCGAGTGGCGGCGCTTCGCGCCGCCACTCGCTTCTTGGGTTTTGTGTCCTAACAAGAGTGGCTATAGCTATATAATTTAAGCTAGTTCACATTCTTGCTAAGGAGTTGTATATGCTAGACAAACGTGACTATACGCTGATTATCGATAAAAGTGGAAGCATGTCAAACACTGACAGAGGCACTAACAAAAGTCGGTGGGAAATTGTCAAGGAATCGACGCTTGCCCTTGCTCGTAAATGCGATCAGTTAGATCCAGATGGGATTACGGTATATTTATTTTCAGGAAAGTTTAAGCGATATGACAATGTTTCGGCAGTGAAGGTTGAGCAAATTTTCCAAGAAAATGATCCGATGGGTGGGACTAATCTCACCTCTGTTCTTCAAGATGCAATTAATCAATTCTTTCAACGCAAAAAGGCTGGTCAAGCTAAAGGTGGGGAAACAATTTTAGTAATTACTGATGGAGAACCAGACGATCGCCGTTCTGTGTTTGAAGTAATCATCGAAGCAACTCGTCGGATGAATTCTGATGCAGAACTTGGGATTTCTTTTATTCAAGTTGGTTCCGATCCTAGTGCTACTGATTTTCTGAAGGCTCTAGATGACAAGTTACAGAGTATTGGCGCAAATTTTGACATTGTAGACACGATTACGCTTAGTGATATGGAAGATATGACTTTGGCGGAAGTGTTATTGAGCGCAATTAATGATTAGGTAATTTTTTCAGTGGCGAGGCTTTGCCTCGCCACTGAAAAGCAGGATTAAGTACAAGCAAATTTTATAAATAAATACAAATCAAATGGAATCTCTTGAATCCATTCTTTCCGATCTTCAGGGTAAATATAAAGATCCAAACAAAGAGACGAATGCTAATAAACAGCATCAGGATGAGCCGATCTCTACTCCGCCTTTACCCAGTCAAACGATTATCCCGCCGATCGCCCCAGCCCCTAACTCGTTGGATAGTTTGTTAAATGATTTGCGTAATAATTCACAAAGCCATTCGCAAAGTAATTCGCAAACCTATGCACCTGATTACACTTCTCCACAGGTAACGCCTGAAGCTTTACCTAGCCAGCCTTCACCAGTGATTGATCGCGATTTACAGCAGATTGCCGATCGCCAAAAAGCTAAGGATTACGAGGCGATCGCTAAAACTGCAACTGAATGGTTAAAAAAGCTTGATCCCCTTGGTGGTGAAGGCTTATGGTTTGAGGAATTTGCTAAAAATTATCCTTCGCGTTTAGAAGCCGCGATCGCCTTACTACAATCCAAATAATTATAAAGAGAACCAGTTTTATGTGGCACGGCAAAGCCACGCCACATAAAACTAAATCGCAGGAACATAATTTATGAATATTTACCGTCTAGCCGTTTTAAGTGACAATTACGTTTTTGTGTTACATGATCCTGCTAGCAACACTGCGGCAGTGGTTGATCCTGCTGTCCCTGAACCTGTACTCGCAAAAGTAGAAGAGTTAGGGGCAACTTTGATAGCGATTTTTAATACCCATCACCACGGCGATCATGTAGGTGGTAATAAGGCGTTAATTGAAAAGTTTCCCAGTGCCATTGTTTACGGCGGTGAAAAAGATCGCGATCGCATTCCCCATCAGCAAGTGTTTTTAAAAGGCGGCGATCGCGTGACTTTTGGCGATCGGGAAGCGCAAGTATTTTTTGTGCCTGGTCATACCTATGCCCACATAGCCTATTACTTTGAGCCAAGTGGCGATCAAGGCGGTGAATTGTTCTGTGGCGATACTTTGTTTGCTGGCGGCTGTGGCAGGTTATTTGAAGGTACTCCTGCGGAAATGCTTGCTTCATTGTCGCAATTGCGTCAACTGCCAGATGATACTCGTGTTTGGTGCGCCCATGAGTACACCCTTGGCAATCTCAAGTTTGCACTGACTGTGGATCAGGATAATCCTGATTTACAAGAACGGATGACAACAGCCACGGCGATGCGTCAAAGAGGTGAGGCAACTGTGCCAACTACGATTGGTCTGGAAAAGCGGACTAATCCTTTTATGCGTTGGGACTTTCCCGCTCTTCAGCGATCGGCGGGTATTGAGATTCCCGATCGCGTATTTGCCAGAATTCGCGGACAAAAAGATAATTTCGCTGGCTAGGACAAATCAAAACCCCAATAAATGAATGCGGTGCAAAGCACCGCATTCATTTATTGCAAAAAAGATTTAGCAAGTACAAACCAAAACCCAAAATTGAGTTGCGACGCGAAGCGTCGCAACTCAATTTTGGGTTTTATAGCAAAACTAAAAAAGCTCCTCATTGAGGAGCTTTTTTAAGTTAACTGGGGTGCAAGGATTCGAACCTCGGAATGTCTGGACCAAAACCAGATGCCTTACCGCTTGGCGACACCCCAATAATATTTGGGTGCGTTTCACAAATCTCTTTGATTGCGCGGTACTTACTATAGCAAAGGGGGATGGGGTTTTGTCAACCCATTCAGCAAAAAAATCTTCCAAAAACTCAAGGGCTTTTTTGTGGTATGGCTTCGCCATGCTACAAAAATAGTTCTTAATTTTTCTAATTATCTAGAAGTACCGAATCTTTGGACAGAGCAATTTGCAGCTTACAAAAGCCCTCAATGTGGCTGCACACATCTTGGAGATTACGCTCAGACCAAGCCTGTCCATTACTTAAGGGTGTATCAAAACCATTAGCAAAAACATGCACAATCGGATCACCTGCATCAGGTAACACCAAAACCCAATCGCGATCGCTATAAAAAACCTTCACGCCATCAATCAGCTCAATTTTTTCGCGTCCGTAAGATTCGACTAGGTGACGCATGAGTGTTCCTTTAATACTCCAAGGACAGCGCACCATCTGTTTCCGAAAATGACAACGGGGCAAATGTGAACGCACTTGCGACAGCGATCGCTTTTGTAGGGTGATCCATTCCATGATCTTGGCAATGCTAAACATCGCATCAAATCCGGGGTGAAGTTGCGGGAAAATAAAGCCCATTTCGGCAGAACCACCAAGGACTACGCCCTCATTACTATGGCAAGTCGCCATCAAAGCTGTTGGATTAGCACGGGTGCGGATTACTTTGCCACCATGCTTTTCGGCAATCAGTTCCACCATACCCGAAGCTGAAACAGGAACAACTACTGTGCCGCCAACCTGTGATGTCAGCACCATTTCCACCATTAAGCCCGTTAAGGTTTCATCGCGAATGGATTTTCCTAATTCATCGATCAAGATAAATTTTTCGCCATTAGCATAGACCTGTACGCCAAAGTTACCTCTTACCGCCTTAACCACATCGGTTAACTGAATTAACATTTTTTCGCGATCAACGGGAGCAGGAGCAACTTCATTGAGACTGGCATTGAGAACCACCACATCGGTGCTAAATTTGCCTAAAATACGCGGCAAAACTGCTCCTGATACTGCGTAAACATAATCAATGACAATTTTTTTACAATCGCTAAATCTGATCGCCTCAACGTCAATATTTTTGGCAAAGCCGCTGTTGTAATAATCTAATACGCGAGTGGGGTAACTAATTTCGCCGATTTCTTCAATCCTTGCCCTGCGAAAGTCTTCTTTAAAAAATGTGCCTTCAATCTTTTTCTCTGCGGATTTGTTGATGTTAATCCCATTGGCATCCAGAAACTCAATCATCACGCAGTCATTGCGATCGGGGTGGACGCGCACATGAATACCGCCGACAACGCTTAGACTGGGGGCAATAAATCTCGAAATGGGGATCGCTGTTGCTTCAAGGTTTTCGACATTAATGCCTACAGACATTAATCCCGAAATTAGCGATCGCGTTAGCATTCGGCAAATCGTGCGCTGATCCCGTGAAACCATCACATGGGAATTAGGACGTAACGTTGCACCATAGGCTGCCCCCAGTTTTACCGCAAATTCGGGCGTAATATCCACATTGGCTAAGCCAGACACACTATGCTGTCCAAACAAATTCCGTGAAGCCATCGCGCCCCAAATCAAATTGGTGGTTAGGGTTGCGCCAGCTTCCACATGTTTGCTCGGCCAAATTCGCACATTCGGGAAAACTCTCGCCTCTTCACCAATTACAGAATTAGAGCCAACTACTGCTCCTTCCATCACATGGGCGCGGCGACTAACGCGAACATTGCGAGAAATCGTACATGCCCAAAGATGGCACTCTTCGCTAATCATGGCACTATTGCCAATGATCGGTCGTTGTAGGTCGCAGTCGGAGCCAATGGTGACGCGATCGCCGATGATCGTACCTGCGGAAATCTTAGTGCGATCGCCGATCGAGCAATTACTTCCAATTAGCACAGGCGGCTCAATTTGGACGGTGGGTGAAATGACTGTATGTTTGCCAATCCATAAGCCTGTCCGTAGCTGCACATAGTCTAGATCTAAGTGAACTCGCCCCCTAATGGCATCATACTGCGCCTGTCGATACGCATCCAAAGAGCCAATATCACACCAATAACCACTGGCGATATACCCATACATCGGTACATTTTTGGCGAGTAACAGTGGAAATAGATCTGTAGAGAAGTCACTTGGCTCGTTAGCTGGTAAAAAATCTAAAACTTCTGGTTCAAGAATATAAATGCCTGTATTCACCGTATCGGAAAAAACTTCGCTCGTTGATGGTTTTTCCAAAAATCTTTGAATGCGATCCTCCTCATCGGTAATCACCACCCCAAAAGCCATGGGATCGCTGACTCGGCGCAAAATTAGAGTTGCTTGGGACTTTTTGGCGCGATGAAATTTGAGGGCGGCAGTGAGATCAAAGTCAGTAATACTATCGCCACTAATGACCATGAAAGTACTATCTAAAAGACTTTCGACATTTTTGACGCAACCTGCGGTTCCCAGTGGTTGATCTTCCTCAACCACATACATCATATTTACGCCAAAGTCTGAGCCGTCGCCAAAATGTTCGCGAATGACATCGGGTAAGTAATGCAAGGTGGCAATTACTTCGCGGATGCCGTGACGCTTCAACAAATTGAGAATATGCTCAGTAATAGGTCGATTTAGCACCGATACCATCGGTTTAGGCATATCACAAGTGAGTGGACGTAATCTTGTTCCTGAACCACCTGCCATCAATACCGCGCGCATAGATCCTCCGAACGCCAATACGTAATAGGATTAGGCTCTAGTATCGTTCAAATTTGCGATAAAGCAATGAAAATAAACCTTAATCCTGAAACCGATCCCCAATCAAAAATTATTGTGGCGATGGATGTCCCATCTGCTGCCGAAGCTATAAATTTGTGCGATCGCTTGCCTCAAGTAGGTTTCTGGAAAGTGGGACTAGAGCTATTTATCGCCGATGGTAGTACGATTTTGCGCGAACTGAAGGCAAGAGATAAAAAGATATTTTTAGATTTAAAGTTGCATGACATACCTAATACAGTGGCTTCAGCTTGTCGAGTTGCCACGAAATATGGTGCGGATTTCCTAACAATTCATGCTTCGGGTGGTAAGGCGATGATGCAAGCTGCCCAAACTGAAGCCCAAGGTTCGTCAACCCAACTTTTGGCGGTGTCGCTACTAACCAGTATTTCGGCTACGGAACTAGCAACCGATCTGAAAGTGTCCCTTGAAGTCTCTGAATATGTTTCAAAACTGGTGCTTTTAGCAAAAGAAAGTGGGCTAACTGGTGCTGTTTGTTCGCCACATGAAGTAAAAAATCTGCGATCGCTGCTTGGTGATGATTTTTGCTTTGTGACCCCAGGGGTACGCCCCGCAGGAGCCGCAGTTGGCGATCAAAGTCGGGTGATGACTCCCAAAGAGGCGATCGCCGCAGGTGCTAATTATTTAGTAATTGGTAGACCGATTGTTGCCGCACCTGATCCTGTTGCTGCTTGGGAAAAGATTTGTCAAGAATTATAGTAACAACACCCTACGCCAATAGAATTTCTACGATAGCTGGGGTTCGGGCTGGCACGGGGGCGCAGCCCCTACATAACACGAATTGGGTAGGGGCAATCCCCCCGTGGTTGCCCTGCCACGCTAGCAGCAAAAGATTCATCATTGGAAATCGGTTAACCAAAAAGACTGGCTAAGCCAGTCTTTTTGGTTTAAATTGCGTGTTTTTTGAGTTCATCGAGAGACACAATTTTTAAAGCCGCTTCATGGGTAGCAGCGAGATCTACGGGTGGTGCAACGCCTGCGTCTAGGGCTTCCTTCCATCTTGATGCACATAAACACCAGCGATCGCCTGCCTTTAGTCCCACAAAATTAAACATGGGTGCGGGTGTTCGTAAGTCATTGCCTTGAGCTTTGGTGTAGTCTAAAAATTCATCAGTAACTTGAGCGCAGATGACATGAACTCCCAAATCTTGCGCTCCAGTCTGACAAAATCCATCCCGATAAAATCCTGTGACTGGCGATGAACAACATAGCGCCAGATTTTCGCCCAAAACATTTTTGATTACTGCCATAATTTTTGATATTCAGCTTCCGTAACTAGATCCAAGTTAGTTTCCACGCGATCTAGAAACACTTTCCCTTCGAGATGATCATATTCATGTAGAAAGATTCTTGCCACAAAATCAGTTAGCTTTGTGACTTGCCGATCACCTTGACGGTCTAGATATTCCACTTCAATTTGGCGATCGCGTGGTACTAGCCCCCGAATCATCGGTACTGACAAGCAACCTTCCCAGCCTTTTTCAGTGTCCCCTGAAGAGGAAATGATTTTAGGATTAATCATCGCTGTTGGTTCCATTTGGGGCGCGTTGGGATAACGCTCATTGGGATGAGAAGCAATGATGATTAATTGCAGCGATCGCCCTACTTGAGGAGCCGCTAAGCCTACGCCCTTACTTTCTTTGAGCGTAACCAGCATTTCATCAATTAACTTCTGAATTTGGCGATCGCGTACATTGGCGATCGGCTTGGCAATCTCTCTCAAAGCTGGATTGCCAAGCTGATGAATAGTTAGCTTTTTGGTAAATATTTTGTCAATAGCTGGAATTAACATGACTACTTCTTAATTAATAGATTTTGGGGCAACCAGAACTTATTGGCAAAAATCAGGAGGATTTAATCTCTAGGCAATGCTTTACAAAGCTTTAGGATTAGCTTCATAGGCAAGAATATCGATCAAAGCATCAGCTTCCGCAACGGCTAGACGCGCCTTTTGGTAATCATCTTCAAATTTTGTATTGGCGGTTGTATAAGCTTGCATGAGCAAAATTGCGAAGTATTCACGCTTGGTCAATCCTTCAACCAAACTATCAGTATCGCGGTTATAACTTACTGGAAAGGCGCTATCAGTACGTCTAGTCGTCATAGATTGTTTTCCTAACAAAATATCAAGGCATATTTTAGCATCAACAATCTCACGATGAACTATCTATTACCTGTAGGGTAAATACATAAAGTCTGGTTAAATTCAAGCAAGAAATTATCGACAGATTCATCTAAAGTTAATGCAAAATTACCAGTGCAGTATTGTATTAATTAACCAATCTTATAGCGCTTTGCATTCAAACCCAATCTAAGAGGTTTTTAAAAATGTTGCTTTGCAACACTTTTAAAAACCTCTTGTGGTTCGTTTGATCGGCAATTGCTGTAACTTATTTAACTATCTGGGTGTTGGGAGGTTTCAGTGTTTTTAAAAGTTTATAACTACCAAAAGCAATCAAATTTGTTCTTGTTTAGTGCAATGATTGCATCTTCCACGCTCATGGGAGGTATTGCTCAAGCCGAAATTTCAAACGTTACAACGAGTCCAAGTGAGTCGAGTTTGATTCAGGCGATCGGTAATGATCCGATGGTAAAAATTCCTCTAGATAAAACTAATCCTGTTACCAACAAATCTAGCGAATCGTCGCTGATTCAAGAAATTAACCAATATAAAATCGAGACTCCATTAACTAAAACGTCTCAAAACGTTTCATCGGTTTCTCAGTTGAGTGATGTGCGCCCCACTGATTGGGCTTTTACAGCATTGCAATCACTAGTTGAGCGCTATAGCTGTATTGCAGGTTATCCTGACAGTACTTTTCGCGGTAACCAAGCAACTAGTCGCTATGAGTTTGCGGCTGGCTTAAATGCCTGTTTAGACAAGATCAATGAAATTATTTCCGCAGGGCTAGCTGATAAAGTCAGCAAAGAAGATCTCGCTACCCTGCAAAAGCTGCAAGAAGAATTTGCGGTAGAACTTGCAACCCTGCGCGGTCGTGTCGATTCCCTTGATGCGAAAACTGCAAAACTTGAGGCACAACAGTTCTCGACTACGACTAAACTTTTTGGGCAAGCAATCTTTGGTTTGCAAGGCAGGCTCAATAACAACGCCAATATTCCTAGAATTGCTGGTGCAGTTTCAGCAGATCCTGCTACAAATGTCAATTTTGGCGCAAATGTTCAACTCAGTTTACTAACGCAGTTCCCCGATCGCAGTTTGTTGCTGACCAGTATGCAAGCGGGGAATATTTCCACTGATGTACCATTTACAAGTTTTAATTCACTCAACAATGGTTTTACTCGTCTTGCCTATGAAGGCAATAACGCTAATACATTGACTCTAACTGATCTCAACTATCGCTTTTATTTAGGCGATCGCCTCGCGATTATTGTCGGACCTAGAGGGGTAAATGCAGTTAACGTATTTCGTGGCGCAAATCGGATTGAAAGCGCAGGGAATGGTTCCATCTCACTATTTGCTCAGCGAAACCCAATCATTAGCTTGAATGCTGGACAAGCTGGTTTAGGTTTTGACTGGCAGATTGCCAAAGGATTTAGTTTACAAGGTGTTTACTCAGCGGGTAATGCTGCAAGTGTTTCAGGAGATGGTGGTTTATTTGGTGGATCGACTTCGATGGGTGTGCAATTAGCCGCCAACATCTTTGATCGAGTTGATGCAGCGCTCTACTACCTCAATTCTTATACCAATAATGGGACGCTTAATAATGCGATCGGTGATAACTTTGTAGGGATTACTTTTCCCACTAATGTTGCCTCGAAGTTTAATACCAATGCTTTTGGTGGCTCTTTGGCTTGGCGGGCAACTAATCAACTGAATATCGGTGGTTGGGTTGGTTTTACCAATTCTAATATCCAGAATGCTGGGTTCTCTGGCAATGTAAATACTTTTAATTGGATGACCTATGCTAATTTGATCGATTTATTTAAAGAAGGCGATCTCTTTGGTCTTTATGTCGGACAACCTCCTAGTATTACTAGCAGCAATCTGAGTGGAAATATCAACTTTCCTAGTTTGCTAAGTGGCACAGGTGGCATTACTGGCTCTCAAACTGCCACCACCACCCATCTTGAGTTGTTCTATCGCTATCCTATTTCCAAAAATATCAGTATTACCCCTGGGGTGGTGTTTGTGTTTAGCCCTGGTAATACAGCAAGTAGTGACACGATTACGATTGGGGCTTTGAGAACTACATTTACATTTTAAAATTAGGAATAGTTGGTGCTTCGCGTTACTTATAGCGATGTAAGTTTTGCTTAGGACATAAAACCCAAAAGATGAGTGGCAGCGCGAAGCGCCGCCACTCATCTTTTGGGTTTTGATTTTTGTCTGAGCTATCTCTTGTGTTGCTATATTTCTAATTCTAGATTGTCAGTAGTTCTTAACACTTAAAAAACTGGGTAGTCTACAATCTAAATAGGTAATCCTTAAATCTATAAGCGGATTATAGATAAGCAAGCCCCTTCTAAGACATTCTATGCTAATTCTTATTCTTTTACTATCTGGAGGAAATTCCTAATGAAGAAATCAACTTTATTATCTGTCTTAATCGGTACTGCTTGTTTATTTGGATTAGAGGTGGCACCTTCCTATGCACAAGTTGTTACTATCCCAGTTATCGGCGGGACACTTGGCTTAAAGGTTGTAAAAGCTCCTTCTCCGCAGCCTACAGAGATGAGTGCTTCAACTTTTCTTACAACTCTTGGTACTGTGAGTGTTAATCAATTTAATGGGACAGCCGAGAACACGACCTTTGTTGATCCTCCTGGCCCATATGGCGTTTTGCCAGTCAATGCCAATGTAATAACTGGATTCTTTGATTTCTATGAGAATGAGAATTTTCGTTTCATTGGCACAACAAATGGTAGTGCCGCTTTCAGCCAATCCTTTAACTTTACCAATGCTCCAACTACAATCAACGCTACTTTTATTAACAGTGCGCTAGTTCCATTAGGAACCAGTATTGTTAATATTCCGATTTCCAGTGGCTCGATTACACTTACAATTCCTACGCCTCCTGCTCCAATAGTTCCTGTTCCTGTTCCTGTAATTCCTACTCCTGTAACTTGCAATGACTGTCTGATAGTCCGTCCTGATCTTCTGATTTCTTATTCAACATTGGTATATTCAGATTTACAAGAGCCTGAGTATCGTCAGGAATACAAGGACGATTTTTCTGTATCCTCCTTTAGAGGTGGTCGCATTCTTAATCTAGAAGACAAATAAATCTGTGTTTAAGAAATTAGTTCGGGGAATTTGCGGGCTAGTTCTGTAATTGCAGGGCAAATGGCTGCGTTCTCGGTGCGATTTTCTAAAGTATTCCAACTGAAGGGAGCGGATTGAGCAGCCGATAGCCATAATAAGCGCTTAGCACGGGTCATGCCAACGTAGAGTAACCGAAACTCCTCGGCTTGCTTGAGGTAACTGCATTGTCTCCAAGCTTCCTCGGCATTGGGAAGGCGATCGCCATGCACGATCGCTCTAATTTGCGCCCTTGTCACTTCAGGTAATCCAAAGTCTCCTAAGAACTTAACCGATTCAGGAATATAAGCCTCCCCTGGACAAATCCGTTTATGTAGAAATGGCATGAAGACCACATCCCAATCTAGTCCTTTGGCTTTATGTAGACTGATTAGCGTTACCTGTCCCCCTGTCATATAGCGCCCTTCCAGATTTTCATCTTCGACGGCTTCAAAGTTTTCTGATTCGACGATTTCTCGTAGTGATTCAATTACAGTTTGCATTGAATAGCTGCCCACTAGTTGCTGATTGAGGCGATCGCCTAATTTATCAGCAGTTGCTAATAGCCCTGCTTCTTCGTCATAGATAGTAAAGGCGATAAAGGGAATTAGGTTATATAAGGGAAGTTCGATTTTAGCGCGTAGTAACCCGATGCATTTAGCTTGGGTTTCTTGTGCAAGTGGTGATAAAGCTGGATCTAACAAAGTCGGATAGAGAAACTTTTCGGGATTACTGGCGAGAGCATTGAGATCTTGCTGTGATGAGATTTTCTGGCGATCTTTGAGAACTTCTAACGCTAATTTGAGATTGTCGGGGGAGTGAGGACGTTCCATAAATTGCAAAATCGCCAGCATATCCATCGGCACTCGCGATCGCCGATCGCTTTGTTCGACATCATAGATTTTAATCTCATGTTCCTTGGTTAGCCACGCCAGAGACTCGGCAACAAAGCGCCCCTGATTGTGCTGACGCACCAAAATCGCGATACTCAGTTTGGGATCTTGAGCAAGTAATTGCTTAATGCGATCGCCGATCATCGTCATCTCATGCTCGATATCATCGACAGTATTGGGCAAGTAGATTTCTACGCCTTTACCAATGGGTTCAGGATTAGCATTTGCTTGAGGATCGTTTGCATCTACTGGATGAATTCTCTGCTGACGGAAAGGCTTCTCAATCTTGGCATATTCGGAATGATTGACCCAATGCAGCATATAGTTTGCGGTTCGCATCACATTTCTGGTACTGCGTCCTGCTTGATCAAGGGTTGAAAGTTGCGAATTAAGACTACAGCGATCGCAAAATTCATTAAAAAAGCGCGGATCAGCAGGGGTAAAAGTGGAGTTAATCGCTTGGTTAGGATCACCAACCCGCATCAGGTTTTTGCCCTTACCCCCAGCCCCTCTCCCTGAAGGAGAGGGGAGCAAGATTTCTGATTCCCCCTCCCTAGGGAGAGGAAGCTGGGGGGTGAGGGCGAGAATCTCTAATAACTCCGTTTGCAACGGTGAAGAATCCTGTGCTTCATCTTCAAATACAGCAAAAATTCGCTCTTGCCAATATTTGCGAACACCTTCATTTCTTAAGACCCGTAACGCGCCCAAAATCATATCGTCATAGTCGATCGCCTCTTCTTGCCGCAACAGTCGTTCATAGGTTTCATAAAGTCCCGCCGCGATCGCTAAGATATCGCCACCATCAGGAGCTTCCGCTTCACGCAATTCTGTAGCGCTCAAGCCTGAACTCTTGGCTGTCGCGATCGCCTCTCTCGCTAAACTGGGCAATACATCGGTGCGTAATACCGTCTGTCGTCGCAAACGTTCCGTATCTTCTCCGTCAAAGTTTTTCCCTTCTAGCAATAGGTCATACAATTTGGGATTCTCCTTTACCCAGATATTTGTGGCATTGCGAATTAACTTCTGCTTGAGCGATTCCGAAATAATTTTTGTTTCCCCTGCCCCAAATCCTGATAGTTCTCGATGAGTGCTGGCAATGTTATAAGCCAAGCTATGCAAAGTACTAACCGTAAAAGAGCTTTGCGGTAAGCGCAGATTTTTGAGATGCTCGGAGACTTTTTTGCGAATGTTGCTTACCGCCGATCGCGTAAAGGTGACGATTACTAATTGCTTTTGGCGATGCAAATTGAAATTAGCGATCGCGATCGCGGCGGCTACCGCCATACCCGTTGATTTCCCCGCCCCAGGGACTGCGGAAACGGCAAGCTCGCCCCCTTGCCAGTCCGCCATTGTTTGTTGCCCTTTGCGGAGGGTTGTGCGTAATTGATTGAGAGCTTCAGGCGTGACCATGACAACTTTGGCGGATGTACATCACGCATTTTATCGCAAAGCCAAAGAAAAGGAGGGTGGTGCGAAGCGCCGCCCTCCTTTTCTTTGGCTTGTAGATGTCATGAATCCTGCGATGGCGGAGGTCTAGGGCTGGCACGGGGGCGCAGCCCCTACAAGATCTAAAATTTACACGTAGGGGCAATCCCCCCGTGGTTGCCCTGCTTCGCTAGCCGCAAGAGATTGATCATCTGAGTTCCATGTAAAATCAGTTTATAGAACCCATTTGGTATCTTAGGAAGAGTAGAAAAAGGAGTCAAACATGGGATATAGCAGCAGCCTAAGCGATCAAGAGTGGGAGATTATAGAACCTCTGTTACCTAAAAAAAAGAAGACGAAACCACCAACATGGACAAAA
>NZ_NDHW01000207.1 GCF_002251945.1 Pseudanabaena sp. SR411
TTTTGAACGTCAACGCTTTTGGATTGAGCCTAGTTCTGCTTCTGCTCAGGTTTTGCAAAGTCAAGCGATCGCAACCTTAACTAGCAAAAAATCTGATATTGCCGATTGGTTCTATGTTCCTTGCTGGAAATATGCCCTGAGTCCTGTCAGGGACAAATCAACTACAACATCAAAGTCCTCAATTTATTTAATTTTCCAAGATGAAATCGGCTTAGGAAATCAGTTAGTTAACAAACTCATACAAGAAGGACATATTGCGATCGCAATCAAAGCAGGAGAAGCATTTACTCAAATCAGCGATCGCAGTTATATCATTAATCCTAGTCAGCCAGAGCATTACGATCTGATGCTCACAACTCTCCATCAACTTAACCAAACACCCGATCTCATCGTGCATCTTTGGTCTGTCACTTCCGAGAACGAAAGCGCAAAAGAGAGAGATGCGATCGCCAAAACTCAAGAGCTAGGGTTTTATAGTCTCCTGTATCTAACCCAAAGTTTGGCGCGACAGGGAATAACCGATAGTTTGCAAATGCAAGTAATTTCCAGCAATATGCAGTCAGTGAATGGTGAAGAAACTCTTCAGCCTGAAAAAGCGACTTTACTAGGAACATGCAAGGTCATTCCTCAAGAATATCCTAATATTCATTGCCAGAGTATTGATATTACTGTGCCAAAGTGTGGCAGTTGGCAAGCCGATAAATTAGTGGATTGCCTATGGCAAGAAATTACTAGCCCTATAGCAGAATCCATAGTTGCCTATCGGTCAAACCGCCGACAAATTCAGACCTATGAGCCAATGCGATTCAAGTCACCAACGATAGATACTTCCCGTTTTAAAGAACGAGGTGTTTATCTCATTACTGGAGGGCTGGGTGGTATCGGTTTAGTAATAGCCGCGTATTTGGCTAAGACATTTCAAGCTCGTTTAGTGTTAGTCGGACGTTCCACTTTTCCTAAACGGGAAGACTGGAATCACTGGCTCAATGCCCATGAAGCAGAAAACTCAGTTAGTCAAAAAATACGCAAACTGCAAGCAATAGAGTCTTTTGGCGCAGAAATTCTAGTGGCTAATGCCGATATAGCTGACTTCGAGCTGATGACAGAAGTTATCTCTCAAGCCAAAAATCGATTTGGAGTGATTAATGGAGTGATCCATACTGCGGGTGTGGCAGGAGGCGGAATTATTCAGCAAAAAAATGCTTTAGAGGCTGACAAGGTGATTGCTCCGAAACTCTACGGAACAATTGTTTTGGATAAAGTCCTTCAAAATATGCCCCTCGATTTCTTTGCTGTTTATTCATCCATGACCTCAATTGTCGGAGGCTTTGGACAAGTAGATTACTGTGCCGCCAATGCATTCCTTGATGCTTTTGCCCATCATAAATTGACTCAGCCAAGTCCCTTTACTGTCAGCATTAATTGGGGAGCTTGGCAAGAAGTGGGAATGGCGGCTCAGACGGAAATACCTCTATATCTAAAGGAAGCACGGCAAGAGGATCTTAAGCAAGGTATCTTATCTTTAGAAGGGATAGAAGCATTTAATCGCATTCTCAGCAACAATTTTCCACAAGTATTGGTGTCACCGCAAGATTTAGGAATAAGTTTGAAACCAGCCGATCAAGGGGCTATTACGGAAACGTCCCAAATTACAGACAAAGTTCCTCAAATCACGCGAACGCTTCATCCTCGCCCTGCCCAACTAAATAGTACCTATGTTGCTCCTAGTAACGAAACAGAGAAAGCGATCGCGAATATTTGGCAACAGATTTTGGGCATTGAGAAAGTAGGAATATATGATAACTTCTTTGAATTGGGAGGTGACTCCCTACAGGGAGCGCAGGTAATTGCTCGTTTAAATCAAGAATTTAACACCAAAATCGCTGCTTACAATCTCTATGTGGCTCCAACTGTAAGTTCTATTAGTGAAATCATATGTCCTGTTCAAGAGGAAAGTGACGACTCCGAGAAAGCTCCCTCCCGTGGCGATCTTCGTCGAGAGAGAAAAATGCAACGTAAACGAGAGAGGTGAAGATCTGCTCCATATCACCAATTATAGATTGCTGTTATGGAGCATAAACTCATAGTTGCGGAACTAAGCCTTAATCAAAAACTATTAAAATTGCTAGGATATTTAGTATGCAGGATCAGGAATTAGAACAAGATATAAGTTTAGATGTAGCCATCATCGGAATGGTCTGTCGAGTTCCTGGCGCAAAAAATACAGATGAATTTTGGGAGAATCTATGCAACGGAGTGGAGTCAATTACTGTTTTCACTGATGCCGATTTGCAATTAACAGGTATTGAACCTGAGATCTTTAAACAACCTAATTATGTTAATGCTGCCCCAATTTTAGAGGATATAGAACTATTTGATGCCAATTTCTTTAGCTTTAGTCCGAGAGAAGCCGAAGTGATGGATCCTCAAAATCGTATTTTTTTAGAATGTGCTTGGGAAGCTTTAGAAGATGCTGGGTATAATGCCTCAGAATATCAAGGGCTAATTGGAGTTTATGCTGGATCAGCAATTAATAGATATCTACTTAACAATCTTTGCCAAATACCGAATCTCAATAATCAACATTTCTACACCAGTCAACACGACTTTTTGACAACGAACGTATCCTACAAATTAAATTTGAAAGGGCCTAGTTTAGATGTGCAAACTTTCTGCTCTACATCCTTAGTCAGTGTCCATTTAGCTTGTCAGAGTTTACTCAATAATGAATGTGATATGGCTTTGGCTGGGGGGGTAACAGTTCGAGTTCCCCACAAAATTGGCTATTGGTATGAAGAAGGAGATATTGTTTCGCCCGACGGTCATTGCCGTACTTTTGATGCCAAAGCTCAAGGAACTGTATTCGGCTCAGGAGTTGGCATTGTGGTGTTAAAGCGGATGGAGGATGCTTTAGCTGATGGTGATCATATTTATGCAGCAATCAAAGGTTCCGCAATTAATAATGATGGTTCTCTGAAAGTGGGCTTTACTGCACCGAGCGCTCATGGTCAATCCAATGCGATCGCTAATGCGCTAGACGATGCGGGCATCGATGCTGATACGATTTTCTATATTGAAGCTCATGGCACTGCCACAAAAATGGGCGATCCCGTTGAAGTTGCTGCACTGACCCAGACATTCCGCCAACACACGGATAAACGTAATTTCTGCGCGATCGGCTCAGTCAAATCTAATATTGGACATCTGGACGCAGCATCGGGTGTGACTGGGCTGATCAAAACAGTTTTAGCTTTAAAACATAAACAAATACCGCCGACACTGCACTTCGAGCAGCCCAATCCTGAAATTGACTTTGCTAACAGTCCTTTCTATGTCAATACAAAATTACAGGATTGGGAGCGCGGTAGTACTCCTAGACGAGCAGGTGTGAGTTCTTTAGGCTTTGGTGGTACAAATGCCCATGTGGTTTTAGAAGAAGCGCCAACGGTTAAGCCATCAGGAAGATCTCGGCCTTACCAACTAATTGTTTTATCAGCGAAAACCGATACTGCTTTAGAAACTGCGACTAAAAACCTTGCTACTCATCTCAAACAGCATTCAGAAATATCTTTAGCAGACACTGCCTATACCCTCCAGTTAGGTCGCCAAGCTTTTCGTCATCGCCGCATGATTGTATGTCAGGATCGAGAAGACTTATTGCGATCGCTAGATGCTCCATTCTCTCAAGAGATACTCAGTCAGACCACTGATCTCCGTAATCGAGGGATCAATTTCCTATTCACAGGACAGGGATCGCAATACGTGAAGATGGGAGAAGGACTCTATCAGCAAGAATCTGTTTTCCGATCGCAGATTGATCGCTGTAGTCAAATCCTGCAACCTGCGATCGGACTTGATCTCAGAGATATTTTGTATCCTTCGGAAAGTCAGATCGACGAGATGGCTGTAAAACTGCAAGAAACAGCGATCGCCCAACCAGCAATCTTTGCCATAGAGTATGCACTAGCACAACAGTGGATAGCATGGGGAATCAAACCCAAAGC
>NZ_NDHW01000208.1 GCF_002251945.1 Pseudanabaena sp. SR411
CATAAAGTAATTTGATTGCTTCCAATCGATGCCTTAGGTACTCTTGTTGATGTCGATTGAACTGCTTCTGCCAATCTTTGAGATCTAACGGCTTGTTCAGAAGCGCTTCGTTTTGGTTCATTTTTTTACTGTCTTTTTATTTCATATTTTACCATGCCTTACAGCGGGAAGGGAGTAGCTATAGTCGTTTTGAGCATAGCCTCTTAGCTTACACTGCCCTTTAATCATTACAACAACTTTTTTGCCGATCATCGCAAAGGCACTAAATTAAATGAATTCAAGATCGATACCCCAAATCATCCTCAACCAATATTACGGAGTCCAGCCCAGTAGCACTATCCAAGAGGTAGCTTTGCAAGATTTTAAACTTGACGATGCTTTGTGCGATCGCTTAGTCAGAGGGGTATGGTGATCATGACTATAGGTTTGCCGCCAGTAATATAGCAACGCAAGAAATAGATAGGACATAAAACCAAAAAGATGAGTGACGGCGCTTCGCGTCGCCACTCATCTTTTTGGTTTTGATTTGTCCTATCTATTTCTTGCGTTGCTGTACCATAAACTTGCCGCTACTGGTTTTGAAATACTGATTTCACTGTGGGGTTCTCTTAGATTCGTCTCCCCAGATGGAAGCATAAATTTGCCGAAAGTCTTGAATTACAAGCATAAGCTTGCCGAAAATCGTAAACTCTTGAAGCAGCCAAAAGCATTGAGCAGTCTGGTGTTATCTTTCTGTTGCATCTGGATTTGCCTCCCATCGCTGAGTTTACCACTCCAGTAATACCAAATCACAAAAGAGAGGCTACAGATAGAGCATCAAGAATGGAAGTCCAACCGACAATAGAAGCAATGACAGATTTAGTCATCTCAGAGAGACGATTCTTGACTAAAAGCTGCAACTCATCCATATTTTTGGGTAAAGCAAACCGTAACCCTTGCTTCAGGTGCAACCAAACTCGCTCAATCGGGTTCAATTGGGGAGAATGTGCAGGTTGAAATATAAAAATGATATTGCTTGGCACTCTTAAACGCTTAGCCCGATGACAACCAGCCTGATCGACTTGCATGAGAACGATGCTGTCAGCAAATTGCCCTGAAACAAGGTCAAGAAATATTTGAAAACAGTCCGTGTTGAAATGACTAAATTCATAGAAAAAGCTCTCACCAGTCGCGGGTTCAACGATACCGTATAGCCATGTTGCTTGAAACTGCTACTGGCCTGAGAGTGTAAAGTGAAATGTGTAAAGTCTAGGAAGTATACAGAGAGATAATCAAGACACACAACTACTAACACCACAAAGATGAATATCCGCAAAGAAATACTCGATGAATTGCTGCA
>NZ_NDHW01000209.1 GCF_002251945.1 Pseudanabaena sp. SR411
TCGTCTTCTTTTTTTTAGGTAACAGAGGTTCTATAATCTCCCACTCTTGATCGCTTAGGCTGCTGCTATATCCCATGTTTGACTCCTTTTTCTACTCTTCCTAAGATACCAAATGGGTTCTATAATCCGGTTAGAGCTTTTATCCCAGAGTTGATTGCAGGACTACTCGGTAATTGCTATAGCAATTACTGATTAAACGAACCAAATATTTTTGTGAAAGTTTTGCTTTGCAAAACTTTCACAAAAATCTTTGGTTCAAATTTGAGCGCAAAGCGATGCAAATATGACTAAAATTTTGTAGCAACAATGCAAGATCTACCTTGGGCTTTTGCTTCATATAAAGCTTGATCGGCATGAAGAATTAATTCTTCAATTTTTGTATCTAGAGAAGGAACGCAAACACTAAGCCCAGCACTGACGGTAACGACATTACTCACCTTTGATTTCTCATGGGGAATGTTTAAATCAGCGATCGCTTTTAACGTCATCGCCGCAATTTTTTCAGCATCGACTAAGGTGGCATCAGGCAACAACAAAGCAAATTCTTCGCCACCATAACGAGCAGCCATATCGGTTTTACGCTGAGCCATATTGCTAATTGTATGGGCAACTTGCTGAAGACAATAATCACCCATTTGATGTCCATAGTAATCGTTGTAAGCTTTGAAATAATCAATATCCAACAAAATTAGAGAAATGGAATGTTGATATCGACAGGCTCGTGCTAACTCCTTTTCGATGACAGTATTAAATGAACGGCGATTAGGAATTTCAGTCAATCCGTCAAGGTAAGATATCTTTTCCAATTGTTGATTGAGAATCAAGATTTCTGCTTGGGCTAATTTTAGAGCCTCTAACTGTTCGCGCGATCGGATGGCAAACCATACGGCGATCGCAATGACAACGGAAAATAGTCCCCCAAAAATTAAAATTCCCTCGGCAACAAAATTCTTCGTTTTGATACCATATTGATTCGTAATATATAACTCAGTTGAATAAAGTGCTTGCCAAAGACAAATAGTAATCGTAAAACCTAAAACACTTAAGATAAGCGGCAACACAACTGAGGGGATTTTTTGCTGAATCTGCCAACTCAAATATCTTGCTTCTAAAATCAACATTATCCCCACAACGATAAAGCCTATCGAAGTATGGATCGCCATCTTCGTTAAATTGCCCCAACCGTAAGCTGCCTCTACATTAGACAAATATCCTAAAAAAGCAACACTTCCCAGCCCCATAATCACCGTCCCCAAAAAACTACCAACCAAAAGTTGGTTCAAACTAAGTTTCTTGGTTGACATTGTGAAGATGGCAAGGCCACTTAACAAAAAGTTTAAAGCTGTATTTGGAGCCATGCGACCAGGTTGCGAAGTACCGATCGTAATGTAATGCTTCATCAATAATTCATCTATCGACAAATTTATCCCCCAAATATGTTGGACTAGGGTCAATCCGCCTAATAAAACTAGTCCAATCCCAATATATTTGATAAATTTCCTGCGATTATTGGTCGCACTCAAGATCGCTAGACCTATAAGCCCAAATCCTAGAGCCGTATTAAACTGCATCGGCACAAATTGAGGATGGATCTGAATCAACCTTGCAGAACCGATATACCATCCCCATATCACCGTCAAACCTAGGGCTAGCAATAAAAATGCACCAATGTTAATGCAAAATCTTAAAAAAGTGTATCTATGCATCTTTAATAATGAAAGTTGGCAAATTTAATTCGCACATCTTTTTTGCAAATCGTTTAGGGAATATTCATGGGAATCATGTTATACCAAATCACAAAAGTGTTGGCACACCTTTGTGATTTGGTATAACATCAGAAAGATAGTGCGATCGCTTGCCAAAAGCTTTTTTACTGTGGGAAAAACAATTTTTTGCCGAATAAAGCTCAGATTTGAGTTTTAATTTTGATTTTCTAAAGTTTTATAACACTTTAGAAAATTAGTATAAGTGAAAAATTATAAATACGATATTGATTAGAAATGTTAAAAGATGCAAGAGCGAAACGGATCTCAACAGTTTGTGATTAGTTCCGAGCAAGAACCAGCTAAGAAACTAAAATTTGCCAAGAATAGTGGATTTCAGACTGAACTGAGAAGACGAGTAGACCAACTTTTTCAAAGTAGTGATCTTAGAGAACGTGATTGTTCACGGATGTACATGAAGACAGCGATTTTGCTGTTTAGCTTAATCGGGTTATATACTGCCTTAGTTTTCTTTGCCCAGACATGGTGGCAAGTGGTTCCCCTTTGTATAGCCCTTGGGGTCGTCACCGCAGGAATCGGTTTTAGTATTCAGCACGATGGCGCACACCATGCATATTCAAATATTGCATGGGTAAATAAGCTCATGTCCATGAGTTTAGATTTAATCGGTGGCAGTTCCTATATTTGGCATTGGAAACATGATGTTCTGCATCATACCTATACCAATATTGCTGGCTACGATATGGATCTAGAAGTAGGAATCTTTGGGCGGCTTTCTCCTTCCCATCCCAGACTTCTATTTCATCGGTGGCAACATTATTATCTTTGGCTGCTGTACGGTTTGTTAGCGATCAAGTGGCATTTTTATGATGATTTTTATTGCTTGATCACTGGCAAAATTGGCGATCGCACCTATCCTCGTCCTACCAAAAGCAATCTTGCGATTTTCTTTGGGGGTAAGCTCATTTTCTTCACACTTGCCTTTGCTATTCCCTTACTATTTCACTCAGTATGGAAGGTTTTAGCCAGTTATACGTTAGTCGCTGTAACTTTGGGCATCGTACTGAGTGTGGTATTTCAACTAGCCCATGTAGTTGAAGAAGCAGATTTTCCACTTCCTCTGGCAGAAGCTAACATCATTGAGAATGATTGGGCGATTCATCAAATTGAAACAACGGTGAATTTCTCCCGTAATAATCCCTTTGTGACATGGCTAGTTGGCGGCTTAAACTTCCAAGTTGAACATCATTTATTCCCGAATATTTGTCATGTTAATTATCCTGCAATTTCCAAAGTAGTTGAGCAGACCTGTCTAGAGTTTGGTGTGAGATACAACTATCACACTTCTTTCTGGGCGGGTTGTCTCTCTCACTTCCATTGGTTGCGCCGCTTGGGAAGCATATAAAAAAAGAGCGCCTAGCGCTCTTTTTTTATATGCAATTTGAAAAGAGTGCGCCCCTTCGGGGCGCACTCTCTTCAAATATTTGGGGTTGTTAATAACTATCGGTTTTACTGACAGTCGTATTAATTAGTTGTTGATTTGCTTGATTGAGACGATCGGCGATCGCTTCTCGCACATCACGATTTACATGAGTATCAGCAAGAACTTCCTGTGCCATTTCTCGATATTCGGCACTAGTGGTGAGATCCACTTGATCGAGTTGGTTGAGATTTTCATAGATAGTCTCAGGAGAAACCAACACATTACTTTCCATAGTTCATTCCTTACTTTATGACAGGCAAGGGGCTTAAGCCCCTTGTTATAGATTGATTTAGGGTAAATCTGTATTACCCATAAGATAGCGATCGCATTCACGAGCAGCACCACGACCTTCGTTAATCGCCCAGACGATTAGACTTTGTCCACGGCGACAGTCTCCTGCGGCAAAAACGCTAGGTAGACTAGTAGTAAATTGACCGTGATTTGCTTTGACATTACTACGAGGATCGCGTTCCACTCCTAGGGAATCCAGTAAAGGTTGTTCTGGACCTAGGAAACCCATTGCCAGCAAAACAATCTGAGCAGGAATTACCTTTTCAGTACCAGCTACTTGCTTGGGAACGAACTGCCCTTTATCATTGCGTTCCCATTGCACTTGCACAGTGTGAACAGCTTTGACCTGACCGTTTTCATCTCCCTCGATCTTAGTCGCAGTCGTGATATAAGCTCTAGGATCGTCACCAAACTTTGCACTCGCTTCTTCCTGTCCGTAGTCCATTTTGTAGACTTTCGGCCATTCAGGCCAAGGGTTGTCCTTAGCACGGATGGCTGGAGGCTTAGGCATGATTTCTAACTGGACAACACTATTGCAACCATGACGAATTGATGTACCTACACAGTCCGTACCTGTATCGCCACCGCCAATAATCACCACATCTTTACCCTGTGCAGAGATAAAGTCATCCCCTGACTTGCCATTGAGCACTGCCTTAGTATTCGCAGTGAGGAATTCCATGGCAAAATGAATACCTTTGAGTTCGCGTCCTTCGATACTCAAATCACGGGGCTTGGTTGCGCCTGTACAGAGTATGACAGCATCAAATTCTTTGAGCAAATCTTCCGCAGGGAGATCCTTTCCAATTTCAGTATTGCAAACAAATTTCACTCCTTCTTGCTCAAGAATACCCAAGCGGCGCAATACCACTTTTTGCTTGTCCAACTTCATGTTGGGAATGCCATACATTAACAATCCCCCTGGGCGATCGGCGCGTTCATAGACCGTAACCCAATGCCCTGCTTTGTTTAGCTGTGCGGCTGCGCTCAATCCTGCGGGACCTGAACCAATCACTGCAACTTTTTTACCCGTCCGTTTAGCAGGTGGTTCGGGGACAATCCAACCTTCTTCCCAGCCCTTATCGATGATGGAGTACTCAATATTCTTGATCGTCACAGGTGGATTCGTGATCCCCAAAACACAGGAACCTTCACAGGGCGCAGGACAAACCCGACCTGTAAATTCTGGGAAATTGTTAGTTTTATGTAGACGATCTAGGGCTTCGCGCCACAGTCCCCGATATACCAAGTCATTCCATTCGGGAATCAGGTTATTGACGGGGCAGCCGCTAGCCATGCCACTGATCAGGTTGCCAGTATGACAAAATGGTGTACCACAGTCCATACATCGAGCGCCCTGTGTGCGGAGATTTTCATCGGGCATATGGACATGAAATTCATCCCAATTTTTGATGCGATCGCTTGGTGGTATTTCCGTCGGTGCTTCGCGAAGGTACTCAATAAATCCTGTCGGTTTTCCCATTGCTTTTCGTTTCTATGTTTTGATGAGTCAGCATTTCTGAAATTATGAAACCAATTTTAGGATTTCCGCGCCTACGGCGCGGAAATCCTAAAATTGGTTTTGATAAGTAAGCTATTTGCTATTTGATCAATAGCCCATAAAGTATTTTTAAACTGCTTAACTTGTTCTAAGTATATTTTACGGGTTTCCTTAATATTAGTTAACGTTGCCATCTGAATAATAAGGAAAAAGTCTTTGGAGATTGACTCCGATTTGAGAAACAGTGTCACAAAACCCAAAAGAAAGATGGTGGAGCTTTGCGCCGCCATCTTTCTTTTGGGTTAAGGTTTGTGAGAGTGTGACACTGCGTGTCACACTCTCACAAACCTTTTAGGATTGCTATATACAAGATTTTCGTTGATTGTATTTTGGTTATATTATTGTTTCTATGATTACCCCACTCAAACGCAAAAATTTTGATGAGCTTATTCCTGCTGTACCTACCTCAGAGCAGTATCAATACTATTGGGGCGATGGTCAGAGTGTATTTCGTCGCGTTGCCATTTCGATCGCTTGTGTAATTGTATTCACAATCCTCTATAACCGTGTTCACGAAAATAATCCCAGTAGTTTCGCGGCTCTAGTCATGTTTGTCTGTGCAGCTTTGGGCGGATTGTATTGGATGTTAGAGCCAGTCGCACTAGCTAGCATTCGTAATGCCAAGTTGCGCCGCTTTGCCTACTGTGGTTTTTGGCAGGCGGAAGTGTTGGATGTGTATGTCTCTCAGGAAGTACTTGCTCGTGCTGAAAAGGTAAACTCACGGGGACGCATGGATGTTAGTTATGACGCTGAAAGTTTTTTAAATATTGAGCTGGGTGATGAGACGGAGTTTGTAACGACTTTACGCTTACCGATGAAGCGCGAACTGAAGCGGATTCGACCTGAGCAAACAGTATATATGCTGCTATTTTCTAACGATCGCCGCTTTGGTCGGGTTAGCCGCATCACTTCTGATGCCTATATTCCCCAATACAATCTCTGGGTGGGAGATTATCCTTATTTGCGTCGTGACACTTTTGTAGATCTGACTAAATATATGGTCAAGCGATCGCAGAAAGTAACTAGCTAAATCGCAAAGCCCAAATAAAGAATTAGTGGCGCGGCGTTGCCGCGCCACTAATTCTTTATTTTAAAATTGTTGTTGAAAAAGTATGGGGGCATTGACCCGAAATGGCTCTGCACCTAGGGATTTTGGGTCGATGCGCCAGCGTTCTTCTATGGTGCTGTATTCGGCAATCTTCTGATCGCGGCGATTATGCAGCATGACATTAAAATTTTGTTTTTGGGCTTCAGTGCCGAGCTTAAATAGAAAACTAAAACGCTGCAAATAATCAGAGGCTATCCATCTAGTTGTATTAATCGTGACGATCGCCTGTTTAGCCTCGGCATCGATCTCAATATTTTCCACCCAACCTTCTTGCAAGCGTTGAGTTTTCCACCAGAGACTTGGCTCGACTGGTGCTTGAGGGATGGTGATCACCTCCTCTGCTGAGGTCTGACTTACAATCACCAATGGTGCGATCGCGCCAATACTTAGCGCTAATAAAACGTGACTAATAATTGATTTGCCAACTAATTTGTTCGTCATCCTAAACCTCATAACGTATTTTTCAGGACTTCAGCCATTATAATCGCTTTAGAAAGCGCAAAGGAGCTTAAAGTTCCCCGTTGCAAGACTATCAAGCAGGAGTAACATCATGCCAGTTGTGGCAGTGATTGACTACGATATGGGCAACTTACACTCAGCCTGTAAAGGGCTAGAGATGGCAGGAGCCACCCCCATAGTGACCAATGATCCGCACAAGCTAGCCGCCGCCGATGGGATTGTTTTACCAGGTGTTGGTTCATTTGATCCCGCAATGCAAAAATTGCGGGCGACGAATCTAGAGCAACCCATCCATGAAGCGATCGCGTCTGGTAAACCATTTTTAGGAATTTGCTTGGGGATGCAAATTTTATTTGAGAGCAGTGAAGAGGGGCAAGAATCGGGATTGGGACTCATCAAGGGACAGGTTAAGCGATTTAGCCATGAGCCAAGCCTGACGATCCCACATATGGGCTGGAACCAGCTAGAACTAAAACAAACTAATTGTCCGCTTTGGCAAGACTTGGGCGCTAGTCCTTGGATGTATTTTGTGCATTCCTACTACACTGCACCTGTTGATGACTCAGTAACAGCAGCGACGACAACCCACGGTAGCCAGACTGTGACTGTGGCGATCGCCAAAGATAATCTCATGGCTGTACAATTTCATCCCGAAAAATCATCCACTGACGGGATACATTTGCTATCAAATTTCGTCAGAATGATCAGTGCGTAGCATAATAGTAGAATCTTGAGAGATTTATGAAGATCCAAATGATCAAAAAACTGGGTATTGTTTCTTGTCTGGCTGTAGCTTGTGCTGTGGTTTCGCCATCTGTAGTTCGCGCCCAATCCAATGCAGGATTCATTTTATTTGGCGGAATCAAGGATAGCGCACTTGACTATTGCCTCGACAGTGGCAGCAGTGGTCGTAATGATCGATACTATCTAGAAGTAAAACCACAAAAATTTAAAGTTTCCGAAGTAATCATTACCTATCCTGATCACTTTACTGGTAGCTTTGATACGTCAGATATCAAACTGCGCGTAACGGATCAATGCCGTGGGGGCAAAGATTTAGAAATTGAATCAGCAACTTGGGATAAAGAAACTCGCCGCATCACGATCATTCCTAAAGAAGCAATTCCTTCCAAAACAGCCTTACGAGCCGTGTTATCTAATGTAAGAAATCCTGACTACAGTGGTTTCTATCAGTTTGATGGCAGAGTTATGCGTGCCGATATTCCCGTCCCAGTTTATATTGGCTCATGGGTAATTACCCTTGACTAAAACTATAAAAGTTTGCTAATAACTCAACGAAAATAGAGGAGGGTGCTAAGCACCCTCCTCTATTTTCTGGTTTTATTGATATAGTTTTTCAGACCTTGTGCAACTTCAAGTATGAACATTTTAATTAGTAATGATGATGGCATTTATGCAGCGGGGGTAAGAGCGTTAGCTGAGGCTCTGAGTGATACTGAGCATCGGATTACGGTGGTATGTCCAGATCGAGAGCGATCGGCTACAGGACATGCCCTAACTTTGCAAGAACCTTTACGAGTTGATCAAATCGAAGGGGTTTATCCATCCAATATTGAAGCTTGGGCTTGCTCTGGTACACCTTCGGACACAGTGAAATTAGCACTTGATGCATTATTAAGCGATCGCCCTGATCTCGTATTATCAGGCATTAATCGCGGTGCAAATTTAGGAACTGATGTTTTATACTCTGGAACAGTATCGGCAGCAATGGAAGGCGTACTGGAAGGTGTGCCAAGTATTGCTTTTAGTTTGACTAGCTTTGCCCATTTAGATTTTAGCGCGGCGGCAAATTTCGCTAAGAAAATGGTCAATATGATCGCAACTTATCCACTAGAAGAAGCAATTCTCTTGAATGTAAATATTCCTGCCATTCCAGAGTCAGATATTTGCGGTGCTGTTGTTACTCGTTTAGGAATTCGTCGCTATAAGGATTTATTTGAAAAACGTATTGATCCGCGTGGCAAAACTTACTACTGGCTATCAGGTGTAGTGGTTGAAGAAGAAGCAGAAGCTGATACAGATATTCAAGCGATTAGAGATAATTACGTGACGATTACGCCCCTCAAATATGACTTAACTCTAGCCACGGCAATTCCTTTTATGAATACATGGACAGAAAAGCTAACCACTCTGACAGGATCGTAATACATACAGCGCTTTACGCTCAAACCCAAACCAAGAAAAAATTTGAAAGCGTTGCTAAGCAACGCTTTCAAATTTTTTCTTGTGGTTCGTTTGATCAGCAATAGCTGTAAGAGCGGCGCTTTTATGTATTTGGGCGCGAATAGGTTAGAGTTCCTTGATTGGCATCAATCTCTGCCATGCAGCCAACAGGTAGCGGCGCATTTTCGCCATCATGCCCAAAGGGTAAGTTCATCACAATCGGAATTCCTAAATCCGTCAGGCGATCGCGCCATACTTCTTCCATTGTAAAACTGGGAGTAGAAACTTCTGATTGGCTAAACCGACCGATCACAATACCTTTTAACTTTTGCAGATGCCCCGACCAACGCCAATGGGTTAACATGCGATCAACTCGATAAGGAGCCTCGGATACATCTTCAATTGCTAGAATTACATTTTCCAGATCAGGACAAATATCTGTACCAATGATATGCGTTGCGAGAGTTAAGTTTGCGGGTAAGAGAACGCCTGTAGCTTGTCCATTTCCCCATCCTTCTCCTGACAAGGTGATCGCATTAATTTTTCCTTCGAGCCAATCAAATAACTGCTGTTGCGATCGCTCAGGTTCATTGCCTAACGTCGTGATTACTGGCGCATGTAAGCCACCAATTCCCTTATGTTTAGCAAAGCCCCAGAGTAGCGCCGTAATATCAGAAAAACCGATTAACCATTTAGGGCGATCGCTCAGTTCTTGCCAATCGATTTTTTCGAGTAGGCGCATCGAGCCATAACCACCCCGCGCACAGGCGATCGCCACAGAGTCAGGATCATTCCATGCATCAATTAATTGCTGACACCGTTCCTCATCGGTTCCTGCCAGATAGCCCCAAGGCTGACTGAGATGCTCAGGTATCACCAGTTCATAACCGCGATCGCGCCAGACTTTTAGCCCTTGCTCAAAGCGTTCCCATTCACGCAATGCACCACTCGGAGCAATGACACGAACTTTTTGAGAGGGGGTAATAATCGAAGGGAATTTAGTTGAATGCATAGTTTATAAATATAGCAATTACTCACTGATGTTACGTGAAAAGAATTCTTGCTATGGCATAAGTCTGGGGCTTGCCCTGTGGCACAGCCCCTTGTATCTAGGAAGAAAAGTATAGCAATGTAAGTTTTGCTTAGAACATAAAACCCAAAAGATGAGTGGCGGCGCTTTGCACCGCCACTCATCTTTTGGGTTTTGAAAGGATAAAATCTTTACTGAACTCCGACAAAATTCAGACAAAATTCAAATTGTTTATGTACGGGCAATCCCCCCGTGGTTGCCCCTGCTTGTCTATCAGCAGGAGATGTGTCATCTACTTTCCACGTAACATCAGTAAATTATTAGAATTTTGGATTTGTTCTATACCAATGATAATTTGTTCTAAAAGAATTTTGGCATTTTCAGGTAATTCTCTTTTTTTACTAGTTTCTTCCAATATACTAGCTCGTTTAGCAATACCTGTAATCCCGATCGCGGCACTAGAGCCTTTAATAAAATGGGCTTCATGCTCAACTTCAGCATACTGCTGTTGAGAGATGGCGATTTCTAGTGCTTCTAAATGTTCAGGCAATGAGCTAACAAAAGCCTGTAGAAGTTCTTGCTTAAATTCAGTATTTCCGCCAGATATTTCCTCAAGATATTCCCAATCTATTTCTATAATAAATTCAGAATTAGTGGAACTTTGATCTAGCTTATTAGTGGGATAGATATTCAACAAAGAATCTTCAACGTCAGAATTTAACTCAGAATTTAACTTAGTTGAACTGCGATTAGCAAATACTTGTCCCCAGTGAGATAGTTTTTTCACTAAATCTTCCTTACGCACAGGTTTACTTAGATAATCATCCATCCCTGAAGCTAAACAGCGATCGCGATCTTCTTGCATAGCGTTAGCCGTCAGCGCAATGATAATCACATTAGCCCCAGAATAACCTGCTGCTGCTTCTAAAGCCCGAATTTGGCGACTGGCGCTATAACCATCTAAAATCGGCATTTGACAATCCATCAAAATGATATCGTAATGGATTTGCGAAAACAGCTCTAAAACCTCCTGTCCATTTGCCGCGATATCAGCCTGATATCCTAAACTCTGAAGCTGATTAATCGCCACTTTTTGATTAACTAAACTATCCTCGGCAAGTAAAATTTTTAGATTGGATGGTAAGACGGGAGGAAGAATACATAACGGATAAATGGGAGGTTCAAAAACTAATTTCTGGGTAATCCCTGAGATGCTTTCAATCAAACAATGTAAAAGACGCATCTTGCGAACAGGTTTGCGAAGATACTCAGTAAACCCAATCTCGATCATGCGCGTAGCATCTCCACTTTGATCGAGAGATGTCAACATCACCAAGTGGATATCTTTGAGATTTGCAGAACTTTTAATTTGTATCCCTAGTTGCTCACCATCAAGTTCAGGCATTTGTTTATCAAGGATGGCAATTTGATATGGATCAGTTTCGGCGATCGCCCTCTCTAGATAAGATAAGGTCAAACTAGATTGCTGAATTGTATCAACACGCATCCCAAAGCTACTGAGTTGATGATAGAGAATATTGCAATTAGTAATACTATCGTCAACTACAAGTACTCTCACACCTTCTAAGATTTCAGCACCCGCATCGTTGCGAGGACATTCGCTCTGTTTCTGAAATGTAACTACAAACCAAAAAGTCGAACCTCTATTCTCTTCACTTTGGAGATGGATTTCACCACCCATTAACTCTACAATTTGCTTACATATTGCTAAGCCTAAGCCAGTACCACCGTATTGACGAGTTGTCGAGGCATCAACTTGAGTAAATGGCTGAAACAACTTTGTTTGGGCTGCTAGGGAAATACCAATACCAGTATCAATAATCGCAAACTTCAAAACTGCATCACTCTCAAATTCGGATTGGAGCGTTACCTCAATTGTGACTTCACCTTTTGCGGTAAACTTGATGGCATTGTTAGTCAAATTTAGTAAAACTTGGCGTAGACGACTAACATCACCTCGTAAACATTTTGGCACATTGGGATGAATAAATGATGCTAGTTCAATGCCTTTAAAATACGCTGATGGCGCGAGAATTTCTGTGATCTCTTCGATGCTGACATCTAAATCAAAGTCAAGATTCTCTAATTGCATTTCACCTGCTTCTAATTTAGAGAAGTCGAGAATTTCATTGATTAAATTTAATAAGTGATCGCCACTAGAACGAATTGTGTTGGCAAAGTCTCTCTGACGAGCATCGAGATCTGTGTCCAGTAATAATCCTGTCATGCCGATTACCGCGTTCATAGGAGTGCGAATCTCATGACTCATGGTTGCTAAGAAAGAACTTTTTGCCATTGTGGCTTGTTCAGCTTCTAAACGGGCATTCTCCAAGGCAACATTCTGCTCTTGCAAAAGTTTAAGTTGTTCTTTTTCTTGAGCCAGCAATCGTGACTGGGAGATCGCAATCCCAATTTGATCGGCAAGTTGGCTCATTAGGTTGATTTCAAAGGATTCCCAATGTCTTGGTGCTGAACATTGATGGGCGATCAACAATCCCCATAACTGCTCATTTTCAAGAATGGGAACAACTAGATTTGCTTGTACTTGGAAACTTGTCAAAAGTTCCTTGTGGCATTCACTGAGATCAGACTCAGCAACATGATCGATCGCTAACTTTCGTCCTTTTTGATAGAATTGCCAATATCCTGATTGAAAGCAAGTATCTTGAATATTCGTATTCAATGAGGATCGCCATTTCGGATTGATGGATTCTACTTCTACAGATCCACTCCAATCAGACTGAAATCGGTAAATGAGGACACGATCGGCTCTTACAAATTTGCGGATCTCGCCAACAGATGTATTGAGAATCTCTTTCAGATTTAAGGATTGGCGAATGCGTAAAGCTATATCAGATAGTAGAAGCGATCGCCAGTTCTGTTTGTGTAAGTCTCTTTCAACCTTACGCTTTTCCATGAATTGACCGATCTGTCTACTGATCGCTGTGACTACGTTAAGTAGTTCGGGACTAGAATTTTGGCATTGACGGCTGAACATCGTAATCACAGCTAGAATTGTCTCATTCTCACCACATACAGGAAAACTTAATGCATAGTTGATACCTACTTTTTTAACAGCTTCTGATTTGTAAAAATTAGGATATTGGTCAATCTCCACACACTTAGCAGATCCCTCAGCCCAAACCGAACCAATCAAACCAGATCCATATTCAACTGACATTAGTTGATGCATTTGGATTAGTTCTGTTGCGTCAATTGTTGGTTTGGTATAACTCGTCATGAGGGTCAAAGTGCGGGGATAGTTACTGGTAAGCCACAGTTCTGCAATATCCCAAGATAATTGTTCACACAATGTGCGTAAGATGCGGATTGCCGCGCTACTAAAGCTAGATGATTCGGTTAGAACTCGCGCGATTTGATTTTGGGCAGACACCAATTTTTCGGTTTGCTGGCGATGAAAGCGATCTTGTTCAGCTTCCTTTTGAGAAGTAATATCTTTAGCAACGCCTAGAAATCCTGTAATCTCTTTCTGCTCGTTACGAATGGCTGTAATCGATAGTAAAACAGGAATGCGATCGCCATTCTTACAAATATAAGTCCAGTCTTTCTCAAATACTTCTCCCAACTTTGCCTTAGCTGTAAATACTTCAAAGCCAACTTCAATAGGTTGATTTAATTCGGCTGATAATTGATGTGAACTCTCTGTGATTTCTTCAATATCATGGAAGATTTCAGGGCTTTTGCCTATGATCTCTGATGCGTTATATCCCAACATCAATTCTGCACCTGAGTTAAAGGATTGAATAGTACCTTGCAAGTCAGTGGCAATAATTGCCAAATTCACACTATCCAAAATTGCTTGTTGCAGCATCGATACTTTCTTCGAGGACTCAAGTACAGTTACAAGGAGATTTGCAGCTTCATTGTTGCGCCTTAACTCTAACTGGCTGATGACTAGGCGACTGAGGGCTTCGAGTTGTTGAATTTGGATAGATGTCAAGTTCCGTGGCTGGCGATCTATTACACATAAAGTACCTAAGATGAAATTATCGGAAGTTTTTAAAGGGACACCAGCATAAAAGCGAATATGCGGATCGTTAACTACCAAAGGATTATTAGCAAAACGAGGATCTTGAAGTGTATCGGTCACTAGCAAAATGGCTTCGTTAGCAACTGCATGGGCGCAAAAGGAAATGTCGCGTGGTGTCTCTGATACATCAACACCAATACAGGACTTAAACCATTGCCGATCGCGATCAATTAAAGATATCAAGGAGATCGGTGTGCCGCAGATACTAGCAGCTAGTTGAATCAAGTCATCGTATTCCTGCTCTGGCAATGTATCGAGAATGTTATATCTCTCAAGGGCAGCTTGGCGATCGCTTTCATTCAATGGTACTTGAGGCTTTTGCATAATGTTAGATCAAATAAATATTGTAGTTGATCGCTTATCCCCCCGTTTCGTCGAAACTCTCATAACTATTACAGCGCAAAGTGCTGAATTAAACTCCAGAGAAATTTTTGAAAGCGCTGCAAGCTGTGCTTTCAAAAATTTCTCTGGACTACTCAAAAGCCTTAACAGGCTGTAGTTACAAAAACACCCGATAGGTGTTTTTTTGTGATTATTCAGGATAGTTATAATCCTAAATCCGATTTAGACAGATTGTAAAAAGACAGTTTAGAATGGCGGCGCAAAGCGCCGCCATTCTATAGCAAAAAAGGGAAAGATAGGACATAATATTAAGACAGGAGAGAAAGAAAAAGAACCGAAAATGACAGCAGCTTACAGCATAGATTTACGAGAGAAAGCAGTATCAGCTATTGTTAGAGGAGGAAAAAAGAGTCACGTCTGCCGAACCTTGAACATCAGCAGAAATACCTTAGATCAGTGGCTAAAACGGAGAGAAGATAAAGGAAGTCTAGCACCAGAAGAGTATCGACTTAGTCAAGCTTTCTGCTATCTATCCTAACTATCCATTTTTTTGCTATAGAAGCTACTTGGCAAGCCGCAACTCGATTCTTGGGCTTTATGTCCTAAGCAAAACTTGCATTGTTATATAATTCCCCAAAAAGAGAAAGAATGGCGGCGCTTTGCGCCGCTATTCTTTCTCAGATTCTAACTAATTCTGAACCATTGATTGATTTGCGAACATGAATTTGGGTAGGTAATCGCTCAGCTAAGGACTGAATATGCGTAATCACACCAATCAGACGATCCTGTTGGCGTAAGGATTCGAGGATTTGGGTAACACTTTCGAGGGTTTCACTGTCGAGCGTACCGAACCCTTCATCAAGGAAGAGGCTACCCAGTTCGATTCCCATTGACAATCTTTCCGATAGAGCAAGTGCCATTGAGAGGGAAGCGGCAAAGGTTTCGCCACCTGAGAGCGTTTTGACGCGCCGCTTTTCGCCACCATTCCAATTATCCGCTACCCAATAGTCACCACTTTCAATTTGGAGGATATAGCGATCTTCAGACAGTTGTTGCAAGAGAACTGAGGCTCGATGAGCGAGTTCCTGTTGCAAACTGTCGAGAATATATTCCTGAAAGCGATTGGACTGTAAATCTTGGGCGAGGGTGTGATAGGTTTGCTCTTGCGACTGTAGGGCAATTTTACGCTCTTCCAATTCCTGCGATTCTTGACGTTTTTGTTGGGCTTGCTCTAGCCATGCTTTGATGGAGGCGCGGCTTTCACTTGCTATTTGTAAAGCTTGTTCGGCTTGATGAGATTTCTCCCGCAATTTTGCGATCGCCCGTTCATCGGTTTGGCGATCACTAATTGACTCCGCACACATTTGTAAGCGCGTGGTTACGTCCTGCTCTTGACGCTGATAGTTCTCGATTTGCTGTTGCCATGCGTCCATTTGAGATCGCGCCGTTTGAGCAGCCAGAAATTCTAATTCGGTAAAGTTTACAGAGTTAAGCTCCTTTTGCCAGTTAGATTCCTGTTGCGCTTGCTCAGAAATTGCAAGATCGTGATTTTCTTGAGCTTTAGTTGCCGATTCCTCGCGTTTAGCAAAGGTTTCACGGGCTTGTTGATATTTAGTTTCGATGGCTTTGAGGCGATCGCTTAGTTCCGTCTTTGCTTGCTCAATACTTTGACGCAAGGATTCATAAGTCTTGCCATCGGTAATTTCTAGCAACCGTTGCGAAATTTCCTGTAGTTGCGATGCTCTAAGTACTTTTTCCTGTGCTGATTTATCAGATTCTGTTTGGGCTAATTGCAGATTTTCTTGGCTAGTTTTAAGTTTGTTTTCGACATTTTGACAGGCGATCGCCATTTCCTTTTGTTCAGCAATTAGCTTGAGATAACCAGACTCTTGAGCTTCAAGTACTTGGCGATCGCGCAGGATATCTGCTGCTTGCCAAGCCGATTGGAGAACTTGATCAATCTGTTTTTGTAATTTGGCAACTTGTAATTCTAAATCATTAATTTCTTGATTTTGAGTTTGAAATTGTTGCTGCGAAGCTTCCAGACTTGCCTCAATTTTCACCTTGTCCTGTAATAATTTCGCTAACTGACGTTCAGTGACTTCTTTCTGTTTTAACAATGCTGCCGTATCGATTAATTCTAGTTCAGGAAGTTCAGGTAATCCTGCCAAATTATAAAGATGATTACATACAGGGCAATGATCGCCATCATGCAATTCGGCACGTAAAGCATTAGCATGACTAGTTTGTAAGGCTTGCAGATTAGAAGTTTCCGCTTCCTTGAGAGCATGATTAGCAACTTGAAAATCATTTTCTGCTGTAGCGATCGCCTGTTGCGATTTTTCTAGTTGTTGCGTGAATTTCTGAATTTCAGTTTGTAACTGGGTAGATTTTTGCTGCTGCTTAGTCAGATTATTTTGCAAAATCTGCCATTGCGTGAGAGGTTCGGCAACTTGGCGCAATTGTTCGAGTCTAGCGGGATCATACTGAGAGCTTTTGAGGGAAACTTCAAGGGATTGCAAATTTTGCATAATGGCTTGCAAATCTGATTCTGCTTGAGTTACAGCCTTAGTTGCTTCTTTGAGAACTTGCGATCGCTCTAAAACATTCTGATTAGCACGTTCTAATTCAGTTTCTGATTGTTGTTGCTGTATATGCAGCGATTCAGCCAAGGCGAGATTGCGCTCTTGAGCTTCGATATGGCTTTGGGCGGCGATTTGCTCAGTGCGCGATTGTGCATAGGCTTGTTGCTGCTGATCGAGATCAAGCTTAGCAAGTTCTAGCTGTTTATGCGTATGGGCAAGATCGGCGATCGCAGTTTCCACGCGCTTACGCACAGTTTGTAGGACTGTCCAAGTTCCCATGATCGAATTCGCTAACTGAGCATTTCGCAATTGATTTTCTAAAACTTGGATTTGTGATGCATCCTGTTGCAATTGCGCTAATTTCACGGAAAGCTTTTGATATTGCTGGATTTGAGCAAAGAGTCTTTCCTCAGCTTCTAACAGTTTGTGACTTTGCTTTGCTTGGATGTCCAAGTCAGGAATTGCAATTTCTAGATTTGCTAATTCTAATTGTTGAGATTCTACTTCCTCTTTAGTTGGTGCTTGCATCCCTTCAAGGACTTTATCTAAACCTTCACGCTCAGCTTTAAATCGACTGGTGCGATCGCTTGCCTCCTTCCGCATTTGCTCGAATATTTGAAATCCTGCCAGCTGCCGCAAAATCTCACGCCGCTTACCAGCCTCACCTTTAAGGAATTCATCAAACTGTCCCTGCGGCAAAATGATTACACGGGTAAAAGTCTTAAAGTCCATGCCGATAATCTCTGCGGCGTTTTGGGTACTACATCTTTCCCATTCTTCGCCAACTAATTCTTCTAACATGAAATTTGGAACAGCAGTTTTGCCACGGTTGCGCCATGTGCGGACAGCCTTGTATTCAGTCTGTCGCATCACAAACCGAAATTCTACTCTTAATTGCTTAGCCCCTTGACTGACTAATTCCTTGGGTGAGCTGGGCTTCTGAGATACTTCGTCATACAGTGCAAAGGTCATCGCATCCAAAAGCGAAGTTTTCCCTGCTCCCGTTGCGCCTGTAATCGCAAACAAATCAAGGCTCGTAAAATCTAACAGTTGACGAGTACGAAAACTGGTAAATCCTTCAACAATTAGCTCAAGGGGACGCATCGTGGAACTCCATGTAGAAAAGAGTTGTGATGGCGTGGCGAAGCTGCGCCATCACAACTCTTTTACGATACTAAATTACAGAGTCAAAGACTGAGGATTGGTTTCAATTAGTTTTGCTAAATCCTGTAGGAACTGCGCGGCATGAGCGCCATAAATTACACGGTGGTCGGCAGTGAGGTTAACTTGCATTTGGCTGCTGACCTTAATTGCGCCATCCTTAGTTGCCACAACTTGAGGACGCGAACCACCCACAGCTAAAATTGCGCCAGTTCCAGGAGGCAAAATCGCATCGAAACGATCAACCCCAAACATCCCCAAGTTAGAAATAGTAAATGTGCCAGAGTTATATTCTTCAGGTTGCAATTGCTTAGCACGAGCGCGATCAACTAGTCCTTTCCAATTACGAGAAAGAGTATACAAGTCTGTTTGGTCGGCATTTTGCAACACAGGCGTAATTAAACCACCATCATCCATCGCTACAGCAACGGCAATATTGATATTGCTCTTGTACTCGATACCGCGATCGCTCAAGCTCGCATTCACCAAAGGATGCTTTTGCAAAGTGACTGCCACAGCTTTCGCCAAGAGTGCAGTCATGGTCACGCCCTTAGACTTAACTTGCTTGTACAGAGCATCCAGAGCATCAGTGGTGATGGTATAGCCCACACGGAATGTAGGCACTGAGAGGCTCTGGTTCATGTTATTGATCACAGCCTTTTGCAAAGTCGTTAAGGACTGAGCAGTACCTAGTGCAACAGATGCAGCAGCTTTAGCGGGAGCAGTGGCAACAGCTTTTGTCGGAGTAGATGATACTTGAGCTACAGGAGCAGGAGCAGGCGTAGAGGCTGGGCTTAAAAATGTTTCCACATCGGCGGCAGTAACTCGTCCATTGGGCCCAGTACCCGAAATCTTAGCTAAATCAATACCGTTATCCTTAGCAATGCGCTTGGCTCTAGGGGATACGATTTGACGACCTGATGATGGGGCTGGTGCAGATTTGCGTGGTGAGGAGACAACGACATCAGGGATTGAGGCAACCGATGCGGCTGTGGGAGATGAGACTAGCTTAGCAGGGGTTTCTTCGGATTTTTGGGGCGCAGCCACACCATTTTGCGACGATGCTTGTCCAGCCGCTTTTTGCTTAGCTTCAGCAATTTCTTCTTTGGTTTCGGCAACATAGGCGATCGCTGAACCTACAGGAGCAGATTCGCCTGCGGGAGTAACGATTGCACCGAGATATCCTTCGTAGAAGCTTTCGACATCCATATCGGCTTTGTCAGACTCTACGATCACGACAGTTTCGCCTTTTTCCACCTTGTCTCCTGGTGATTTCACCCAAGAGGTGATTTTGCCTTCGGTCATGGTGGAGCTAAGCGCGGGCATGAAAATTTCGTAAATCATAGGGAATTTGTAAAAATCTATTGCACAACTAACAAAGTCAATGGCTGTCAACGGCTGGAGTCGCAATGCCATCATAAATCTTAACTTGTTTTTGCGATCGCTTATAGCAATTCTCATTAAGTACTTGTGCAAAATACATTAGCAAAACCCGTAAAGTTGCGCTCCTGCGGGGTGCAACTTTATGGGTTTTGCTTTGTAACTAATTATGCTTAGCTACTTATAGCTACTTATTAGTGGCTTCGCCGTAAATTCAAGAACCAGATTTTTGATAGCGCGGCTTCGCCACGCTATCAAAAATCTGGTTCTTGAATAAAAAAACAGGACGTAAAGCGTCCTATTTTTTTATTCATTCATTTCTCGATAAATTGTGGCAGTAGCGGGGGAAGCTTGAGTCAGGTATTGGAAAATCCAGAATTTAAACAATCCATCTAGAAACACGGGAACTGTTGAAATAAAAGATTGCGCCAAGATTTTATTTTCAGGTAATCCGAAATGATTAAATAAAACTGTTAACAAGGCATCCCATCCTTCGCTAGAGTGGAATCCCACAAAAGTATCAGTTGAAATAATAATCAAAAAGGCTTTCGCATTGTCATTAAGACTATACAGAACTTCATCAAGAAATTCTTTAATAGTTACTAACTCTTTACGCCCTGAGAGTACAAACAGATAAAAGACAAAAGATGCAGTGATATCAGCAAGCAAGTTTTTTACACCATCAAGGCTTTCAGCATTGAATCTTTTTAAAATTCTGACCGATTCTTGTCTTATTAATTCTTCAATTTCTTCGGATTGTTCTGCTGCTGTTTTTTTAGGACTGGTAGATTCTTGTCTCTCTGCTGATTCTTCCAGCACAATTGACTTGATCGTGTAGTCAAATTCAATTCTTTCTTTAGCTAATCGCAGCGCATCAAAGGCTCTCTCCTCCACCGCAGGGCTAAACTTGACAGTCATAGTGCTGGGATCAATAAAGCTATCGATCATCGGACTAAAAACTATTGCTTTCGATAAAAACTGCACTGCGATCACGGAAATTACTAGAATCACGATGTAACGTAAAGCCTGAGTAATGCGCTTTTGTGATTGCCTTAATTCCTCAACAATATCTTTCTCATAATCTGGATATGAGCCAGTAAGATTACGTTTGACCCGATCAAAAGCTTTAAAAAAAGACCCAGGTAAAATACTTTTTTCTACAGATGTTACTTGCTGAGGAGGTCGTCTATATTTTTTAGATTTATTCCCACTCTTAAAGAGTTGAAATTTTTCGTCAGTTTCAGTCTCGACAAGATCTTCTAAGTTCTGCCGATTATCTGAAGAATTCGTGTTAACCGACGGCTTTGCTAAGACATCAATAGTCTGATCACTTGCTTGGTTATATCTTTCGAGGGTGTAATCAATAAACGCAAGTTTCTGGTAAATAGAAAATCTACGGCTATTCCCACCTAGTTGATTTGCTGATAGCTGTCCATTGCCAACGGGATCATTGTCCTGATTATTGGGCGCATATTTGGCGATCACTGTATTGGCTTGATTGCTAGAGCTTTGAGTCTGGAAATATGGTAGTGAGGCGCTTACTTTATAAAAGCTTAGCCTTGCATTGATCGTTCTGAGATATTTCTGAAGCTGAATCTCAAAAACGCTAAATACACTGCTCCCAAAGCTGCCATCGTTAGCGATTTTATTGCCTTTGAAGGTTTCTTCTTCAATCCGCTTGATGTTGACAGCCGCCTCAAAAGCCTCGTCAATCGCTCGCTCAGGCGTGTTCTTGACCCAAGAAAAAATATTGTGCAAGGGTGAGGCGTTATTGTCGGAGGAGTTGGATTTCATAGTGGGGCGATCGCTATAATGCCTAGGATAAACGAAAAGCTAAATAGTAGAAGGTATACTTCGCACCACTTCTAATATTTATAGCAATTCTCATAAAGATAGGACGACACTTTTGTGAATTAAAAAAACAAACCCAGTCAGGGTTTTGAAAACACAAAATGGCTAGGCTATTTTGTGTTTTGGTTGGTATTACACAGGAATTTCGATTCTAAACTCAGTTCCTTGACCAACTTTGGAAAAGCATTGCAATCTGCCTTGATGTTTCTCTACCACAATTTGATAACTAATGGATAGCCCCAAGCCTGTGCCTTTGCCCACAGGCTTAGTAGTGAAAAAGGGATCAAAGAGCTTGTTGACAATATCTTCAGAAATACCACGACCATTATCGATAATGCTGATCATCACCATGGATTGCTGATGATCAGGTGTAGGCGGCTTAAACTCGGTGATGATGGAGATTTCACTGGCAACATGCTGAGAAGCCTCTGCGGCATGATCGCGATCAGTGACACTCTCATCGATCGCATCGATCGCATTACTTAAAATATTCATAAACACTTGATTGAGTTGTCCTGCATAGGCTTGAACAACTGGAATGTTGCCATAGCGCTTAGTTAAGTTAATTGCAGGGCGATCGCCATAGGCTTTGAATCGGTTTTGCAAAATTAAAAGCGTACTATCAAGCCCTTCATGGATATTAAAGGGCTTGAGTCCTTCTTGATCTGTCCGCGAAAAATTCCGCAAAGATAGGACAATTTGGCGGATGCGCTCAGCCCCGATTTTCATTGATGTCAGCATTTTGGGTAGATCCTCTTGGAGGAAGTCCAGATCGATCTCATCGAGAAACTTGACGATTTCAGGGATTGGCTCTGGATAATTTTTTTGATAAAGGGCGATCGCATCTAATAAATTCTGGACAGAACGGTTGGCATGGTTGAGATTGCCATAAATAAAGTTCACAGGATTATTAATTTCATGGGCCACACCTGCGACGAGTTGACCAAGGCTGGACATCTTTTCGGTTTGGATCAGTTGACTTTGAGTTTTCTGTAAATCAGCAAGAGCTTTTTCGATCAGTAGGGCTTGGGCTTGGGCATTGGCGGCATTGGCTTGGGCGCTGTCAAAGAGTTCAGCCTGATCGATCGCGATCGCCAATTGGTTCGCAACTGCTTGGAGTAGCTCAACTTCATCAGCATCCCAAGGACGACTTCCTTGACAATGCGCCGCCACAATCACCCCTAATTTTTGCGATCGGGTTTTGATCGGCACAAGTAACTGCGAAGTAAACCCTTTCTCGGCGAGCAGCATCCGACTTGGGTTATCCAGTTCGGCATTGGTATAAATTGATTGAATCTGAATAATTTCTTGGCTAAGTAAGCGCTGACCAAATTTTGGCAATCGTGATAGAGGATAACTAGTAGCAACATTCAGAAAGTTATGGCTAGCGGCAAAATGCACGAGTTGAAATTCTGGTGGATTGGTATCAGGAATATGCCAAAAGAAATTACACAGATCGATCAGCAATAAATCCTGTACTTCATTCACAGCCGTAGCAAGGATCGTATCGAGATCAAGGGAATTGCGAATCTGACTGGCTAGGCGACGGTTGAGCATCTCCTCACGTCTGACTAGATCTTTATAACTTTGGCGCGATCGCTCTAGCTCTCTTTCGGCGCGACGGCGCTCCCACTGCTCCTTTTTGCGATCGCTAATGTCATGAGCCACAATCACAATATTTTGGACATTTCCCTGCTCATCACGCATCACACTGCCCGATGATTCTAAAATCCGCCAAGTGCCGTCCTTATGCTGCATTCGATATTCTAAAACCTTGCCCACACCTGTTTTTAAGGTTTCTGCGGCAGCTTCAAGTACAAGGGCTTGATCATCAGGATGAATCTTGTCGTAGGCCCATGTACCCTTTAGTTCTGAAGAGGTATAGCCCAGAACTTTTTGATAGGAAGGACTATTGTAAATGCGATAGCCTTGGGCATCGATCACCGCAATTAAATCGGCAACATTTTCCATGATCGATCTAAATAGGCGATCATTTTTGAGGGCTAATATATCTGATTCATCAGACCCCTGCTTTGTTTTCTGCCCTGCTGTCTGATCGATACTTGCGTCCGTCATAGTGAATTTTTAAGGATAGGACTGCATGAAATCAGATTAAGTTTGCCTAACAGTGCAACCAAATGCAATAGCATTTTTTAAGTGGCTAATTTAGTTTTGGGTGCAATGTTGAATCTTAATTTAAATCGTAATTTAGATCGTAATTTAGAAAGAAGCAGCGATCGCCCTAACCAGCAAACAGATCTTATTTTTCAGAGATCTTGGTGGTTTAAGGGCTTGACGTTCGCGATCGCTTGTTTGCTCGTGACTTGTTTAACGATGATATCGGCGATCGCGCCAAGCATGGCAGCCTTACCAACCAAAAGTGCGATCAAAGATCCTCGGGTGATCTTAAGAAATGCTTTGCCGATTGATAGTGAAGTGCTACGCGATGTCCAACACACTTTGGAGCAAATGCCGCGTCAAGCCAATCTGAAACGATGGAGTAATCTCAAAAAAGATATTGAAACGATCGCGCAATCCCTAACTCAAAATCAGTCACAGTTGATTGCTGAAGTTAGCAGCGATCGCCAAGGATTAGTTACCGAACATTTGGCAAGCTTAACAACCGCCCTTGTGCCTCTCCAAGAAGCGATCGCCATTAAAGATCGCAACAGTGTCAAAGCCCTATCCGAAAAAGCCTTAGATTACGTCGGTCTAGTCGAAGCCGACTTTATCCAAACCTTCCCCTTTGAAGTTCCTGCAAAATATGCCAATCTCCCTCAACTCAAGGGTCGCGCTCTCGTAGAGCTATCCACAGAAAAAGGCAACGCTACGATTACGGTCGATGGCTACAACGCGCCAATCAATGCAGGTCAATTTGTGGATCTCGTCCAGCAAGGCTTTTACGATGGACTAACTTTCACACGCGCAGATGAAAACTATTACTTACAGACAGGCGATCCCGATGGGCCATCCGATGGCTACATCGATCCCAAAACCAAAAAATATCGCACAGTGCCGATCGAAGTACGCCTGCCCGATCAAAAAGTGCCTACCTATGGCAAAACCTTTGAAGAGCAGGGCTTATCGGGAACGATACCTGTACTACCTTTTGCCGCCTTTGGGACTGTGGCGATGGCGCATCCCAATGATGATGCCAATGCAGGTTCGTCTCAGTTTTTTATCTACCTATTTGAATCAGAACTAACTCCCGCAGGCTTGAATTTACTCGATGGCAACTACACCGTTTTTGGTTATGTCACCGATGGTAAGGAAACTTTAGATAAACTAAGACTAGGCGACAAAATTTTGTCCGCCCGTGTCATCAGTGGCGCTGAAAATCTGATCAAATGATATCCAGCCTGTTGATGCCCAGATGAATTTCTGAAAGCGCTGCTTCGCAACGCTTTCAGAAATTCATCTGGATTTTAATTCAGCGCAAAGCGCTGTAAAAGAAGGTCAAAGCCCTTTAGATCAATCACAACCAGAGGAAAATTAATTTAATGGGTACTCCCCGCGACGAACCGTACATTTTGAGCTTACCAACCCCTAGTAGTGCCATTTGTCTTGCAGGGACAAGGGAGGAAAATCTCAAAACACTTGTAGAAATAACGGGTGTACGGCTGGTGTTACGGGGGCAAGACCTCTTAATCGATGGCACGCCTGAGCAGATCAATCTGGTAGAACAGGTGATTAAGGCTCTGAAGCCTCTGTGGTCACAGGAAAAAACGATCGCGGCTGTAGATATTCGCGCCGCCCGTGAAGCGATCGCTGAAGACCGCTCTGGAGAATGGCGCGATCGGGCGACGATATCCCGTAATAAACGTGGAGACTCAGTACAACCACGCACCTATCGCCAGCAGCAATATGTACAGGCGATGGAAAGTCACGATCTAATTTTTGGGGTTGGGCCAGCGGGTACTGGCAAAACCTATCTCGCGGCAGTTGCTGCGGTTAGTGCCTTACAGAGCAATAAATTTGAGCGGATTATCCTGACCCGTCCTGCCGTCGAAGCAGGCGAGAGTCTGGGATTCCTCCCTGGAGACTTACAGCAAAAGATTGATCCCTATCTGCGCCCACTCTACGACGCAATGCACGAAATGATCGGGGCAGAAAAAGTCCCGCAACTAATGGAGCGCGGCATTATTGAGGTTGCACCGCTTGCTTATATGCGTGGGCGCACCCTCAGCAACTCATTCATCATCGTGGATGAGGCTCAAAACACGACTGCCGCGCAAATGAAGATGGTTTTAACCAGACTGGGGTTTAAATCGCGCATGGTGGTAACGGGTGATATCACCCAGATCGATTTACCTCGTCATCAAAAGTCGGGCTTAATCATTGCCATGAATATTCTGAAAGGAGTTGAAGGCGTTTCCTTTAATTTGTTCGATAAGAATGACGTAGTGCGTCATCCCCTAGTACATCACATCATCGCCGCTTACGAAAATGCAGAAGCAGATTAGGAAAAAAGGGTTGCTTAGCAACCCTTTTTTCCTAAATTAAAACTATTCCTACAAACCAATGGCTGAAAATATTCAAATTACTGTCAAGCTATTTGCAATTTTTCAAGAAGTAATCGCTACCGATGAAATGCAAATTAAATTGGAGTCAGGTACGTCGGTATCAACAATATTCGATCGCCTTGTGAGTCAACATCCGCATCTAGAGAAATGGCGATCGCTTACTCGTTATGCCGTCAACCTAAATTTTGTAGATCCCCAGACAATTCTTAAAAATGGTGATGAGGTAGCACTAATCCCCCCTGTGAGCGGTGGATAGTAAGTATCCACCCGCACGATCTTTAACCTTGCCCAGACCAGTCAAGCAAACCACTAAACTGGTGCAAGTCAATAAAACTAAGCTGTAACAAAATCATCAGCAAGGGGCCCTCTTGGCGTTCTTGCCAGCGTTTGGCAACCGCCAACTGCTCACGGTCAACGACAGACAACTCCAGCAGGTGTCTCTCTAAATCTTCTTGGCGACTAGCGATCGCATATGTCTGGGAGTGATAACTCATTGAGATCAAATAACTAATTACTTAGGCAATTTGGATTAATAGCGTAGCGCACCTTACCACATCTATCAACGTCCGTCAAAATTATTTTTTTTGGTGCAGCAATTCTCATTATAAAAATCGGTTTTTTGAAAGCCCGCCGTTGGCGGGCTTTCAAAAAACCGATTTTGGTGTTTCCAGCGCCTTCGGCGCTGGAAACACCAAAATCGGTTTCATAATGAGAATTGCTATTTTTGGTAAGACATAACCCCAAAAAGACAAGATGCGACGCAAAGCGCCACATTTTGTCTTTTTGGGGTTGATTGACGAATATTTTAAAAAGTTTCTACAAAATTCAACTGATATAACCGCTAAAAGCACATAATAAGTTTAGTAAATCTCTTAAAATTGGTAATCTTTTCTAGATTGCTTAGCTCTTGCTGCGGACGCTTCTAAATAATTTGCATTGCTTTAACAAAATTTCCCGACATGGACAATCCCCAAGTTTCTGAAGAAATATCCATCAAAGACTGGCAGACGATCCAGCAAGAAGTCAAAGAATTACGAAGATCCGTCAGCCAACTTCAGATGGAAAACTGCGATCTGGAAAATTCCCTGTTAACCGCAGTTGAACATGGCGATCTTGTTGAATCGGAACTACTAGATGTCAATAAAAGACTAAAAAGCGAAATTATTGAACGCAAGATGGCTCAGGCTACTTTGCAATCAATTTTAGAGATTGTCTATCGTGATAAAAGCGATCTCGAAATCATGCTGATGACTACTACTGAGCATGGTGATGCGATCGAATACGAGCAGTACAATCGCGCTGTCGAAACCATGCGCCAAAGTGAGGAGCAGTTTAGGGCGATCGCTGAAGCAACTAGTGTGGCGATGCTTGTAAGTAGCCTCTCAGATGGGGTGATCACCTATGCCAATACCAGTACTGGCACAATGCTGGAAAGGGAATCCCATGAGTTAATTAAGCGCTCAATTAAGGATCTTTACTACTTACCAGCCGAATGGGAGATTTTACAGCAGCAATTTTCGCAAAATCAAAGGGTGCGTGACTATGAGATCCGTCTATGCAAAGCCAATCAAGAGCCTGTTTGGGTACTAGCCTCACTACATCCTCTATGGCTAAAAGGTGAACAGGTTTTATTAAGCACTTTCTATGACATTACGTTGCTTAAAAAGACAGAAATTGCGCTACGTGAGTCAGAAACAAAACTGCGGGAACAGGCTAACCTCTTAGAACATCGTGTTGAGGAAAGGACTCACGATCTCAAACTTGCCAAAGAAGCAGCCGAGGCAGCAAGTCGATCTAAAGCAGCATTTTTAGCCAATATGAGTCATGAATTGCGAACTCCTCTGAATGCAATTCTGGGCTTTGCTCAGCTTATGCTCTATGACCAAGAGTTAAATGAGCAACATCAAGCTGATCTGCAAACCATCTGCAATAGTGGCAATCATTTGCTAACAATGATTAATGACATTTTAGAAATGTCGAAGCTTGAAGCTGGTAGCGTACTTCTCCGTGAAAAGGAGTGTTATCTGTACAACATCGTGGATACCGCAAGAGATATGTTATCTCTGAAAGCCCAAGAGAAATCTCTATCTTTCGATGTCAGTATTCAACCAGATGTTCCGCCCTATATTTATACCGATGAAGGTAAATTACGCCAAATATTAATCAACTTGATCAGTAATGCGATCAAATTTACGGACACAGGACATATTCATGTTCGTGTAGATGTTCGTGGTATCTCTGAAGATGTGAAAGCTATAGTTGGAGAATATTCAGAAATACCGCGTATTCTTTGTTTTGAAGTGGAAGATACTGGAGCAGGTATTTCTGAAGCAGAAATATTAACTTTGTTTCAGCCTTTTGTGCAAACGCATTCTGGTAGGCGATCGCAGGAGGGTACGGGGCTAGGTCTATCCATTAGTTATAACTACGTCAAGATCATGGGTGGACAGATGTCGGTAACTAGTAAAGTCGGCGAAGGTTCTACTTTTCGATTTTACATTCCTGTCAAGTCCTTGGATTTATTTAATCTAAATTCTCCCAGTAAATTATCCAATCGCGTGATTGGGATTGAAGGGAATCAAACTTACCGTATCTTAATCGCTGAAGATATCCGTCTAAATCGCCAACTATTAACTAGAATTTTATCGCCCCTAGGATTTGATGTGCGCGAAGTTAGTAATGGCGAAGAAGCGATCGCCGTGTGGCAGTCTTGGTCACCGCATTTGATCTGGATGGATGTCAAAATGCCTATATTGGGTGGTCAAGAGGCTGCCTCGGCAATTAGGGAAATTGAATCCATGAGAAATATATCGGCATCGCAAAAAGTCCGAATTATTGCTCTAACTGCTAGCCTAATCGATCTTAGAGAAGAAGACTTATTTTTGCATGGGTTCGATGGATTTCTCGCTAAACCATTTACCGAAGATAAAATTTTTGCCAGAATGGCTGAACAACTGAACTTGACGTATATCTATAGCAGTAAATAACTTACAGCGCTTTGCACTCAAATCAAAACCAAGAATATTTTTGAAAGCGTTGCAAAGCAACGCTTTCAAAAATATTCTTGGTTCGTTGGATCGGTAATTGCTATAAGGGAGCGCCTTGCGCTCCTTTAAGTCTTAATGTACATATGAGCGAAATCGAGAAGCTTTTTCCGCTAAGATTTCCTGCATTTTTAAAGTGTTATACACAGGATTATGCTCATAATCTCCATAGAGAACAATGTTTGCCAAAAATCCATTCACCCCCTGCACATCTTCAATCCGTTCTACATATTTACAAGACTTGATCGATGGATTGTTTTTACGCCAGTTTAAATATTCAGAATAGCTACCTGCGATAATCAGAGTCTGGCTGTTGTTGTAAGTATCAGTAATAGCGGTCATTTTTTGTGTCTATATGATATTTAGTAAGATTTTTTTAACTACGTCTCAAGATAATTTCCTCGTTTGTAACCTTAAACAAACTTAGTATAAATTAACATATTTTGTCGTCACCCATTAAGGTGCAAGAGGTGAGAGAAACGATATAGAAACATAAGGACTGTGCTTCTATAGTTTTTAATTAGCGATCGTGTAGACTGAAGACGATAAGAATTCCGCCTTCTATTTGGGATGTTTTTGCAATGCGCCTCCAACCTTATCTATTGTCAGCCTTAGTCGCACTCTTACTGATGATTACTAGTTGTGCTTCTACAGGACAATCTGCTAGCGCTCAATTATCTGATGCTCAATTTGAATCTAAAGTTTTAGAGATTATCCGTAAAAATCCACAGGTGATTTTAGACTCCGTGCAGTCTTACCAAAGATCTCAGGCTCAGCAAGAAGAGCAGTTGCGCGATAAGGTGCTATCACAGATTCGCCAAGAGCCTCGTTTGTTACTTCGCAATTCCCCAGTGACAGGTTCGGCAAGCCAGAAAATTATTATGGCGGAATTCTCTGACTTTGAATGTCCTTTTTGTGCTAGAGGTCATGCTGTAGTCAAAGAATTTATGGCAAAAAATCAGAATGATGTGACCTTGGTATACAAGCATTTCCCCTTAGCCGAGATCCATCCTCAGGCGGAACCCGCAGCATTTGCTTCATGGGCGGCTCTACAGCAAGGCAAATTTTGGGAATATCATGATGCTTTGTTTGAGCAACAGAACAAACTTGGTGAAGAGTTTTACTTGGAATTAGCCAATAACCTAAAACTTGATATCGATCGCTTTAATCGCGATCGCAAGAGTGAACAAGCTAAGGAAGCGATTAAGAAAGATTTTGAACTTGGTAAGTCTTTGGGAGTACGTGGTACACCTTCCTTTGTGGTAAATGGAATATTTTTCTCTGGTGTGCCAGAAGTCAAGGATTTGGAAGCATTAGTTGCTCAAATTAAAGCAGGTAAATAATTGCAAAATGGCTTTGCCAAGCAAGGCTATTTTGCAATTACAGTATAGAGAAATATTTAAAAAGCTTGCTTTGCAAGCTTTTTAAATATTTCTCTGGGTTTTAACACAGCGCTAGGCGCTGTCTATATTCAGTATTTTTAGATGAGAATAGTAAATGAGCAATTGGAGTAAGCAAATAATTATGACTCCCTTTGCTCGTTTGTCCGATCGCCTGATCTGGTTATCAGAGCATCCTATCTATGGCGTAATGGCGATCGCTTTAGTAGCCTTTGCCAGCCGATTTTGGAATTTGGATGGACTGGGGGATATCGTTTTTGATGAGCTTTATTACCCTAAATTTGCTCAAAATTATCTACGCGGGGAGACTCTTTTTGATGCCCATCCACCCCTAGCTAAGTACATCATTGCCATTGGGATTCAGATTTTTGGCTATGCACCTTTCGGCTATCGCTGCATGACGGCACTGGCAGGTTCACTGCTGCCCTTAGTTACCTATGAGTTGATTTGGCAGTTGAGCGATCGCCGTGGTTGGGCGTGGCTAGCAGGTTGGTTTGTGGCAATGGATGGTTTGCTATTGGTGGAGTCACGGTTTGGCTTGATCAATACCTATATTCTGCTGTTTGGGATGCTCAGTCAGTTGTGTATGGTGCTAGCTCTAAAGCGATCGCGACAACGTTGGTTTTGGGTACTGGCTACAGGCTTAATGTTCGGTGCGTCAATTAGTGTGAAGTGGACGGGCTTGGCTTATGCTGTTGGACTTGTTGCTCTCATGGGTTATGGATGGTCACGATATCGCCAAACTTTAAACGCAGCACAGGTCATAGTTGGTCTAATCATCTTACCGATCGCCTTTTATTTTGTGCAGTGGATTCCGCATTTGATGATCAATCCCGAACGTGATATATGGGAACTGCACCGCCAGATCCTTGGCTTTCACCAAAACTTGGGTGTTGGTAAAACTGAACCAATTCATCCCTATTGTTCGCCCTGGTGGAGTTGGATTTTATTAATTCGTCCAGTTGCCTATTTCTTCGAGATGCGTCCCAATAGCATGGTGCAATTTGTTCATGCGATGGGTAACCCATTGTTATATTGGCTCAGTGCGATCGCCATATTTATCTGGTTAGCTTTTTTAATTGCCTCAAACTTAAGATTTCCTCCAGAGATATTAACCAAAATTCTTCCTAAAATTCATCCTCAAGAGCGATCGCAACTATTTTGGTTTGCGTCCTATGTGACGATTAGTTTTGCTGGTCATTGGTTGCCTTGGAGCCTGAGCAGACGTTGTATATTTCTCTATCACTATATGCCTGCCTCAGTTTTTGCCTTTGCTGCCCTTGCCCTTTTAGTTTCGGTGATGTGGCGATCGCCATTACAAGAAATTAGAACGCTCGGTTCGGGGATTGTGGGAATTATTGCGATCGCTTTTATATTTTGGTTGCCTATTTATATCGGTTTACCGATCTCATCGGGTTATTTGCCCGTGCTAATGTGGTTACCTAGCTGGATCTAAATACGACTAGAGACGTTGCAAAGCAACGCCCCTAGTCAATACTTTTGACAAACGCGCAAGCGTTTCCAAAAGCTACGATAAGGTAAGCTAAGTTATCTCCTTGTTTGCAGTTCGGGAAATATGCAAAACTTTCGCAACTATTATGAAATCCTCGGTGTACCGAAGACAGCCACGGCTGACGAAATTAAGCGCTCCTATCGCAGGTTAGCGCGGAAATATCATCCCGACCTGAATCCCAACGACAAGGCAGCCGAAGAGCGCTTTAAAGACATTGGTGAAGCTTATGAAGTCCTATCTGACACCACCAAACGTCAGCAATACGATCGCTTTGGGCAATATTGGAAACAAGGCGGATTTCAAGGTGCAGGCGGACGACCACCATCAGCGCGTGAGCAATATACGCCAGACTTTGAACGTGGTGGCTACACAGGTGATGTGGACTTTAGCCAATATAACGACTTCCAAGAGTTTGTCGATCAACTCCTAGGCAAATTCCGCACCAATGAACGCGCCCAAGATACGGGCGGCGCATCTTCCTATCGCACCAGCACCCAAGCACCTCCACGCCCCAGCCCTCGTCGTGATTCGGAAGCTCTTTTAGAATTACCGCTCGAACGCGCCTATGTTGGTGGTCGCGAACGCATACGTCTCGAAGATGGGCGATCGCTTGAGGTGAATATGCCCGCAGGTGTACTTTCAGGTCAAAGAATCCGCCTCAAAGGGCAAGGTGCATCTGGCGGCGATCTCTATCTCAAAATTACGCTCAAGCCCCATACATTCTTCACCCTCGAAGGTTCCGATATTCGCTGTCAATTGCCCATTTCACCGAGCGAGTCAGTTCTCGGTATTCAAGTGGAAGTTCCCACCCTCAGTGGACTAGTAAAGCTAACTATTCCCCCTGCGGTGAAGTCTGGACAGCAGTTAAGACTCTCTGGCAAGGGTTTCCCAAAAGATGCTAGAACCTTTGGCGATCAATATGTGGAAATCCAGATTGTCGTTCCCAAAAATCCTAGCAAGCGTGAACGTGAACTTTACGAGCAGTTGCTAGAAATCCAATCCTTCGATCCTCGCGAAAACTTACCGAAAAAATAAACATTAGGGCGGCGCAATGCGCCGCCCTAACTTAATTCTATCTAAAAGCTATATGTCTACTGTCATCTACGTTAACCAAGCCTGTATTGAGTCGCTGGATATTACTCCTGCCAAAATTGCGATCGAGAAGTTGTTAGCAAATTGGGATGAAACACCAGAAAGCGATCGCCAGTTTCAAATCGAACTTGTATGGGATAAGGAAGATGGCGACCCCCGAGAATTATCAGAAATCTCAGAAGTGCGTCTCTGGTTTGTACGTCTCGATGCGACCTATCCTTGGTTTAGCTATCTCCTCGATTGGCGTACAGAACTCAGTCGCTATGCGGCGATGCTAGTCCCCCACGAGTTTAAGCGCGAAGGTGATGGCTATGTGTTGCAATACAATCCTGAGGCACTGGAGCTTTTTGTGATGCAGAAGGTATTCACAATTTCTATCTGGCTAAAGTCACGCGGTATTGAAAGCACAGCTAAGTTACAACAAATGACTCAAAGCTTAGGCTACGAAATCGATTCGGCATTCTTCAACCTTTTATAGGATCAATATGTCACAACGGCTAATCATTCATCAATTTGGTCCAATTACAGACATCGATATTGATGTGAATGATATCCTTGTGTTCATTGGCTCTCAAGCTAGTGGCAAGAGTACCATTAGTAAAGCAATCTTCTTTTTTAAATCTTTGAAAGATGATTTATATCGATACTATCTTGATTGTTATAACCAAAATAAATTTAATGATCCGATTTTTGGTTTTACTAAACTTGCGAGAGAGAAACTTATTAAAATTTATGGCTCTATAATATTTTATTCTCCTAATACTAAATTAACTTATACATATAGTGATCAAATTGAGATAGTTATTCAGGCAGCTTCAAACGGCAGGATTAATCATATTGAATTTAGTATGGCGTTAACTATAAGTTTCAATGAAACTATTAGTAACTTAAAAAGTTTACGTGATGAGATAAATCAAAATTCTTCTGATTTTTCTTCTTCAAAAGAAATAAGTACTATTAAATCGAAAGAAGCTGCGCTGTTTGAAGAAATTAATATTAAGCTTAATAATCTCTTTGGGGACGATAGAGAAGTTATATATCTACCTGCTGGTCGCAGTTTAATTACCACTCTATCCCAACAAAGATATAACATTGACATGGGAGATAAGTTGTTGTCTGGCAGCAAATTACAAGCAGACAGATTAATTAAGCTAGATTATATCATGCGAAACTTTATTGATCTTATTGATCAAGCTAAACAAGTATGTGAACTCGGCATAGCTAATTTAATTCAAGATTATATCTTAGAAAATTCTAATCTCAATAATAATTCCGTAAGAATGATCGAGATTGCTCAAAATCTTGTTAACTCAATCTTGAAAGGATATTATAGTTATCAAAATGGAATTGAGCGAATAAATTTTGCTGGTGGGGAAACGGCAATAAATTTTGCTTCTTCAGGTCAGCAAGAAGTTGTTTGGATTTTACTAATTATCGTTATCCTAATGCTGAATGATCGTAAGGTGTTTATGATTATTGAAGAGCCTGAAGCGCATCTTTTTCCAGTAGCCCAAAAGCAAATTATTGATCTAATTGCACTTTTATCCAATCAAAATGACAATCAAATTCTTTTGACAACTCATAGTCCGTATATTCTATCATCTTTTAATAATCTTCTCTATGCTCATAACGTAGGCATAGAAAAACCAGATGCAGTTGCACAAGTTGTAGATCCTCACTTGTGGATCAATTGTGATAGATTGAACGCTTATATTCTAGAAGATGGAACTGCACGAACGATTGTAGATCGTGAAGAAGAATTAATTCAGTCATCTGAAATAGATAGAGCCTCAAATATTATCGTTGATACTTTTAATCAACTGTTTGATCTTGAGGACTAAGGCATGAAGTTAAACTGTCAAGAGTTTCAGGAAAATTATTCTAGTTGTACAGTCTGCCAGCAAGGTACAGAAATTCCAGCATTTGATAAGAAGAATAAGAAGATAAAATATATTCTTCAGAATCCATCTAGAAGAAAAGTATGTAAAGTACAAATTGATGACTGCGTAATTACCAGTCAAACCCAAAGGAAGTGCGATTATCTCATGATAGTTTGTGAGTCTAAATTGTCAAATCAGCCTGAATCAGTCGATTTATACTTTATTGAATTAAAAGGTCGAGATTTAATGTCTGCTGTAGAGCAGCTAACTGAGACAATTAAATATTTTCAATCTGAAAAATATAAATTTACTGGAAAAGTCTTTGCAAGAGCGGTTGTCACCCGAGTTCATATACCTACATCATCTATTGATACTGATGCGCGAGTACTATCACTAAGAAAGTTGCTGAAGAAACTTGGGGGAGATTTTGCGTATGGCTCAGTACAATTTGAGAAAGATCGCATCTAATCATTATGAGTACATTGCTAAAACCATCATCCCTTCTCCCCAAAGGAATGCGAATCCAGCAAATCAATCAACTCACGCTCTTTAAATTTACCGATGAACTAGGCGATCGCATCCAAACCCTGCTCGATAAGAAAAAAGCAGATACAATTACTGCTACAGAAAATCTTGAGCTAGAAGCGATCGGAGAACTAGACGAAATTTTTAGTTGTGTTAATGCAGCGATCGCCCCAAAATTTACGCTTACTCCCTTCCCGCTATAAGATCAGTGAATTAATGAAAAGATAAAATCCAGTGTTTTTCGTAATTGTATTTTTGAGAGAAATTGACTGGATTCAAAAAACTGCTCT
>NZ_NDHW01000210.1 GCF_002251945.1 Pseudanabaena sp. SR411
TGTTTAAGCAGAGACGACTCTATCTACAGTACGGGCTTGGTGTCCCTAGGGGCAGAACGAGTTTATCTCTGCTTTTGCTTTTTCGGATTGTAGTAAAGATTTTATCCTTTACTTTTCTTCCTAGATACAAGGGGCAAAGCATTCCCAAAGAAATACATAAATTTTGAGACTGTTTTAATTTGGGAATGCTTTGCCCTAAACTCGCAACGCAGTCACAATTTATCGGTGAAAGCGAAGAGGGTAGAGCATTTGCGTTTTGAGATGATCGGTTTAGATGGCAACAATACACTCAATTTCGACAAGGGCATCGAGGGGAAGTCGAGCGACTTGAACGGTAGAACGGGCAGGGAATGGAGCAAGAAAATACTTACCGTAGATCGCATTTACCTTGGGGAAATCTGCCATATCGGCGAGAAATACGGTAGTTTTAATCACGTTGGTGATATCTGCACCTGCCTCAGCGAGAACGGCTTGAATATTTTTGATCACCTGTTCGGCTTGTTCTTCGACTGTGGTTGCAACAATTTTGCCGATCGCAGGATCAATCGCAATTTGTCCTGCCATAAAAATTAATTTGCTGGTCGCAGGAACAGCGATCGCTTGGTTATAGGGACCAACGGGTTCAGGAGCATTGGCGCTACGGATTACTTCTTTTTGACTCATGCTTGATATTTTTTCAATAGATCCAAGGCTAAGTATAAAATCTTTTGGCGATGCCTTATCAACTCCTTGGCTTAACACCACAATTTGCCATCATCTTGTATCAATGTAAGCTTTTAATTAATGTGATTGATTAGTTTTTAAGTAGGCGGTTGAAATAGCTTGGATGGTAAGAAACGCATTCCCCCTTCGTCTTCTCGTCGAATGAGTACTCCTCGATCTTCCATAGATTTGAGAGTTGGTAGTAATGACACAAAAGTTGGAGCATCAAGTTTAGCTAAATCTTCATCTTTGATATCTTCGCTAATGCCTCCTGCTTGGTGGGCAATATAAAGTAAATTGAGTAACTGAGGTGTAAGAGAATGGGTGTAATCTTGTTGAACAATTTGCCAGATATCTGTAAAGGCTTCTAAATTAATTTCGTCATATCCTTTAGAAGCAGCTTGACGTAAAACCTTTTCGCAAATGGTGTTTAGTTGTCGAGGAAATCCTTGAGCATAGTCAGTAATTAATGCTATGGCTTCTTCAGTGAATGGATAGCAATCATCACGATGAGATAGTCTGGCACTATTCAGATAATTGATAACAATATGCCGTAAATCGTCGGGGTGCATGATTGGAAGATTAATATCTTCGGAAAATATGCCTAGAGCTTTTAGAGTCGCTTCTTGCAGATCGGTAAAACCTCTACCTGTGATGATGAAGGCGCGATTTTTGCTATTACGGAAGAGATCAAGGCTACCTTCTAGGATAGTTTGGACAACGATGGGGTCTTTTTTGTCAAAATCATCTATAGCAAAGACTATACGATTGTAGTACTGTTCAGCTTTTTCTAATTGACGAATAAGTAACGGGTAGGGATCGCTGTTGGCGATGGGCGTGATGAGATTAGAAGGAGTTTCATCTTTGAGGCTAAAGGAAAATATTCCTAAACTAACTTTACCTTCCGTTGAGGTTTTGGTACGTTGAATGGAGTAGCCTAATAGAGTCCTAGCAATGTCTTGCGCTTCAGGGTCTTCTTTGAGGCTGTCGGCGATCGCCATTAATAATGCGCGATAAAAATCTACGGGCTTTTCGCCAGGGATGCTACTGAGGTAGAGAACTAGCATCTTTTCGTCTAATTCCACTACTTCTTGTTGTAGCTGATAGATGAGATTGAGAATTAAGGATGTTTTACCAATCCCCCAAGCCCCTCGAATCAAGACATTTCTGCCTTCATAAAGTGCGGGAATAGCATTATCTAATTCTTGGTCACGTCCATAAAATATTTTTGCCAATACCTCAGGATCTTCGGGTGGCGTAGGGCGAAATGGATTCTCTTTTAGTTGCCATTTTTGAAGCGATGATTGGTGATTGCCAAGCCGAGATTTTTTAGTTGCCATAATTAAGCTGCTTGTAAGATTTGGAGTAAATAATTAATTTCTGCTAAGCGTTCGGAGTTATTTTGAGCTTGATAATAATTTTCTGCTTCTTTTAAATGGATTAAAGCTTGAGAAATTTTACCGATTTGTATTTCTAAATTGCCTAAAGCTAATGTTGCTGCTGCAATTTTTTCATTATCTTGTAAGCGTCGAAACAGTCGTAATGAGTCCTTAAAATATAGTCGCGCTTGCTCTAGTCTGCCTGTAAGGTGATATAGTCGCGCCAAATCAAATAAGGTTAAAGCTAAAGTAGAAATATCATTTAACTTTTGGGAAACTTGCTCACAAACTTGAAGATTTTCAATTGCTTCTGTGTAGTTTCCTATCTCTAATAATGATTTTCCTAACTGATAAGAAAACTTGAGAAAACGTTGCTGATCTCCTATTGTCTCAAGGATTCTAATCCCATTTTTATATGCTTGAATTACTATTGGAATACTTTCGCCTTTGCCTGAAGACTTAAGATTTTCTTTAACAGAAAGTAATAAGGTTTCAGTTTCATCCCAAAATATTTCTTCGTTTGGCTTAATTTGTAGAAATTGGATTAAAGATTTGAGTGCTTCTTCGTATCTACCTAAAGCATCTAGTACAATAGCTCTTCCATGCCATACTTCATAAAATTGAGGATTGAGTTGTAATGCTTTATCGTATGAAGAGAGAGCTTCTTCTAATCTATCTAAGTTCTTTAGTGCAATCCCTTTTCCATACAATGCTTTGAAGGAATTAGGCTTAATTTGTAAAGCCCTATCACAAGATTCAAGACCTTCTGCATATCTACCTAGTCGAAATAGCGGAATACTGCGACTGAACCATGCATCGTAAAAGTCCTGCTTAATTTGTAAAGCTCTATCATAAGATACAATACCTTCCTCATACTTATTCAAGTAATTGCATAAAATAGTGGCTCTGTTATGCCACATCTCATAATCATCAGGATTAATTTCCAAGCCCTTATCAAAAGAAATAATTGCTTCTTCGTATTTTCCTAAATCCGCCAATGATAGTCCCCGATTACCCCAAGGTTTAGAAAAATTAGGATTAATCTCTATGGCTTTATCACAGGATAAAATTACCTCTTCGTATCGTCCTAAACTTTGTAAAGCAAGACTTCGGTTGTACCAAGCTTCATAAGGTTTAAGGTCGCTCTCAGTAGCCTTGTCAAAAGATTTAATTGCCTCTTCATATCGCTCTAACTCACTTAGTGCTATACCACGATCATTCCATAGAAAATGATCATCAGGATCTAATTGTAAAGCTTTGTCATAAGAATCAATCGCCTCTTCGTATCTATTTAAACTTTCTAAAGATGATGCTCGGCGCTTCCATACTAGTGAGGCATCAGGAGTAAACTGCAAAACTTTATCGTAACAAGCAATTGCTTCTTCATGTCTACCTAAAATATCTAAGGCTATTCCACGATTGTAAAGTGATGGATAAAAGGTAGGTTCAAGAGATACTACCTTGTCATAAGAACTTATTTCATCTTCATACCTACCCAAAATGCCAAGTGCTAATCCTCGGTTATGCCATACTTGATAGAATTTAGGGTTAATTTGTAATGCCTTATCAAAGGCATTAATCGCTTCTTCATATCTACCTAAATAGCCGAGAATAATTCCTCGATCATTCCATGCTTCATAGTCTTTAGGGTTGTCTTGTAATTCCTTGTCATAGGAGATTAGTGCTTGTTCATAGTTGTTATCTGTTATCAATTTTTTAATCACTACTTACCTCCTGTAATATGGCTAATTTTTACAAGAAAAATTTCTAATTCAGCTAAACTAACACGTATAAATCTGAGTTAGTAGATCTTGAGATATAGAGAGATTGGACGACATTTTGTATTATGACTTTTTAGACCCACATTCCGCTCGTAATGGAATGAGAAAAACAATTACGAAACAGGTGCAGGGAGCAAATAATAGCGTTGGCAGGTGGGAGAAAAAAACTTTAAAATATGAAGCCGAAGAGGAGACAAATTAACAACTTGAGAGAGTCCCTGAAA
>NZ_NDHW01000211.1 GCF_002251945.1 Pseudanabaena sp. SR411
TCTATTGGGTATCTTCAACCAATCTGGCTTAGTGAGCAAGGTGAATTTCTGCCCGATCGCTTGTTGGAAGCGTTCTTATTGTTCTGGCGGCAGCATGGAGAACCTTTATTTGGAAGTACGCCCTATCCAGAGATTGCACCTCATATTGTACTGATGGCATTTTTGCACCGTGTTGTTAATGGTGGAGGCACGTTGGAAAGGGAATATGCCATTGGTTCGGGAAGAATGGATATCTGTTTGCGCTATGGCAAGGTAACCTTGGCGATGGAGTTGAAGGTATGGGCTGATAAAAGACCCGATCCGCTTAAGGAAGGGTTGCCGCAGATTGATAAGTATTTGTCGGGGTTGAGTTTAGATACGGGTTGGTTGGTGATCTTCGATCGCCGTTCTGGGTTACCGCCGATTTGCGATCGCACTACGACGGAGAATGTCATCAGTCCCGCAGGACGAGAGATTATCGTGATTCGGGGCTAAACCATTAATTAAATCTAAGCTGATATGTCGATTCCAAAGCCAATTTTAGTTGTTTGTGAGAATATAACCAAAGTTTAATAAAACTTTTGGTTCCTCACTTGACGAAAATAAAGCTAACTCTATTGTCGTTTTAAAATTTATGATCATAGAATATTACTGTATAGTCATACTGAGATCAAAAGGAAAAAATAAATTAAACTAAAATATTTGCAAATACACTATGTTGCCACGATGGCAACAATCCTCTTTTTCTTTACAAGAATCTTTAAAAATTATATATTTTTCTAATCTTATAAGAACTTACCTTATCGTAATTTTCTATGCTCTAAATATTACTTAATTCTTTAGTTTACAAAGGCTTCATTGTGACTGGTCAACTACTAGCTGATCGCTACAAAATCATTAACGTATTGGGTGCAGGCGGCATGGGACAGACCTATGTTGCTGAAGACACTCAGCTCCCGAATAATCCTAAGTGTGTAGTCAAGCAGCTAAAACCTGTCAGCCCCGATCCTAACTTTTTAGTGACGGCAGGACGATTGTTCACGGGCGAGGCAGAAATGCTGGATAAGTTAGGAACCCATGACCAGATCCCACGTCTGTTTGCTTACTTTGAGCGCGACGGTGAGTTTTATCTTGTGCAAGAGTGGATTGATGGTCAACCGCTAAGTTCAGAGTTACCATTAGGTCAAAGATGGACGGAGCCACAGGTAATCGCATTACTGAAAGATGTATTGATGATTTTAGAATTCATTCATGGACAAGGGGTAATTCACCGAGATATTAAGCCAGATAACATCATGCGGCGTAGGCAAGATGGCAAGTTGATCTTGATTGATTTTGGTGCGGTGAAACAGGTGCGGACGCAGCAGACAACTGTAGCTGGTCAAGTAAGTATAACGGTGGCGATCGGTACTCCTGGATATATGCCGACAGAGCAATCGAGTGGGAAGCCAAGACCTAGTAGTGATCTTTATGCGTTGGGCATGGTGGCAATTCAGGCTTTGACTGGGTTGTTGCCATCACAGTTAAGGGAGGATGACGATGGAGAAGCGATTTGGCGCGATCAGGCTGAGGTAAGTAATGAGTTAGCTAATGTGCTGACGACAATGACGAGACATTACTTTAAGCATCGCTATCAGTCGGCTTCTGATGTTTTACGAGCTTTGGTAGATTTAAAATCGCCTAATGTTGTGGTGAATAGTGGGTATACGCCTACACAGGTGGCAAGTAATGGAAGTTATACGCCTACAGTAGTTACGCCAGAGGCTTATGCTCCTACTCAATCAAGTGCAAATGGGGTAGGAGATGCTAGCCATATTGGGCAGTCACCCACTCTAAATCAGCAAAAACAACCTACTGTTCCACGGTATGGGCATAATCGTTCTTCAGGGTTAGATAGATGGCTGATTGTTGGAGCGGTTATTTTATCAGTACTTATTGGAGGAGGGGTATTCTACTACAATGAGGTACAACGCCTTGCTGCTGATAAAGTTGCTGCCGAGAAGAAGGCTGCTGCTGATAAAGTTGCTGCCGAGAAGAAGGCTGCTGCTGATAAAGTTGCTGCCGAGAAGAAGGCTGCTGATAAAGTTGCTGCCGAGAAGAAGGCTGCTGCCGAGAAGAAGGCTGCTGATAAAGTTGCTGCCGAGAAGAAGGCTGCTGCCGCGAATCAGCCAGATACTGCTGCCACGAATCAGCCAGATACTGCTGCCACGAATCAGCCAGATACTGCTGCCACGAATCAGCCAGATACTGCTGCCACGAATCAGCCAGATACTGCTGCCRCGAATCAGCCAGATACTGCTGCCGCGAATCAGCCAGATACTGCTGCCGCGAATCAGCCAGATGCTGCTCAACCAAAGCGAGACCCTCGTTGCGATACGGGAGAACTAGACCTTAGTGTCTGGGAATCTTTAGGCTGTGGCTAAAGCAGCAAGAATACTGAAAAGAATGTACAGTTTTTAATTTAATTGATAAAGGAGAGATCGATATGTTACCCAATCTAACAGCTTTTGTTTCTCAGTGTCTCCTATTTAGCTCGACTTTGATTACAGTCCTTGTTCCTGTACAGGAGACTATTGCTGCTCAAGGTACTGTGAGGGTTCCTAAACAATCAGAGGTTAGCAACACTAGCAACACTCCGATGTTAATTAGCCAAAATCTTGGGCGATCATATATGCTCAATTATGCGACTTCAATCAACGAAGTGTCCGATGTTCGTCCAACGGATTGGGGCTTCCAATCGTTACAAAGCGCTATTGAAAGAGCAAGATTTATTCGACTATATAGTGATGGTACCTTTAGAGGGAATCAATCTGCAACGCGCTTCGAGATGATCGATTGGTTTGGTACAGCTTTAAATGTAGTGTTTACGTTCGGTGAAAATCAATGTAACTTCTCTCGTCCTAGGCGTTCTTTCAACCCCTCATCAAATATTGACTCAACCGCTTTCTACTATCAATCATATCTAGCTATCGGTAACGCCACAGGAGGAGAATTACTATATCAACCAAGTAGCGGAAATTCTGAATCGAGTGGGGATTCAGAACTCACAAGAGCAGATGCCGCCATAATTTTAAATCGATACTTTCTACGTCCGATAGAGGCGTTTGCTAAGAGAACAAGTAGTATCGATTCACATGAGTATGCATCCAAGTCCCTCCTCTCAAAGGATAAAACCCAATTGGCTCAAATGCCTTCGGCAGCGCAAATTAGTGACATCTCTCCCAATGACCGCTACTACAAAGATATTGAAAGCGCTGTCAGTCGATGGGGAATTTTGTCCGCTTATCCAGATGGAACATTCCGAGCCAAACAACCAATCAGCCGTTATGAGCTTGCATCAATACTATCAGCCTCATTCGACAAGGCAAATGAATTTATAGCTTCACAGTGTACTAGTAGCAGTGAATCTTCATCAGTTGTTGACAGACAGCCAAGTGTGACAATTGTAAACAATACAAATGGGAATATAGTTTATTCCCTTGATGGAACGACTTTCAATCTTAGTCCAGGGGAAAGTAAAAAGCACAGTAATGGACAATTCATGGTTGAATTCGATTCAAGCTTTATGGATGGTTATCAATCAACAAGATACACATTGAGATCTGGGACTACAAATAGATTTAATCGAAATGGTAATTTCGTTGATTTACTTTTTGATTAATTTCATTCGTATTGACTATTTGTGATAGTGCACCATGATTTGCAGGGCGCACTATCACTACAAAAGTAAAATATTATTTCTCTAGCAGTGATTCTTTCTATTCTTATCAAGCTAAATAATTTGTTTTCTTTCTTACATCATGTTTACAAAGTTTGAGTATGTTGAGATAACTACATGGCAGAAGCACTTGACGTTTTAATTGATCAGTCGGTTCAACGAATGTTGAGCCTATCAGCATCGTCTGATCAAGTTCTTAGCATTATTAATCAAACCGATTCGACCATATCTGAACTCACCGAAACTATTGAAACCAATAGCCAAGAAGTTCAAGCTAGTTTTGAGAGTTTTAGCGCCAAGCTAGAAGCCGCAGAGCAAAGTTTAGAAGCAATTTTGCAAACTACTGTTGAGGGATTGAACACTCTGCAAAGTCGAGTTGCAGAAATTGATGAGCAAACCGAATCTACAGCCAATGAAATTAAAACCAAGTTGGATGATTTCAAGAGCTTTACAGATGAAGCTAATTCAAGCATTCAAGAAAAAGCTGAGACTACTCAATCAGAACTAAGTGAAATTGCTCAACAGGCTGAGACTTTTCAGACCGAGTTGACCAGTCAACAAGAATCGACAACTAATAGCATCGACGAATTTCGGAATGTGATAGATGCGGCGAAGCAGAGCTTTGAGACTAAAGCAGAAACTCTCGTCTCGCAATTGGAGTCCTTTGAGCAAGATGTTTCGGGCAAACTGACTGCACTAGTTGCTGATGTGGATCAAGTTTTGGAGGAAGGCAATAGTCAACTTGACTCAATCCAAGGAGTTTTGGATTCTACTTCTACCGATGTATTGTCCAATGTTGAATCCCTGTTTGGAGATCAGTTCCTTGGTGAGCTATCAGGAGCATCAGAAGTACTTGATCAAGGCGTATCTTTACTCAAAGATACAGGCGTTGATCGTATTGAGGACTTTACTGGTAAATTCCGAGATATTCTCGGTAAAGTTGATGAAATTCTTGACCTAATCGAGGAAATCAAGCCTGTTTTAGAGTTAGTCAATGATTACCTCTAAAAAATAGTTTTGAGTGCAACTTTAAGTCCTGTATCTACATCTAATATTTCATCACCCCTCTATCTAAGTCATGGCAGAACTAGCAGAATTTGGTCAAAGCCTTGAAGAAGTCACTCAGAAACTCAATGGACTAATTGCTCTATTGGATTTAACCACTAGTGAACTCACCGAATCAAGCGAAAATATATCAGAAGTAACTGAGTCTCTCACTGAAGTAAGTCAAACCTTTGCCAGCAGTGTTGATGTGTTGGTAAGTAGCTTAACTGAAATCGAGAACACGATTGAAAGCGAAGAAACTGCTTCTACGGAAGTGTTAGAATCATTACAACAAGCTCTGACTGAAGGTACTAGTCAGCTAAACACAAGTTTTCAGGAAGTTGAACAAGCGCAAACCACCTTTGAGTCAGAAGCAATGAGTAGTCGCTCAGAGCTTGAAGAAACCACCACTGAACTAGCTGAAACATTTAGTAATGTTCAAGAAACTACTACTACCTTGCAACAGGCATTAACGGAAATCCAAGAAACTAACCAAGAGGTCTTTCAAGGTTTAGAAGAGGCGATCGCTAATGTAAGTGAACAGACTAATGCTCTGCAAGATGCTACTGAAGAAGCATTTGAGGCTTTTAATTCAGAGTTAACTGGTAGCTTTACAGAAACCACAGAAACATCTTTTTCTACCCTTAGCGATCAACTTACTCAAGAGCATCTGACCACACTGCAAACTAGTTTTAGCGAAGGAGAACAGGAGTTAAACGATCTCTTTGATAACTTTGGCAAAATATCCGAAGAAGTGGGTAATGAGTTAAAAGACAAAGTTTCTGAAATTCTCCGTGAAGTTGGAGATGACTGTCGAGATACTTGTCGTCAAAAACTTGAGGATGCTTTTCGAGAGGCGATCGAAGGCATTATTGAAGCCGTAGCCGAAGAGGTTATGGAAAATGTAATTGTGATGACAGCTGGGACACAAATAACAACAGCAATGACTGCACCGATCCCAATCTTAGTTGCACTTGCTGCGGTCAAACTCCAACTCCAAGCTGCTAATGCAGTGATGGATCTTTTGGATTTCTAAACCCGAATATCCAGACTAATTTTTCTATCTTAATTTACCTAGATCATCTCCAGTCATGAGTCAAACCGCAGAATCAATGCAGCTTCTATCACAGGCTGCCACCGTAATTCCTACAAAAGTCAGCACCCTACTTCAGCAACTAACAGCACTGCAAACTGAAGTTACTACGCTGGTTAGTAGTACCGAAGAAAAACAAACTGAAGCAACTAGTCTATCCACTCAAATTCAAGCTGCCTTTGACCAAATTCAATCAGAAATAGTTCAACACCAATCTCAGCTAGAGTCTGAACTAACCGAAATTGAAACTGCGTTTCAGTCATTTACTGAGCTAGTTTCTTCTAAGCAAGATGAACTAGTCAGTGAATTTACTTCTGCACAAGAAAAGGTAACGCAACTTAGTACTTTGCTCAATACTCGCAGTGACGCTTTGCAAGGTGTGAATACATCAGTACAGTCAGCACTGGCAGCAGCCCATGCTAAGTTTCAAGCTGATCAAGAAAAACTATTAGAAACCGTGAGTCAAGCCGAAGAAACTGCAACCCAACTTCAGCAAAGTCTAGAAAGCTCACAATCTACGGTCAATGATCAAATACTTGAGCTAAGCCAAAATCTGGAAACAATGTATCAGGAAACAGATAGCTCTTTGGCTGACACCATGGATCAATTTTCACAACAACGCAGTGAGTTTAATACACAACTCACAAGCCTAGTCGAGCAGAACATCCGCCAGCAAGTCGATCGCATGTTAGAAGAAACTGAGACTGAGATTCGCACGGAACTAAAGCAAGCAGTTGAGCAAGGACTAGATACATTGATAGAAGCCATACTCGGCATTGACGAAGATCTATCAGGTGCAAACTCTGAGATGTCCAATGGTCGTAAGGTGATGCGAGAGGCGATCGATCAACTAGAACCAATTATTGATGAAGTCAGAGGTGGGGTAATGAAGGCACAGGATTATGTGGAATCGTTAGTCTAGAAACATCACCGCACATCAGCAAAAACAAAATTAGTTGACACATACTTTAGTTGGCACATATCAAGGAGAACCATGTCAGACTTTAAGGCTACTGCAAGCGAAACCGCTACCAAACTAACCATGCTGGTCGAAGAGATCGATCAGTCTCAAGCTAATCTTGATGCTCTTGAACAACTAGTTGCTACGACTACTAGCCAAATTGATACCCAATGGACTGAATTAAATACCCGTGCAGAAACTCTGATCAGTCAACTCAATGCTATTCGTGAACAGATCAATGCAGAAGTGACTGAGGTGGGACAAACATTAAACCAACTGCAAGAAAAGATCACCTCGGCACAATCGGAAATTGAGCAAGAATTTGAAGAAACTAAGACAAGTTTAGATCAGTTGGACAGTACATTAGAGTCCGTAACTACTGAACAAGAGGAAGCATGGGAAACTACTGAAACTGCGCTTACAACTTTAGAAGAAACAACTCAAGAAGTAGAATCTGCTCTAGAGTCTGAATTCGCTGAAACGGGCGCATTGATTAGTGAAGATTTTGTTACTGCTATAGAAACCCATGAAACAGAGGTAACAAGACAAGCAGAGACTCTTCAGACATATATTTCTGGTGAGTGCCTATCTCAATTGTCAGAGAAATCTAGTGAGTTTTCGGAGCGATTAACCCAGATTGCCGATCAGTTATCTCAAAAACTATTAGAGGTTTCTGGTAACGTCGAAAGTACGGTTACTTCATCATTAGACCAAGCTGTGTCAGATCATGGAGCGGCGATCAGTGACTTAGTTTCAACAGCTAAAGATGTGAGTCGTGCATTAGAAGAAGCTGGTAAAACCGTTGATCAGACAAGCTCAACGGTTACACGTACATTATCTCTAATGGAAACAGCTACTGATACCACTAATAAGGGATTTAATACTGCTGTAGATGTGTTTGTGGAGGCTAAGGAGTTACTGGGAAAATTTGGAATGATTTAATTTTATTAACTACCGTTGTTCAACCGAGAGTTTTATATGCTGAGTCAATTACTGAACGATCGCTACAAAATTATCAGAGCGTTAGGTGCAGGAGGTATGGGGCAAACCTACGTCGCAGAGGACACCCAGCGACCGAACAATCCTAAGTGTGTAGTCAAGCAATTAAAACCAATTAGCCCCGATCCCAGCTTTTTGGTGACGGCAAGGCGATTGTTTACAGGTGAAGCAGAAATACTAGAAAAGTTAGGAAGCCACGAACAGATTCCGCGTTTGTTAGCTTACTTTGAGAAAGATGACGAATTTTATTTAGTCCAAGAGTTTGTGGACGGACAGCCACTCAGTACAGAATTACCATTAGGGCAACGGTGGTCAGAGTCTCAAGTAATTGCATTGCTGAAAGATATTTTAGTAATTCTTGAGTTCATTCATGGACAGGGAGTCATCCACCGCGATATTAAGCCAGATAACATCATGCGACGTAAGCAAGATGGCAAGTTGGTATTGATCGATTTTGGTGCGGTGAAACAGGTGAGATCACAACAGACAACTGCTATTGGTCAAATTAGCATGACAGTAGCGATCGGTACATTAGGCTATATGCCGACAGAGCAAGCTAGTGGGAAGCCGAGACCTAGTAGCGATCTATATGCATTGGGTAAGGTGGCGATTCAGGCATTGACAGGACTGTTGCCGTCTCAATTAAGAGAAGACGAAGATGGAGACCCTATCTGGCGAGAGCAAGCTGATGTGAGTGACCGATTAGCGACGGTGCTGTCTAAGATGACTCGTCACTATTTTAAGAGCCGATATCAATCAGCATCAGAGGTTTTAGAGGCTTTGGAAGGATTTGAAATTTCAAATCCTTCTAAGAATCAAGGTTATACTCCAACAATAGTCGAGGAAAATAACAGTAGAGGATATACCCCCACAATAGTTGATTCCAATGAGTCAAGCAAGCCTTTTAATTCTCCTAAACTACTCAGAGAATCTAAAGTTTATGAAGGAATTCACGATTCCCCATATTTCTTAGGTATATCAATAGGCATTTCCAATTCTATGGCAGTAGAATTTCAAGATGGTCAATTTGTTACACTCGTAAACATTCCCTCTGCTGTTGCTTATACTCACGAAGGTAGTTGTCTTGTTGGTGAACAAGCAATAGAGAAACAAACTTCTAATACCTCAATATTTAGGGACTTCATCTATTTTATTGGACGCAGATACGATGAGGTCTCTCAATTTATACCCCAAATCCCGTATCGTATAGCGAAAGGAAGTAAAGGTGGTGGTGTTCTAGAATGCTCAATATTAAATAGATGGTTCTCACCCGAAGAACTATTGACAGAACTTCTCTGTGAAATACTTAATCAATGTGATGAGCGACGTAAAAATCGATTGACTGGACTCTACGTAATATTCTTAGCAATACCAACATTCTTAGATAATATAGCTTGTCGAGAAATTATCAAAAGTAGTGCCAGAGAAGCAGGCATAGGCCATCTAAAAATAATAAATGAGACTCTATCTTATGGACTAAGTGTTTCTTCTGCAAATTGTCTTTTTTTAGAACTTAAGAAACCACAACTATACCTTGTTATAGTTATTCATGATTTTTGTCTTGCTTGTAGTATTTTAGAAATAAATGGCGGAGTGATTGAAGTGTTATGCAAACTCCAAAAGTATGTAAACATTGGAATATTTAGTAAGCCTGAAGGATCTCAATTGGTGACTGAACTTATTGAAGCTAGTTTGCAATCTCAAAAATTGACGAGCGTAGATGTACTGATTTTACCTACCGATATTTCTAAACTGCCTGCGGTGCAAACTGTATACCATCAAAAACTTGTTGATAAAGCTAAAGAAATTATTTGGTCTAAAAACGGTGCTGCCGAAGGAGCTGCCCTTTACACTGAAATTTTAAGGGGCAAAAACATTTGTGTCTTGGACTTGGTTACTACGACAATGGGGATATGGACGCAGAAAGGTATAAAAAATATCATTAGAGCAAATGAGCAATTTATTCCTACATTAAAATCTGAATTATTCTTATGGAATGGTGGTTCACATCAAATAAAAATTCCTGTTTTTGAAGAAACCTATCAAAACCAAGAGAGTAGAATACTTGGGATAATTCAATTTGAGGTTACTGAAATTCGCAAATTGTCTGTAATAGAAATAAGCTTTGATATTACAGATTCATATCATAATCTTGATTCATATCATAGTCTTACTGTTACAGTGATTGATAAAATCAACGGAAACAGCCAATCATCAGAAATTACGAGTCATGAATTATTATCTTCTGAAGAAGCTAGCAGACTGTATGACGATAATTCTTTACTAACTTGCTCACTCAAAGGTCAAGCAATTTGGCATGGCTCTAGTGCTGATATACCTGTAGAAATCGAAGATTTTATGGGTGTTGAGAATGGAGAAATTTATCTAAAAATCAAAGATTCTAAAACTGGTATAAAACTTCAAGAGATTGAATTTTTTTGATTGATTTATATAACATGAAAGTTATTGATTAGAATAGATCATACAGGCTTCATTCATTGTTTTTCTGAAATAGATATTTAGATATTTTTGTGTTTTATACTTTAATACTCGGAGGATTTCGTATGAGTAGTATGCTAGGGCAATTGTTAGACGGACGTTATAAAGTAATTGAGGTTTTAGGCTCTGGTGGATTTGGGCAAACATTTGTAGCTGAAGACAAGAAAATGTTTGACTCTCAATGTGTGGTTAAGGTGCTGAAACCTATTTCCAAAGATCTGCAAACTATTGAACTTGCAAGGCGATTATTTGCAGCAGAGGCAAGACTTCTTCATGAATTAGGTAGTCATGATCAGATCCCTCGACTGTTTGCAAGTTTTGAAGAAGATCAAGATTTTTATTTGGTTCAGGAATATATTCAAGGGTATCCTCTGAGTCAAGAATTGACTCCTAATGTCAAGATGTCAGAAAGTGAAGTTATTCGCTTGGTAAAAGATATCCTTGAGCCGTTAGCCTATGTACATCAAAGAAATGTAATTCATCGAGATATTAAGCCACCTAATCTGATGCGTCGCTCTGGTGATGGCAAAATAGTTCTAATTGATTTTGGATCGGTTAAACAAGTTCAAAATCAAGTTGTGGAACCTGACGGTCAAACGCGAATGACTGTGGCGATCGGTACTTATGGCTATATGCCAACTGAACAGGGTGCGGGTGAACCAGAGTTGAGCAGTGATATTTATGCAGTCGGCATGATTGCATTACAAGCGCTAACGGGTATCATGCCGACTAAATTGCCTAAGAGTGCCACGCGAGAAATCTGTTGGAGAGATCAAGTTTCTACCACGACAGAATTTGCAGAATTTATTGACAAAATGATTCGCTACGATTGCCGCCAAAGGTATCAATCAGCAGTTGAAGCATTGGAAAGTCTAGTTTTTATTCAAGCTTCATCTTCTCTGGAATTTGCAACTAGTCCACCTGTTGAATATTCAAGCACTAGTATTGATACTAACCATAGTAGTTCTGTTAAAGAAGAAGTAATATACACTCCGACTCAGTATTCTCAGACTGCTATCTTTGAAGATCCTGTAAATGACATATCAAATCTTCTAAATCAGGAAAATGATGAACTTTTAAAAGGTTATGCAGAAATCGCCACAGAGCCAACATCGCCGACTGAAGCTGTCAACGAACAAGATAAATGTGCCTCAAATAATGCCTATGAAAACGGTATGCTTAAACTTAGACGCAGAGATATTACTGGTGCGTTATCAGAATTTGATCGTGCCATCAAAGCTGACCGAAGCAATATCAAAGCTTATCAAGAACGTGCGGCTATTTTGAAGATGCTTGGAGAGTATGAAAAGGCAGATAAGGATCTGCAAGTCATAAGGAATCTTAATCAAGAGAGAAAAAATATTGTAAAGGAAAAGTTTAACGAGTCATCTAATATTCAGCCTATTCAGGCTCAAGTACCAACCACTCCAAATAATAACATTCTTCAAAATGTTAGAAATACTCTGACTCGCCCAATTGAGGGTCCTCGGACTCTAGGAGTAACGGTTTTTGGTCCTAGAGGTGTAGGCAAAACTAGTTTACTGGCAGCAATGTATGACCAGTTTGGAAAGACTACGCAAGGAACATCTTTACAACTTACTGCCGAACTTGTTACTTCTGCAATTCTGCAAGATTATGTTACAAAGTTGAAAAGTCCTTTCGATACTGATGCAGAACTGGAAGTGATGCCTGGAATTCAAGGGACGGCTGAACCTCAAGATTTTGTATTTGATCTTGGTAGAACAGGAGGTCCAACAGCCATCAAACTTCATTTTAAAGACTTTCCAGGTGGTCGTATTGGAACTAATGCGCGGACTGAGGAAATAGCAGAAGTGAAGTCCCTGTTAGAAATTTGTTCTGTTGTCTTAGTTGTAATTGATGCTCCAGCATTGATGGAGGAGAATGGCAAATGGCATGACCTCGTAAACAAGCCTATGCTGATTACTGATTATTTTAAGACAGCATATCAAAATGTGCAAAGTCCTCGTCTCGTTTTACTTGTACCAAGTAAGTGTGAAAAATATATTCAATCTGCTCCTGAAGATCTGCTCGCTAAAGTTAAGGAAAGATATTCGACTTTGCTTAACTTTTTTCAAGATCCAACATTATCTCCTCATGTAGTTGTCGCCGTAACTCCGATACAGACACTTGGGAATATGAAGCTTACTCACATTGATACCCAATCAGTCAATGGTCAACTACAACCTCGTTTCTACTATAAGAAAACAGCTAATGTCTATGCACCTAAAGATAGTGAGCAACCTTTGCGTTATCTCTTGAAATTTTTGCTCAAGATTCATCTTCAAAAACGGACTTTTCTCTCAAAAGCGATTAGGAGTGTTATGGGAAGACTCTTTGAGGATGGAGCTTTTAAATCCACTGTTCAAGATTTTACTCGACAATGTAAAACTTCTGGTGGATTTGCAGTATTGCAAGATGTAGGTAAATGGCTAGACTGATGGAGTTATGAGGATAAAAAATAATGGAAATCTATATACAGAGTTGTGGCAAATCAGTAGAACAAGATTATTCTTGGCAAAAGCTATCTGATGATGAGAGAGCATACAAAATTGAACCTCCAAAGATTATGGAATGGATCAATCGATATGTTCAAAAAGATGCTCATTCAGTTTTTATAGGTAGAAAAGACAATAAGTTAATTCTTTTCATATCTAATCTTGAATCAAGTAAACGTTCTGATTATGTTGGTCGTAAAGCAAGAAACTCTATCCTTTGCGTCGCTAAAAATCAGGAAGAAGAGTTTCTGATTCGATATCTTGCTGCAAGTTCTCTTGAAGATATTGATGTGTTTACTTCATCAATTGATAAAACTATTGCATTTGGAGGAAATGAGAGTGGGTTTGTTATTGATCATCAGCAGTTTTATAAAATTCTAGATCAGGACTTGAGCAATTTAGGCGCTTTAAAAACCAATAATATTTGTAAAATTGGTAAGAATTCTCCTGAATTGCAGACTGATCTTGCAAATGAAATTTTGAATAGTCGGCTACCTCAAAAAGAGGGTGTTTTAGTCGTTGTGACGCATTATCAAGATCCAAAACTGTTTAAAGAAACAAAAGTTTGGCGTGGTTTATCAGCATTGATTACTGAAAATAGTTGGCAAAAAGTATCACAGCAATCGACTTTATATACTTTATTTGCAGTTGGGACGGTAGGTTTGCTTCTATTGATTGTATGGTTTGTGGTTAAGTCTTTTGAGTTGCCAATTAAATCTGGTAACTATATTAAATTGCTCGAAGGTAATGGAAGCGAATCAATATTTCTATATAATGAGCCAGATCAAAAAGGCGAACCTAAAAAAGCATCATCTAATACATTGCTGCTGGTTAAAGAGCAGAAAGATAAATGGATAATGGTGGAGATTTGCAATTTGCAAAAATCTGTAAAAGAAAGTAAAGAGCGTTATAAATGGATTTCTCTAGATAATCTTATAGGAAATAAGCAAGGGGTAATTTATCAAGTGGTTGAGAAACCGATCAATGGCTGTTAAAAGTTAAAAAATCAGTTGTTTTTGTATGTTTTATTTGATTGGGGCTATTATTTGTAATAGTCATTTTTAGTCAGTTTAGGATGTGGAGATATTCGTAAATGATAGGTCAATTACTAAGCGGGCGCTATAAAGTACAGAGAATTTTGGGGGCAGGTGGTTTCGGTCAAACTTTTGTGGCTGAAGATACTCAGCGTCCTAACAATCCAGTTTGTGTGGTCAAACAGTTAAAGCCCGCTAGTAACGATCCTAGCTTTTTAGAAACTGCAAGACGGATGTTTCGTAGTGAGGGAGAGGTCTTAGAGAAGCTAGGAGAAAATCCGCAGATCCCGCGCCTACTAGCAAACTTTGAGCAAGATCAAGAATTTTACCTAGTTCAAGAGTACATCGATGGTCAAACACTAAGCGCTGAACTCCAAATCGGTAAAAAATGGACAGAAAACCAAGTGGTTGACCTGCTCAAGCAGATTTTATCCGTCTTGGCTTTTGTACATCAGAATGGAGTAATTCATCGTGATGTGAAACCAGACAATATCATTCGGCGTAAGTCAGATAACAAATTAGTTTTGGTCGATTTTGGGGCTGTCAAGCAGGTAAGGAACCAGACAGCAATGGGACAAAAGATGCTAAGTGCAACCATTGCGATCGGTACTCCTGGTTATATGCCCAGTGAGCAGGGGATTGGCAAGCCAAAGCCAAGTAGTGATATTTATGCGCTAGGTGTGATTGCGATTCAGGCACTAACGGGTTTAAGTCCTTCGCCACAACAGGAGGATACGGATACAGGGTTTCGCTATGACCACAACACTGGTGAGCTAGTCTGGCAGGATAAGGTTCAAGTTAGCCCTAATTTGGCGGCGATTCTCACTAAGATGGTGAAACACAATTTTCCAGAGCGTTATGCTTCGGCAGTAGAGGCTTTACAAGCTCTTGAACAATTACACTCTGGATACACTCCCACTGTGCAAGTCGCTCCTCAGTCGTATCAGCCCACTCTACAAATCATCCCTCCAGAAAATCGTCCTAGTCATGCGCCAACATTGCCTGTGAGCAATCCAACGAAACCTCAGGATCCAACCATTCATCAGTATGATCGTTCGTTATCTAATAAACTTCTATTTGCTGGGGCTATTTTTTTGTCCCTCCTAACTGCTGGGGGAATATTTTATTTACAATCACTAAAGATAAATGATGATAAAAAAATGCTAGGACAATTAGCAACAAAAACACCAGAAGTTCAGCCCGCGAAAACACCAGAAGTTCAGCCCGCGAAAACACCAGAAGTTCAGCCTGCAAAAACACCAGAAGTTCAGCCTGCAAAAACACCAGAAGTTCAGCCTGCGAAAACACCAGAAGTTCAGCCTGCAAAAACACCAGAAGTTCAGCCTACAAAAACACCGCAAACAATCATAACGTTAAGAGCTATTTCTGCTACATTTATACTTAATCCATACGATACTTCATGCGACGCAACCAATGACAAGAAGCTGCAATGTATCTGTAAGATTCCACATGGTGCAACAGTTACGTTGTTAGAGCCTCACAATCCTTTTAACATAAATTATAGATTTGTTAAGTATAAAGAACCATTAATGGCTTACGGGAACGATGAGGGTTCTATATTATTACCATGCAACATCAACCCAGCTGCATTATTAAAATCAGAGTGGGAAGGATGGTAATTTACGTAGCGTATGGTATTTGTTGAAGTTATTAATCCAGTAAGCCAATTGAACTGTTTTTTGTAGATTAAAATTATGTTTCTAGTAAGTGATAAATTAATTATAAAATTTCAAACAGTTCAAAAGTTTATTGCTGATCGCATTTCTCAAGATCAGTCATACGTTGACATTGAGGAAAAACTCAAACAGTTATCTGACTCACTCAAGGCTGGCAAACTTGTTTTGCAAATATTGGGACAAGACTCACTATCAGCAAAAGAATTTCATAAGCTGCTAAGGGCAGATGCGGAACTATCTGATCCCTTTCAAATCAAAGTCTCAACTCTGCCAGACATTCCCGAGCCAAATGCTGTACCTGTTGCCACTCTAGTTTTGCAAAACTCTGGAACAAATCAACCTGAGCGATACCAACTCATAGCCAGACAATCTCAAGTGATTGGGCGTAACCCATCCGCCACCCAAATCCTATTGCCAGATAGATTGAATCTGGTCAGTGGCAGACATATCGAGATCAAACCTTTAACAGATGAGCAATGGCAAATTAGAGACTTAGAAAGCAGTAATGGTACTTTCATTAACGAGAAACGACTCAAATCTCAAGAATGGCAGACACTTAAACCCAACGATCAAATTGTTTTAGGCTCAGCTTATCAAGCAACAGGCAGTGCAATTTTGGTATTTGAAGTGCCGACAAAAGATGATGTACATTCAAGCCATGTAGAATTACAAAATCTATTGAATAGCCATATTCTTTGTTTAGTCATTTCACCTCAGACTTTATCTGAGCAAACCCAAAGATTTCTGCAACTAGCCCACGACTCAGACATAGCTAAACTATTGATAATCGTTGACAAGTCTGGAATAAGTGATATTGATAGCTTTAACAGTAGCCTAGAGACTATCAAAAAGTCATTGCCACAAAAACTAAATAGTAGTAATTTCGAGTTGATTTCTTTAATATTAAAGCCTTTTGCCGCCAGCGCAGGAGCGACAGTACTCGCCCCCCAATCTCAACCTGAATTTGAGCAACTCTGTGATGATCTTAAAAAGTTTGCCAAAAATGAAACCGAATCTACTCTGGTCAAATCGGAAACTCGAAAATTACAGGCGATCGCTAACCAAATTGAAGCGATCATGGTTCAGAAAGACACGATTTTTAAAGATAATCTAAAACAAAATGAAGAGCAGTTGAAAGAACTGTCTGTAAACACTCTTAAAAAGAATATTGACAAAACTTATAAACAAGTCGATGAGCGTCGCGATTCATTTTTTAAGCAAGTAAGGGGCGATCTCAACCTCGCTAAAGCTGACTTGTTAAATGAATTCAAGCAAAGCAGTATCTCCTATAAAATCCAACAGTTTACTAAAAACTTGCAGCCACAAATTTCTGATCGGGGGGGATTTAGATACATTAGTCTAGGAGTTGCTAACAATTCCAACAAGAATAAATCTGGTAGTAATGTTCATGCTATGGCAGTAGAGCTTTGTCACGACGAAATGACTAAATGGTCAATATCAGAGTGGAAAAAGATTCAAACCGAGTATTTTGATGGTGGTTTTAGAACTTTGCTTCAGAAGAGTCATGAGACCTTAAATTTTATTCCTGAAGTTAAGATTTCTAAGAGTCTGTTTGTAAGCTCACAGACCTTAAATGTACAGTCAGTTCTTGGTTTTACGGAAGTAGAACCCACTTTTGAGTTGCGCTATAAGCAAGCTGGTTTCTTTGGTCATATGTTCAAAAATATAAGAGGACAAGTAATTGCAATCGGCGGAACTGTAACTATGCTCGGAGGCAGTTTTACTGGAGGAGTTCCAGATAATATTAAGCCGTTCATAATACCTTGCCTTCTGCCTATGGTTTTGGTACTAGTTTTTATTAGTCATAAACAGGAAAAAGAGACTAAAATTCATGACACTCATGAGAAGCTTCAAAAAGATGCAGTAAGCCACTATCAGTCTTACACCAAGATGCTAGTTGATCGACTGTCACAGCGTATAAATTCATTGTTGGATGCTGAAGACAAGAATTTTCGGGATGTCTTAGATAATGTGAAAGAGAGTTATGCTGACTATGTTGCCGAAGTAGATGAAAAGCAAAAACAACTTCAGTCTCAGGTCAATGAAATGAAGCGATCTGGGCAATCTAAAACTGAGAAAGATTTTGTCGAATTTCAGAAAATCAAACAAGCTATTCAATCTCTATGATGATTGTTCTCATTTAAACAGACCATATCTTAACCGTCTTATCTTCACTGCCACAGGCAAGAATTTGAGCATCTGCACTAATCGCCAATCCGCCAACCTGCCAGTTATATCCCGATAGCGATCTAATTTCCTGTTCTGTTTCTAAATTCCAGAAACGTACCATTTTGTCATCAGTAGAGATAGCTAGAAATTTACCATCTGGACTGAAGAATAATCCATTGATAGCTGATCGCAAGGCTGGCAAAGTCGATAGTTCTTCCCCAGATTCTATTTTCCATAGTTTGATTGTGCGATCGGCACTACCACTAGCTAGTAATTGATTGTCTTGACTGAACGCAACAGCGTTTACAGCCATTTTGTGACCCGTGAATGTTTGTGAATTCTCTCCTGTCGTAAGATTCCAGACTTTGATGGTTTTATCCGCACTGCCACTAGCAAAGAGTTTACCATCTTGACTAAATGCAACTGCATTAACTCCCATGCCATGACTAGTAAGTTCCTGTATACTTTCTCCCGTTGCAAGATTCCAGATTTTGATAGTTTTATCGGCGCTGCCACTAGCCAAGAGCTTCCCGTCTGGACTAAATACAACTGCATTAACCATTAACTTATGTCCTAAAAAAGAATTAGATTCTTTTTTGAGTGCGAGATCCCAAATTTTGATGGTTTTATCCACACTACCACTAGCGAGATATTTGCCATCAGGACTAAAAGCGACCGATTTCACGAAATCTTCATGCCCCGCTAAAATTGTGATATTGTCCTCTCTCACCAAATCCCACAGACTTCTTAGTGAGGATGGCTCAATTTTATTAGGAACAGTTACAGGTTGAGTAATGGGCGGATGTGAAGTAGGAGATGCTTGAGCAGAAGATTGGGTTTCAGAGATGATTTGGTTAATTTGGGCAGCCTTCTCTACTTCTCCTTGAACTGGATTAGGAGCCGATGGAGCAACTATTTCTTCGCGCTCAAATATAAATTCGGGCCCCCCTTTACTAAGCATAATGCGATCGCCTACTTTTAGGGGCTGACAACCCTGTAATCGTTGACCGTTTAAATAAGTACCGTTAGCTGTATTTAAATCACAGACTCTCCATGAGATTTCTGAATTATCTCCGCAAGACTGAAATTTTGCATGGTGTCGAGATACTGTAGGGTATTGTTCTGAGTCAATAACAATTTGACAAGTATCCTCTCTACCTATTAATGCTTCTTTTTTAGGCACTAAGGTATACTTAGTCTCAAGAAGCTTTTTTTCTGTGTTTGATGAAGTGTACAGATTAATAAAGTAAGAGAACTGATTGTTTGCCATATTTATTTTAATGCTTGCTATATTTTTATGCATGTATCAATAATAAATATCTAGAATAAACTTTAATGAGCTCAGAGTGACAACGGACTTACTAATTTATCTGCATGATTTCTTATTTTCTCTAGGTTCGATTTTTGCCCATGAAGCCCAGTTATTTGATTAACTTTTATGTAATCTTGCTCTCAGAGGATGGCTGAGAAGTAGAAAAGGGAGCATCTCACTTTGGCGCTAAGCATAAATACTTATAACAAAAACTCAACGTTTCAGGCTTGGACAACAAAGAAAAACCACAAATTTCATTTATTTGTCGCATATTAACAACGCCAAAACAACGATTTTAGGCACTTTTGATGCTAAGTATAATTACTCAGTGCCAAAGTGAGATGCTCCCAGTAGAAAAGCTCTAAAAACGATAACCTGTCAATAGTAAATCAAGACAGTGTTTAGAGAACCATGAGTAGAGCATATCCGAGTAACCTAACTCAAGAGCAGTGGGAACTATTAGAAGGCTTAATCCCCCCAGCTAAAGTAGGAGGTCGTCCTCGCAGTGCCTATATGCAAGCAGTGGTCAATGCCATTCTCTATATTCTTTGTGCTGGATGTGCTTGGCGGATGCTACCGTCTGACTTTCCCTGCTGGCAGACGGTCTACCATTACTTTCGCAGTTGGCGTATCGATGGGACTTTGGAGAGCATGAACCACAAACTACATCAGTGGTTGCGAGTGAGTGAAAATCGAGAGGCTTGTCCCAGTGCTGCCATTCTTGATAGCCAATCGGTAAAAACAGCAACTCCTGCTGCAATTGAGGTGGGCTACGATGGTGCTAAGCAAATTAAAAGACGCAAGCGACATCTTTTGGTCGATACTTTGGGTCTAGTTGTGATGGTGGTAGTAAATGCAGCCAATGTTCCCGAACGGGCAGGTGCAAAACTGGTTCTGGCTCGATTGCAACGGGTGCGCCAGTGGGTTGATTTAGTAGTGATTTGGGTTGATGGGGGCTACAAAGATCAAGACTTCATGCAGTGGGTGATGGATCAATATCGGTGGATGTTTCAATCTGTGCTTCGCAAAGATGTCATCAACGGCTTTCTCCCAATATCTCAGAGATGGAAAGTTGAGCGCACCTTTGGTTGGTTTAATTGGTGCAGACGACTCAGTAAGGATTATGAGATTTTGCCTCAAACCTCTGAAGCTTTTATCTATGTTGCTATTATCCGCATTATGCTTCGTCATTTAGCCTAATACTCTTTTCAGACATCCTCTAATTAATGATTGCGCTGTTTGACAATTTGTGTGATATTTAATTCACATAAGTACTTATCTTGCGAACTGTAAATATTTACCCAGCGACGATCTCGATTTGAGTTTCATCAGTGAGCGGTGGCGACGATTGGTGGTGGAACAGCGTGGGGAAGAGCAAGTACTGTCGAGAGTTCATCTGGAAGTATGCATCTTCACCTATTTAGCGGCTGAGTTGAAGACAGGAGATATCTCTGTCGCTGGTTCCGAGCAATACGCCGACTTTCGCGAACAGTTACTTTCATGGGAAGAATGTGAACACGACTTGGCAAGTTATGGAATGCAAAGCGGTTTACCAGTAACCGCTGAGTCCTTTGTGGCTGCTTTAAAACAGCAATTAACAGAGGTGGCACAGACAGTTGACCAGATCTGTCAAGATGGTAGTCAGATTACCATTAACGAAGTTGGAGCACCCGTCCTCAAACGTTTGGTAGCAGAAGTGAAACCGGCTGGTGCCGATGAACTCGAAGCTAAGATTTGGGAACGTTTACCAGAGCGGAGCGTATTGGATATCCTGTGCAATGTGGAACATTGGCTCAACTGGACGCGGCATTTTGGATTAGCTTCAGGCTCTGAGGCTAAAATAGACCAACCCACTGAACGGTATATTCTGGCTGTATTTGGGTATGGGTGTAACCTTGGTCCCTATCAAACAGCACGTCATACACGCGGACTGATTAACGGACAGATGTTGTCGCGCATCAATCGACTACATATTCAAACCAGCCAAATTGAAGCAGCAATACGGGAGCTGATTAATGCTTACAATTTACTCCCGTTGCCCAAGTATTGGGGAACGGGGAAACGCGCCGCCGCTGATGGAAGCAAGTTTCAGATTCATGAAAACAGTTTGATGTCAGAGTACCATATCCGCTATGGCGGTTATGGTGGGATTGCTTACCATCATGTCTCAGACACTTACATTGCGCTGTTCACCCACTTTATTACCTGTGGAGTATGGGAGGCAGTGTATATCTTGGATGGGTTACTGAAGAACAGGTCGGATATTCAACCAGACACCTTACATGCGGATACTCAAGGTCAATCATTGACTGTCTTTGCTTTGTCCTATCTATTGGGAATCAAGCTGATGCCTCGGATTCGCAACTGGCAGGATTATAAGTTCTTTCGTCCCAGTCAAGAGGTTGTGTATAAATACATCGATCCGTTATTTACGGATGTGGTGGATTGGAAGTTGATTCAGACTCATTGGCAGGATTTAATTCGTGTAACTTTGTCCATTCAGGCGGGTAAGTTGATGCCTTCAACGATCTTGCGAAGATTAGGGAGTAATAGTCGCAAGAATCGCCTGTACCAGACTTTTCAAGCCTTGGGACAGGTAGTTAGAACGTTGTTTTTGCTGCAATATATTTCCGACCGCGCTTTACGTCAGGAGATTACAGCTTGCACCAATATTGTTGAAGGCTATCACAATTTTCTGGACTGGTTATTTTTTGGTAAGCAGGGGGTACTTACAGACCACGATCCTGAAGAACAAGAGAAGCGGCTCAAGTATCTCGACTTAGTTGCCAGTGCGGTGATTTTTCAGAATACTGTGGATATTTCTACTGCGGTACGGAGTTTGGTTGATGAGGGGCATAAGGTTGACCGCGTGTTACTCTCTACTTTGAGTCCTTATCTGACTAGACATTTAAAGCGTTATGGCGACTATGTTGTCGATCTGACGACTATTCCCGAACCGTTGGATCTGGCAGTTAGCTTGCCAATTGAGATCGCTCAAGAGTAATCTCAGTAAATGTTTCAGCGTTTCGTGGCACTGTTTTACACGTATCCTGATTACATGCCATGTTCATCAAGCAAATGCAGCAGATGCATCAAAAAGGGAAAACTGCATTACTAGAATACCGAGTCAAGACGCAACCTCGCACTGATGAACTAATTGAAACCTTGCGTGATGTGATGCTGGCATATCAGAAAGATGGGGATATTTCACAGCGATTTGCAGCGATTGAATCAGTTATTGGTGAGCAGAGTCAATCCATTATGGAACAATGTAATGCTCACCTAAACCATGTTGGAAACAATTACTTTTCCTTGATGCAGGACTTCTACAAAAGCTACCGTGCTAACCTATTTCGGTTGCTGGAGGTACTGCCTTTACGCTCTAGCACACAAGATACAACGATGGAAAAGGCAATCCAGTTTTTGTTGGAAAACCGCAATAGTCGGCAAACTTACTTGCCGATTACTACTATTGAAAATGCTGGAACTGAAGCAGAAAAAATAAAGCTAAGACTTGATTTGGGTTGGATTCCCGCCAAGTGGTGGCAATTGGTCACCGAGCAACGAAACCGTGTTCCTATGCCAGAAACTATTCACCGTCGTCACTTTGAGGTGTGTGTCTTCTCGCATATCTTACTAGAGTTGAAGTCAGGTGATCTCTACATTGAAGGTAGTTCTGATTATGGAGATTACTACAGTCAGTTAATTTCTTGGACTGAATATAAGGCTGCTATTGAAGAGTACGGAAAACAAGTAGAACTACCGACCGATCCAAAGCTATTTGTGTCCCATGTGCAGCAGTGGTTGACCACCCGCGCTTCAGCTTTTGATGAGGCTTTTCCCGCTAATGTTGATGTTGATTATCAACATGACCGCTTGGTGATTCGCAAGCCAAAAGCAAAAATAGTACCTGGGGCAGATCAGCTCAAAGCAAAGATTGCTGAACGGATTCGTCCAGTCAACTTGCTTGATAGTTTAATTGATACGGAGTTATGGCTCAACTGGACTCGCTTTTTTAAGCCAATATCAGGGCATGATACCAAGCTTGATCAACCCATTGCTCGATACCTTGCAACGACTTTCTGTTATGGATGCAACTTGGGTCCATCTCAAACTGCTTGTTCTCTTAAGGACTTTGACCGACGACAAATTTCCCATGTGCATCAACGGCATATTGATTTGGATAAACTTCAAGCGGCTATTACGGCAATTATTAATGCTTATAATCGCTTCAACTTACCAAAGTATTGGGGGACAGGTAATCAAGCCTCAGTCGATGGTACTAAGTGGGATATCTATGAAAACAATTTGCTGGCGGAGTATCACATTCGTTACGGTGGCTATGGTGGTATTGGTTATTACCACGTCTCTGACACTTATATTGCTCTATTCAGCCATTTCATCCCTTGTGGTGTATGGGAGGCTGTTTATATTCTCGATGGCTTGCTCCATAACCAATCTGAGATTCAGCCCGATACTATTCATGGAGATACACAAGCTCAAAGTGCGACTGTCTTTGCCTTAGCTTATTTGTTAGGGATTACCCTGATGCCTCGCATTCGTAATTGGAAAGAGTTGATTTTCTATCGTCCTACTCGTTCCGTTCACTACAATCATGTCGATTCTCTGTTTACTGATACGGTAAATTGGGATCTAATTGAAACTCATTTGCCAGATATGCTACGAGTTGCTCTTTCTATCAAATCTGGCAAGATCAATGCTTCAACTGTCTTACGGAAACTGGGCACAAACAGTACTAAGAATAAACTCTATCAGGCATTTCATGGCTTAGGTTGTGCTGTGAGAACTGTTTTTTTACTTCAGTATCTCAATGACGCGCATTTGAGAACTTCGATCCATGCTGCTACCAATAAGAGTGAGTCTTTCAACCACTTTGTGCAATGGTTATCTTTTGGTGGTGAAGGAGTGATTTCTTCTAATAACCGAGAGGAGCAGCGTAAGATGATTCGTTACAATCACTTGATTGCAAATTGCCTGATTTTCTACAATGTCTTTGAGATTAGTCGCATTCTTAATGAGTTGAGACAGGAGGGGTTCCCCCTAGATGCTGAGGCTATTGCTGCACTCAGTCCCTATTGGACTCAGCATGTAAATCGCTTTGGGTTTTATGCTCTTGATCTAAATCGTTGTCCTCCTCCTATTGATTACGATGCGCCTATTGTCCAAAACGCTGATTCTCTAAACGCACCGACCTCAAGTCTTTAGACCTCTTAAATCGTGCCAAAAATATCGTTTTAGATGAAATGTAAAATTGTTCAAGCGCTTTCCTCAAATCAATCGCTGAAAGCATCACTATATATTGCTTTTAAGCCTGTCGTGATACAGTTTTACACGAATCGTTGCCATACCCGATGAAGAACTATATTAGCCAGTAATGGACTTATTGTTCCACCCTGAGGTGTACCCGACTCTGAAGAGAAATATTCTCCTCGAACGCCAGCTTTTATTGCTCGAAATAGCCCTAATTTTGCTGCCTTTGGTAGTTGGACAGATTGCATTAAGAATTTATGATCAATCTTGTCGAAACATTGCTCAATATCCAATTCGAGTATTCGTTTACTTATCCCATTAGCTTTGCCACTGTTCAAGTTAAAGAATAGTTGTTTCTGGATATCATGGCAGCTTCTGCCAGGTCTGAACCCATATGAGAATTCATTAAACCCAGCTTCTACTGCTGGTTCTAAGGCATATTTAAGAAAACATTGATATGCTCTATCGCTAATGGTTGGAATCCCTAATCCTCTTTTTTTACCATCTGCTTTTGGAATATACACCCGTTTTAGCGGTTGATGTTTCCATTGCTTCCAGTTTTTGATTAGCAACTCATACAATGCTAGTCTTTGAGGCGTTTCTAGGGCTTTCTTACCGTCTACCCCTGCGGTTTTCTTTCCAGTGTTTAGCTGAGTCACTTGCCGAACTGCAAGCAATTTTGCTGCTTTAGAGCTTAATAAAAGTTTCTGAAGCTTACGCACTAGGCGCGTATTTCCGTTCTTTTGAGCCTTAAATATTCTCACTTGTAGGCGAAATACAATTTTCCGCAACTTGCGCCACGGTATCGATTTCCATTTATCAACTAGATTTAACTCCGTTGTCATAACATTCTCTACGCCTGAATAAATATTAACAGTGCAAACCGTACCCAGTTGTCGAACAGTCCTCACCTGTTGGATTTTCGAGTACATCTTACCAACTCTACCTGCTAACTCTTATTTAAGGAGTTCACAGTCTTAGGTTTTGATTCCTATAACTGAAGGTTAAAGAGCCGTTTTATTCGTTCCTCAAGTTAGTTGTTTTGTAGTTTTAGGTTCTCTCATTTCGCCTACGATTTCCCAGAATTGCTCCTATTTACGTGAAAATGAAGCGGGTATTGTCGCCTTTTCACAGGCTATCTTGTGTCGTTATCCTCTCTTGATTTTGAGTGGTACAGGTCAGACGCTTTTTCCGAGAGTTCAACTGATGCTTAACCTTGACTACTTACCTATACGAGTTACCCCCATTTCAGGTTTGTTTTCCTCGTCCTTTTCCCAGCTTCACTTTCAGAGTTTTTTCTCTGTCCATGTGGGAAGATTTGGCTTCACACCATTCCTAGTGGATGAGACTTGTCTACTTAATTTTGACGCACTCACACTAACCTGAAGTTACCTCTACTTTCTTTATGGGAGTTTAACCCAAGGCGGTGTAAAGGCTCTGATCCCCTATCCCTTTCGGACTAGTTTCTCAGAAACGAACCGCACCAAGTATCCTGTAGCTACCCCGATACGGGTTGGTTGGTGATCTTCGATCGCCGTAAGGGGTTGCTGCCGCTAAGCGATCGCACGACTACTGAGAATGTAATTAGTCCCGCAGGGCGAGAGATTAGGGACTTGCGAGGAAATAAGATACCAATCAATTAGGAACAATGGTTATATCCCATTTGGGTAAAGTATCAGAACGTTGCCAAAATGGAAAATACTGTTTCAAGTCTTCTGGTAGAAGTTTTATGCCCTTCACATAGGCTGTTTCCACTAAATGAACAATTGGTGAAATCCCTTTCCATGTCATGTTACTAGCCCACCTTACAGCAGCATCAACAGAATCTAGAATCGTACCATGCCAATAATTTTCTAGAGCAGCCCAACAGCGTTCAATAGGATTATATTTACTGTGATAAGGGGGATAGTAAACCAGACGAATTTTCAA
>NZ_NDHW01000212.1 GCF_002251945.1 Pseudanabaena sp. SR411
TTCCGATCTTAGGCTATCAAGGAGTTTGGGCAAACCTAGCCACGCGATCGCAAGTTAATGTCAGTCGTTGGTTTACCGATGCCCATGAGGATTTACCGCGTCAGATTGAGATATTGGGTTTTTCATTTTCGTGGGAACTGGATTACGTCAATATTCTTGCTGCACTGAAAAAATTTGAGATTCCCATTGATACTTGCGATCGCACTGATGAGCATCCATTAGTATTTGGTGGGGGACCTGTTCTCACCGCTAATCCTGAGCCATTTGCCGCATGGTTTGATATTGTGCTACTCGGTGATGGCGAAGAATTAATTGGGAACTTCCTCAATGCCTATCAAGAAGTGCGTCATGCTAGCCGTGAAGTGAAATTACGCCATTTAGCAAAACTAGATGGAATTTATGTTCCGCAGTTCTATACAGTTACCTACGAATCTGATGATGGTGCGATCGCTTCCATTCAACCCACTGATTCCGATATTCCTGCCACAGTTCATAAACAAACCTACAAAGGCAATACGCTCTCAGCTTCTACAGTTGTGACCGAAAAAGCTGCATGGGAAAGTATCTTCATGGTGGAAGTGGTGCGGAGTTGCCCAGAAATGTGTCGCTTTTGTTTAGCGAGTTATCTCACGCTTCCCTTTCGGACTGCTAGTTTGGAGTCAAGTCTGATGCCAGCGATCGCGAAAGGGCTAACTGTAACCAAACGTCTAGGTTTGCTCGGTGCATCAATTACCCAACATCCTGAATTTGATACTTTACTGGATCATCTCGCCCAGCCACAGTTTGATGATGTGCGCCTCAGTCTTGCCTCTGTGCGTACCAACACACTGACAGAGAAATTAGCAAGAATTCTCTCTACCCGTGATAGTCGGTCTGTTACTATTGCCATTGAAAGTGGTTCTGAACGTTTGCGGGAAATCATTAATAAGAAGTTGCATAATGATGAAATCAAGCAAGCGGCAATTAATGCTCAGGCTGGTGGTTTGAAGTCTCTGAAGCTCTATGGGATGGCAGGTGTGCCAATGGAAAATGATGATGATATCGAGCAAACCATCGAAATGCTAATTTCTCTGCGTAAGATTGCGCCAAAATTAAAGATTACTTTTGGTTGCAGCACTTTTGTTCCGAAATCCCATACGCCTTGGCAATGGCAGGGTGTCAGCACTTCCGCTGAGAAGAAAATGCAGTATTTCCGTAAGAAGCTATTACCGAAAGGGATAGATTTTCGTCCTGAGAGTTACAAAGATTCGCTGGTGCAAGCGCTTATTTCGAGAGGCGATCGCCGTTTGACTAAGTTATTGATTTTGGCTTGTAGCTATAGTGATGGGGATGTACCGAGTGATGGTTCTTACAAACGCGCCTTTAAGGAATTGCGGGGGCAGTTGCCACCCCTTGCTTGGTATGTGCATGAGGATTGGGATGTTAATCAAGTTTTGCCTTGGCAGCATCTGCGGAGTGCGTTGCCTGTGGAGACGTTGATCAAGCATCGTGAATCTTCTTTTGCTAACTGAGAAGTGTTACTGGATCGCTAGTGTGGACTTGCGATCGCCTATCGCACAACCTAACAATTACCAAAATGTGCTGATATAATATTTTCATGTAATTTGATTGGGATAACCACAAAGCAGTAGATATATGCAGTCATCGGATCTAGAAATGGAAGATGAGCTTAGACCAGAGTATGACCTCAAAAGTATGAGTGTTAGAAAGCTGGGCGCTGGGCGATGTGATGTTGCGGGAACGTCTATGCAAGACGATTCAGAGAACGCTGAAAAAATTGCGGCTTTGATGACTGAGGGATATCTTAAGGAACTGGCTAAGAGGGGAAGTCGGGCAAAGTATGAGGCGATTCTGGCTAAGGTTCCAGATGTTGAGCCAGAAGTATATGATCGATAGGCGATCGGCTAAAATATCCGTCAGAACAAGTAACGTGATCGCCCTCACATAATCTACATCATCACAATGTACTGATATGAAGATGGTGTAATGAGATCGCCATTCCTGCAATAGTGTTAGCCGTTCTTAAAATATTTTTAAAGCAAAATTTTAGATTAACTTTTGTAAAATAAAAATCATTATAGTAAATTAAACCATGATAAGATTATATGATAGTCAGATTTTTTTTAGGAGTAGTTACTTAAAATGTGGGGGCTAAGGCAAGTGTCATTTAATCGGTATTCCTCTATCTGTTTAATTTTTACGTTGATAAGCTGTTTGCTTATTAGCTGTGAAAGTAAGGTTAGTCAATGTGGAAAGTTACAACAGGTTATTGCTAAAGAGAAAACTCTTTCAACCTCAGCTAATCCTGATGCACTAGCAGATCTAGCCACTAAGTTGGATGGAGTTACGGCAGAGCTTGAGAGCGTAAAAATTGGGGATGGAAATCTACAAAATAGCCAGAAGAATCTGGTCGGTAGTTATAAAAATCTTGCTCAATCAGTTCGTAATGTGACCACAGAGATTGATAAGGCTGAAGTAAAAAGCATTAAGACTTCTCTTAACTCTCTAGAACGTGTTACAGAGGAAAAGCAATCTTTTGTCAATGAGATTAATAATTACTGTGCAATCCAATAGTCGTTTGTCCACTTAAAATAGATGTTTATGGAGTGAGTTGAGTTATGATAGAAACTTGCAGTTGGTGCAAACGAGAATTTGAAAAAGGTTTTTTTGCCGATGCCATTGACAAACGGAGTGTATTTGAGACATTACTTAACTTAAATGTTTTTTGCTCGCCACAATGTAAAAGTCAATACATGGCTTCCAGAGGAGCTTCTTATAATGGTAACAGAGGGAAGCCTTTAATAATATCAGCAGGAAACATTGCGCTATCAATTCTAGGTGTTTCCATAACATTGCTTGTTTTAGTCTCTAACAAAAATAACAGTAAAGCACCGATTTCAAACGCATCTTCAACGCCTGCTACAATACAGCAACCTATTGATCCTGCTTATGATGAGTACATGAGGATCGGATATCAACTTACCGAAGAGAAAGATTACGAAAATGCTCTAGTCAATTTTGAAAAAGCTCTTGCAATTAATCCTAATGATACCTATGCGTCAAAAGCAATTGAGAATGTTAAGGGCTTCATATCTGAAAAAAAATATTATGAGTATATGAACTTGGGATATAGCTTAGTCAGCAAAAAAGACAGTTTGGGCGCAATCGAAAATTTTAGCAAAGCTCTTAATATGCGACCACGAGACTTTAAAGCAAGAGAAGCTATTGCTAATGTGCGATATGAGCAATATATGCAGTTAGGCGATAATTTTATCGAAAGTAAAGATTATAAAGCTGCTCTAGTCACTTTTGAGATGGCGGAGAAAAATCAGCCTAAAGCTTTTGCTCAGACAAAACAGGATAAAAATTCTAAAGCATTTAAAAGTATATTAAGTGCCGCAAAGTTAACAGCAATCGATCTAATCAAGGCAGAACCAACTTCTGAGACGAAAGAGATTCAACCTAAAAACAAAGTTCAATTTGGTTTATATCTTGACCTCAACTCCCAAATCGAGAATGAGCAAAATTTTGAAGATAGCTTTCTAATTCTTTCAAAAGCGTTTCAGGAAAATCCAAGTGAACAAAAGGTAAAGACAGCCTTTCAGAAAACAGTAAAACAAATAGCTGCTAGCTATATTCGTAGATAGTTCAATTCCTGATTATGTAAAGAGCGTTATATTTTTTAACGCTCTTTTTGCTTTTCCGAGAGGTATAAAATGATCGAATTATTTGAGATTTTGCAAAAAGTTGAGAAGAACTCAGGAATGTATTTGGGTCGTCAATCCGTTAGCGATCTATTTATGTTTCTAGCTGGATATGAATTTGCACGAAGTCAGATTAATGAAGAACTTACCCAAGAAGAAGAAGACTTTTATAACGATTTTCAGCCTTGGCTACAGCAAAAACTAGGCGTAAGATCCGTTACATCATGGGCAAAACTAATCATGCTTTCCTGTCACGATGAAAAGACAGGCTTTGAAATGTTTTTTAAATTCCTGAAAGAGTTTCAAGTACGAGATCAAGTTAAAGCAGCAGTAACGGCTTAGTTGATAGAAATCAATTTCTCTCTAAATTGAGGCTTTCTTGATCAGATAATTTACATAATCTTCCTTAGCATCAAGTTCATCCATTCTCGCCGAACTTTTAGCTACACCTCTAAGGCTCGACAGATTACCACGTTTTACAATTGGTTGAGACTCGCGTTTTAGAGACTCTAGGAGAGTTTGCACCAACTTCCAGCGATCGCTAATTGGCAATTGCAACACTTGTTTTTGTAGTTCTTGTAATGTCATAGCAAAGAATTTAAAGCCTACTTTCACACGGTTTCTATGTTTTTCATACCATTAATTCAATGACCAGAGCCTGATTGACACAATAGGCGATCGCCCGAACAACCGACCGAACAAACGTTAAGATACCGACGGGGATCTAGTCTGCTAAGATCAGGGCTAGGTATTTACCGTCCTGTTTAGTTCATGCCCCACCCGTTAGGGATTGTTTGGGAATCTTTTAGAGCCACGTCACCGCCATGATGCAATCGGAAAATCTTCGTCAACGTGCCGCCGTATTGGGTTTGCAAGTCTTTAGCAAGCGCTCAGCCGTGCGGCTTGGCATCGTCACCCAAATCTGGCTAGATGTCGATCAGAGGCGGGTCGTCGGCATGACCGTCGCCGAAAGATTTGTCCCAGGTACACCGATCGGCATAGGTGACACATTTTTCATGTCCCTTGACAATATTGACTTGCTGGGGCCAGATGCCATCTTGGTAGATGACGAGTCGGTACTCGAAGATATTTTAATTACTGAGCGCTACACCACCCTGATCAACAACGAAGTAGTCACAGAATCAGGTGAATTGCTTGGTAAAGTACGCGATTTTAAATTTGACCCAGAGACGGGTGATTTACTTTTCTTAATCGTTGCCTCCATCGGTAACCCAATTATTCCCGCCAGCTTGATTAGCACCTATGAGCTTGATGTCAATGAAATCATCGCCGTAGGGCGCGATCGCATTATTGTCACCGAGGGCATGGAAGATCGGATGACCCAGCTTAGCAAAGGCTTGCTAGAGCGTCTAGGACTAGGTAAAGCGCCTTGGGAAGATGACTTCGAGGATGACTACATGCCACCATCCACCACCATTCGCGACAATGCCCTGTCATCTGGCACAAGAAGCACCTATTCACCACCACCGCAGCAACAACGTCCTGTCTATCGTCAAGAACAATCATGGGACGATGGCGATAATTGGGCTGAGGAGCGCATACCTGTAAATCCACCGCAGCAACAACGTCGCCAAGCCAGAGCCGAAGTCCGTCCTGAGCCAACGCGCCCGATCGCCCCACCACCTGCCCCCATCGATAACTACGATGACGAGTATGATGATTTTGAAGACGACTTTTTAGACACACCGAAAACTAACTTTCGTAACGAAACCCAACAGCAGATCCGTGATGCTTGGGGCGAAACCAAAATTCCTGACAAGTCCAAACAACGCATTCCCGAAGAGGAATTTGACGAAATTTAATGCTACCTCGTGACCTATTGAATCATGTTGAAAATCGCGATACCCTTAGCCGATTGCTGGATTTAGGTGATCGCGCTATCCAGACATGGGATGTCGTATGCAGTGATTTTCTATCACCACCCGAAATTACGGAAGCACTACAAGTATTCGGCAAAATGACCGAAATCCATTGCCTAGCATGGGGTGGTTATGAACAAGCCGAACGCCAAAGATTAGCGATCGCCCGTTCTGAGTTGCCCCTCGATCAGTCAATGGTCAGTCTTACACCCATATCGATTTCTGGAAACTTCCTATTTGACACCGCAACCCATCGCGATTTTTTGGGTGCGCTCCTTGGTACGGGTATCGAGCGTCAAAAGGTCGGTGATGTCAATGTCTTAGGCGAAAAAGGCGCACAGGCAATCGTCGTTCCAGAACTCATGGAATACTTACAGCTTCACTTCACCCAAGTCCGCACAGTTCCCGTCAAGGTCAATGTGATCGCTTGGGAAGAGTTAAAAATTCGCATCCCCGTCACCAAAGAACTCACTTCCACTGAAGCTTCCCTACGATTAGATGCGATCGCTTCTTTCGGCTTTGGGATGTCGCGCAGCAAAATGGTGGATCTAATCAACGGCGAAGATGTGCGAGTCAATTGGAAAACAGTTTCTCAGCCGAACTATCAACTAAAATCTGGTGATCTCATTGCCATTCGCGGCAAAGGCAGAGTCACGATTGGCGAAATTATGATTACCAAAAAGGAACGCTATCGAGTGCAAATGACGCGCTCTGTTTAACGTAAAAAATCTAGGTGCATGACAACAATAGTTGGGGAAGAGAGAGCTATAAAATAGCGATCGCCTAGAATATCCATGCTCTTACCACACAAGCGATCGCCCCTCTACAAATCAACAACATCAAAAAGCGATCGCTATTTCAATAAACGAATAAATCCTGCTTGTTCAAAATGGTGATCGCTTGTCAGAGATTCAGAAATTTTGCGTTCTTGCATGACAATGAAACTTGAGCAATCAACTAGACTCCACTCTTTATCTTGTCTTTGCGTTAAGAGTTCCCATGCTTTTGTATCTATCTCTTTGCTGATATGGATAACTTCTACATACGGAGAAGTTTTTAGGCTTTGGATAAAGGCGATCGCTTTTGGTCTAGGAATGCGAAGGGGACTAGAAAGCAGTGCGACAAGTTCTGTAATGATATAGCTTGTCGTGATAATTGTGTGTTTTTGAGAACGCGCATTTTGATATATTTTCACGCTGAGAGGGTGGAAAGGCTGACTGATATCTATCAGATTTGCCCAGCCTGACGTATCGATAAATAGCTCAGACATTATGGTTTTCTAGTAATTCTTGTCCAAGATAGCGATCGTGATTTTCGCCCCAGTCAGGAATGTCGCTCTGGAAAGCGCCGATAAACACTTCTAAAGGATCATCGGTAAAACTTTGTATGCTTTGTCCCAATAATTTAGTGATTAACTCTTGTGGAGATTGTCCTGCTTTTGCAGCAGCTTTTTGCAAAGACTCGTAGATATTTTGTGGTAGCTCTAGAGTGATTGTAGTCATGGTTTTAGCCAAATTAGCCTTTGATATTCATTTTATCAGATCACCCCTAATCCCAAGCAAAAAGCGATCACCCCCACTCTTATCAAAAAGCGATCGCCTCTCAACAAACCAACAACACCAAACAGCGATCGCCCCTAATCTCAATCAAACAGCGATCGCCTCAATCATCCCTACTTTCACCACACAAGCGATCGCCCCTCAACAAGCCAACAATATCAAAACAGCGATTACCTCTAATCTCAATCAAAAACAGAATTTTTTTTATGATTGATCTCTGTCCGCGAGCCGAACAAGATTACTTGAGAGACTTCAGGAAATTCTCGAATCGCTTCATTAATATAAATAAAATCTTGCTCCATTAATCTATATTTCATAGATTCTTAATCTTATTCTGCAAGTATCCATATATTTTTGATATGAATTTAAAATATTTATTCCTAAATTGGGGTTCTATATCAGTCTCTATGTTCTCATTATATGAATAAGGACTGTATTCATTAGAAGTCAAATTATATTCGTTATATGTTTCAGCACGAATACAGAAGCTCGTGAACTCTCGTAAATTATGAATTGGTGCAAGTGACATAGGCGAAAGAACACCATTATCAGACGAAGATTTTAACTGTGGAATTACTGTGCCATTGTATGATCTCGAAGAAAGTAATCGTCCAGAGTGGAGATATTTAGAACGGTTATTATATAATTCCTTAATCAGGCTAGCAATGATAGTTCCATTATGACGTTCCATAAATTCTACAACGCGAGATGATATGCGACGCTGTGGTTGACTACAAGTAGGGCAATTCGACGGAGGAGAGGAATTTATTAAAGAAAGGACTTCAACTGATGAAATGTAGAGAACCATTGCTATTTCTGATATAGATTCTGTTTGCGAATAAACAGAATCTCGCTCTTGGGAAGAACGCGCTGAGTGAAAGTGATGGCAAGCATCTAAAATGAATTGTTTATTCTTATTTATATTGCTTTGAACTATATCTTCAATAAGTTTTAAGCAGTGGTCAGGTAACATAAGCTTATTTTCTACGATTGGATATCCATCAAGCCAATCATGATTAAGCATTGATTTTCTTGGTTGAGGATAATTAAGTAAGGTCACACATTTTCTAGGCTTGCCTATGTCAAAGAAAAGATTTGTGAATGCTGATAGTACATCCACAATAGGGCGTGCATATAGCATAAACTGATGATTTGCATCAGCATCATCGAAAGCTTGAATTTTAATCTGTAAATCGGTTTTGCAAAGATTTCGAGAAAGAAAGGGAAATATGTTGGTCTTTTGTGCATCATGTGTAAGGAGAGAGAATACTTCTAAGCTTTGGCAACTCTGGAATTGAAAACCGTAAGGAACAATTATCTCAGCAGAAACATAAAACTCGCATTCAGAAGCATTTTCAGCGACTCTTACACAATATTTGAATCTATCCACAGGAAATTCTGTTTTATCAAAAACATCCTCAAAAACAACACTTTCAATAATCCCTTTTTTCTTATACATAATGCCAATATGGATCGTAAAAGAAAGCGCAAGATCTGCGTAACCAAAATAGATTACACGACGAGAGCCATCTTTCCTTGGACTATATTGCCAAGCCAATTTCCCAAACTCTAAGCGTAATGTAGCCCAAAGCGCACGAAGGAATCGATTACTAGATGGTTCATCAACAGGCTTGTTTTAGGGGGATTGCAATACTTTTCATTGAGTAAATAGTAATGGATAATCTATTAAAGCGGCTAAAAATATTGTGGATCGAGGATTTGGGTGATCGAATAGGGACAATCTGAGGGCAAATCTGGATAATGGAGAGGTATTTCTCGCACAACCAAAGCAAGAGCTATTTCATAGGTATCAATTATTGCTTGGTCGAGATAAGACTTCAAGAATTAACAGTAACTTTTTCTAATCTTTCAGCAAACTAGAACTTTATTATAGATTGACGGTCTACGTCTAACGTGTAACCTTACCGACTCTCTATCAAGGGCAGCAATCATCCACTGGGGTAAATTGATAGCAACAGACTGAGTTTCTAAATCAGGACGTTTTAAAGTCGTAAGATCAAATAAATCTAAGACATCTTCGCCATCATCAAACTTTTTATCTAACTCTTCAGCTTTCATATAGCTTCACCTTATTATCAAAGCCTGTACAATAAAAATAAAACCTCAGCCTATATGAATCAACTGCTCGAAAAAGCCTTTGTTGCTGCTGCCAAGCTGCCTCAGGATAGCCAAACCAGACTAGCACAACTCATATTGCAAGAAATTGCCAACCAGCAGTCTACCAACCTCAAAAAGCCTCGTATGCTTAGCCCTGTTACCAAAGGGAGCAATTACACCGATACGTCTATTAATCATGACGTAGTTCTAGCAGAATCTCTCTATAACCACAAAATCTCTCATTCTCAAGCATGAGTAGAGTAGTTGCCGACACAGGCATTTTTTATGCGTTACTAGATAACAAAGACAGCTATCATCAACGCGCTCAATCTGAGATGCAAAAAATTGTTGATGCTAACACGACTATCTATGTGCCGTTTCCAGTATTTCTTGAAACTTATAGCTTGCTGCTTTATCGACTTGGCTTTCTAGCCGCAAAGGAATTTACAGAATATTGTCTTGATTGCGTTGAGCTTTTAAATCCAACCCAAGAGGACTATCTTCAAGCTAAAGAGAAAGTCATGCAGTATCCAGATCAGACGATTACTCTCGTAGATGCCACAACAGCAGTATTATCGGCAAAAATGAATATTCCTATTTGGACATACGACTATCACTTTGATGTCATGGCAAGTCTAGTATGGCGAGAATAAGAGACAAGGGGCTTAAGCCCCTTGTCTCTTGTTATTTAGCTGCCACCGATACGGGCAACATCACGAGAGTTGGCTTCAAAGGCGGCGTTCAGGGCATCATCACCACTCAAACCATCTTCCAATGCTTCCTTAATCGCTTGCAATACCCGCTTGTAATCCTTCGGCATTACCTTCACGAATTTAGGAACGATCGCATTCCAATCAGCGAGAACCTTTGCACCCTTAGCACTCTCGGTATAGTCAACGTGTTGCTGAATCAACTGCTTCAGATCCTTGATTTCTTCAGGATCTTCGAGCTTCTCTAAGCCGACCATTGAAGTATTGCAACGGGTGGCGAAATCACCTGACTCATCGAGAATATAGGCAACACCACCACTCATACCAGCCGCAAAGTTCCGTCCAGTTAAGCCCAAGACAACGACTTTACCGCCAGTCATGTATTCGCAACCGTGATCGCCGATGCCTTCGACTACGGCATTTACGCCAGAGTTACGCACTCCAAAGCGTTCGCCAGCGATACCGCGAATGTAGACTTCGCCACTGGTTGCGCCATAGAGAGCGACGTTACCAGCGATGACATTCTCTTCGGCGACAAAGGTAGAAGCTTTGTCTGGATAGAGAATGATCTTACCGCCGCTAAGTCCTTTGCCAAGGTAGTCGTTGGTGTCGCCTTCGAGTTCCATCGTCACACCAGAGGGAACGAATGCGCCGAAGCTTTGACCAGCCGTACCTTGGAAATGTAGATGCACGGTGTCATCGGGCAGTCCTTCCCAATGGCGCTTAGTGATTTCGTTGCCGAGGATGGTTCCGACAGCACGATTGATATTTTTGATCGGAATAGTCTCTTGAACGGGTTCACCATCAACGATCGCTGCTTGACATAAATCCAACAACACAGTCATATCAAGGGATTTGTCTAAGCCGTGATCCTGTGGAATTTGGCAGTAGCGTCCCACTTCTGCACCAACTTCTGGCTGATAGAGAATCTTGGAGAAGTCTAAGCCCTTCGCTTTCCAATGCTCGACCGCTTGCTTCGCTTCGAGAACTTCAGTACGACCGACCATTTCATCAAGGGTTCGGAAACCGAGTTTCGCCATCAATTCACGAACTTCCATCGCGATGAAGGTCATGAAGTTGACGGTGTGGGCAGGATCACCTGTGAACTTGTCGCGCAATTGTGGATCTTGGGTTGCGACTCCAACAGGGCAGGTGTTGAGATGACAGACGCGCATCATGATACAGCCAAGGGTGACGAGAGGCGCGGTGGCAAAGCCGAACTCCTCTGCACCAAGTAGAGCCGCGATCACGACATCACGACCTGTTTTCATTTGTCCATCGGTTTCCACAACGATGCGGCTACGGAGATTGTTGAGAACGAGGGTTTGGTGGGTTTCCGCGAGTCCAAGTTCCCAAGGTAAGCCAGCGTGCTTGATCGAGGTTTGGGGTGATGCACCAGTACCGCCATCATAGCCAGAGATAAGAACGACATCGGCATGAGCTTTAGAAACCCCTGCGGCGATCGTACCTACGCCCACTTCCGAAACTAGCTTGACGCTGATACGGGCGGCGCGATTGGCATTCTTGAGATCATGAATCAACTCGGCGAGGTCTTCGATGGAGTAGATGTCATGGTGAGGTGGTGGTGAAATCAAGCCGACCCCAGGAGTAGAGTGGCGCACTTTGGCAATCCAAGGATAGACTTTCTTGCCAGGGAGTTGACCACCTTCGCCTGGTTTTGCACCTTGAGCCATCTTGATTTGAATCTCTTTGGCTTGGGAGAGGTAGAGACTAGTTACGCCGAAACGTCCAGAGGCAACCTGTTTGATGGCGCTATTTTTGGAATCGCCTTGCTCGTTTGTCCATGTATAGCGATCGGGATCTTCGCCGCCTTCGCCTGTGTTGGACTTGCCGCCGATGCGATTCATAGCGATCGCCAAAGCTTCATGGGCTTCCTTAGAGATCGAACCGTAGCTCATTGCACCCGTTTTGAAGCGGCTTAAGATTGATTCGATGGGTTCTACTTCATCAATGGAAATAGATTCGCGAGCTTTGAAATCGAGCAAGCCACGCAGGGTGAAATGTTGTTGATTCTGTTCGTTGACAAGTGCCGAATATTTCTTGAACAGTTCATAGTTGCCATCGCGTACTGCTTTTTGCAATGCATGAATAGTTTCAGGGCTGAACAGGTGGGCTTCGCCATCCTTGCGCCATTGATAATCACCGCCGACATCGAGGGTGTTGCCGCTAGCAGGTCGATCGGGGAAGGCATGGGTATGACGAGCGATCGCTTCTTTAGCAATCACTTCCAAATCAGCACCTTCGATACGGGAAGCTGTCCAAGTGAAGTACTTTTTGATCACATCCTGATTGAGTCCAACGGCTTCAAAAATCTGAGCGCCGCGATAGCTTTGGATTGTGGAAATACCAATTTTAGAAGCAACCTTAGTTACGCCCTTAGTTGCCGACTTGATAAAGTTCTTAACCGCAGTTTTGAACTCGACATTTACTAAGAGACGTTGATCGATCATGTCTTTGATCGTTTCAAAGGCAAGATAGGGATTGATTGCGCCGCAACCGTAACCAATCAACAGAGCAAAGTGATGCACTTCTCTGGGTTCACCAGATTCGAGAACTAAACCGACTCTGGTACGGGTTCCTGTGCGGATGAGATGATGATGCAAGCCTGATACAGCTAACAATGCAGGGATAGGTGCATTATCAGGATTCACGCCGCGATCGCTCAGAATTAAAATATTCACACCATCAGCGATCGCTTGGTCAGCCTTAGTACAAATCTCAGTAATTACTGATTCTAATCCAGCAACACCAGATTTAGGATTGAACAAAGTAGAAAGTGTAATTGATTTAAAACCACCTTCATTAATATGCTTCAGTTTTGCAAATTCAGCATCGCTGAGAATCGGAGTTTTTAATTCAATTAAATGACAGCTTTCTGGTTCAGGTTTGAGCAAATTCCGTTCTGCACCAATGGTTGTTTCGGCGGAAGTAATAATTTCTTCGCGAATGGAATCGATAGGAGGATTAGTTACCTGTGCAAATAACTGTTGGAAGTAATCATAGAGAAGTTTAGGGCGATTGGAAAGAACTGCTAGAGGGGTATCCGCTCCCATTGCACCGATCGCTTCCACACCATCCCGCGCCATTGGCGTTAATAGCAGACGCAAATCTTCAAAGGAATAGCCGAAAGCCATTTGCTTCTGAGTTAAAGGAATCGCTTCTGGTTCACTAGCTACACCATCCTTGAGATTAGCGATATCCACCATGTGCTGATTAATCCAGTCACGGTAGGGATGTTCAGTGGCGATTTGATGTTTGATTTCTTCATCAGCAACAATCCGACCTTCTTCCATATTCACGAGGAACATCCGCCCTGGTTGCAGACGACCCTTAGATTCGATCATCTCTGGTGCAATATCCAATACACCTGCTTCCGATGCGAAGATGACTAAATCATCTTTGGTGACGTAATAGCGCGAAGGACGCAAGCCATTACGATCAAGAACTGCGCCGATCATTGTGCCGTCGGTGAAGGCGATCGAGGCAGGTCCATCCCAAGGTTCCATCAAACAGGAATGGTATTCATAAAAGGCTTTTTTCTCATCACTCATGGACTCATGGGCAGTCCAAGGCTCAGGAATCATCATCATCACTGCATGAGGTAGCGATCGCCCAGCCAGTACTAACAATTCCAAAGCGTTATCAAAAATTGTCGAGTCACTACCCTCGATATTGATCACGGGCTTGATTTTAGAAATATCATCGCCAAACAAATCCGACTCAAACATCGACTGACGGGCGATCATCCAGTTGGTATTGCCGCGCAAAGTATTAATTTCACCATTGTGGGCAATGTAGCGGTAAGGGTGCGATCGCTCCCAGCTAGGGAAAGTATTGGTACTAAAGCGGGAGTGAACTAAGGCCAGAGCGCTCTCCATGTCAGGATCACGCAAATCATGGGCGTAGTACATTCCTACTTGCGCCGTCATCAACATCCCTTTATAGACAATCGTGCGACAGGAAAGGCTAGAAGGATACCAGTAAGGGTCAACATTCGCCGCCCTTATTGCGGTATGGGCAAGTTTACGCAGTACAAATAATTTGCGATCAAATGCGAGATCATCAGCAAGATCAGGCGATCGCCCAATAAACACTTGCTGCATAAATGGCTCACTTGATTGAGCAGTCGCACCCAAGGAGGAATTGTCAGTGGGGACATCACGCCATCCCAGTACTTTTAAACCTTCAGCAGCTACCAGCTTTTCAAAAGCTTCTCGCCCATTCTTACGGGTATTAGAATCGGGCGAAGCATAAACCATGCCCACACCGTATTGTCCTGCTTCAGGTAGGGTGATATTTGCTGCCGCCGCCACTTTCACCAAAAACTTATGGGGGATTTGCATCAAAATACCTGCACCATCACCTGTATTTGTCTCGCAACCGCACGCGCCACGGTGTTCCAAGTTCTCTAGAATTGTCAAACCCTGCTCGACGATCGCATGGGATTTTTTTCCTGATTTATGGACAATAAATCCGACCCCACAAGCATCATGTTCAAACTGTGGATCGTATAAACCTTGTTTTAGGGGCAGTGCGTTGCTATTCATCATTGACTGAAAAGGATGGTATTAAAGGATTATGTTAGCTCAGGCGTAATTGAGTAGTTACGATCGCTACTTTGGATTGTACTAATAAATCTATGTCCTAGGTATGAGGTACTAAGGAATTAGTCAAATTCAGTTAGTTATTATCACTATTTTTATTGCAGTTGTTACAAAACTTGACAGGCGATCAAACCTGTAAACGTAAACTCTTCGTAAAAAAGCACTAAAAGTCTCAAAAGTGGCGTTATATAGCAAAAAAAGAGTTAGCTAGTACAAACCAAAACCCAAGAATCGAGTGGCGGCGCTTCGCGCCGCCACTCGATTCTTGGGTTTTATGTCCTAAGCAAAACTTGCTTTACTATAGATATTCATACATCAATTCCCACTCAAATGTTTTTGAAAGCCTTGGGAAGTAACGCTTTCAAAAACATTTCTTGGTTTGAGTTTGACTGCAAAGCGCTGTAATGATCGCTATAAAGCAGGGGTAGGGAAAGATTTTTGATATTAATGTCTTAATTTCGTAACATGCTGACTAATCGGCTCACTTTTAATCGTAAATACTTCTACTTAACAGTTTTATTCTTTTTAATAGAAGTTTATATCGCCATTTTTATCGATGATCAGTTAATTCGCCCCTTTATTGGGGATGTGTTAGTGGTAATTCTGATTTACTGCTTTATTAAATCCTTTTGGAAGATTCGCGCAAAGATAGCAGCGATATCGGTTTTTGGATTTGCCTGTGCGATCGAAGGATTGCAGTATCTAAATTTTGTTGATCGCCTAGGACTAGCACAAAATAAAGTTTTAGCAACTATTTTAGGAACTACCTTTGATTGGAAAGATATTCTTGCCTACGCTCTTGGGACTGTGATTATCTTGGTGTGGGAAAGTCGCTAAAAGTGTTATTTACAGCAATTACCGAGCAAACGAACCACAAGAAAGAACTTGAAAGCATTGCGAAGCAAAGCTTTCAAGTTCTTTCTTGGTTTGGGTTTGAGCGCAAAGCACTGCAAACAGTCATTTATCGAGTGCCAAGCATTGCTTCTAACTGCTGAAGCCGACCTTCGGCTAAGCGATCGCGACATTGTTTGACCGATCGCGAGTTATCCAGAGAAATTAATGATTCAAACTGACAGTGCTGAGCTTGGTAGAGTAACCATTGACGTTGCCCCGCAGAATTCTGCATCTTTTCCTGCTTCAGGATTTTAGATAGCCTTTGAGTCGTGACATCTGATGTAAGTTGAGAATTATTTGTCCCTTGTAAATCAGCTATGCGATCATTAGTCAGTCTCGCTCGGCAACTGAAATACAAGAGAGGATAAATAGAGCCTTTACGGAATGGTTCGCTCAGTTCCTGACAGTGAATATCTCTATAGGAATTCCAAGTTTTTTCGACTGCTTTGAGTTGGGACTGTCTAGCTGTAGGGATCTGACTATAAACTTCGTCATAAATTAGCGATCGCAAGAAATCAGCAGTTTTTGCCCAACGAGAAGCGCAAATGTTTAGGTAAAGCTGAGCTTCTTTTTCGCAGGCTGGGGGAGCAACTCCAAATTGTTGAGATTTCGCGATCGTTTGTGATGCTACAGGTGCGATCGCGATACAGGACAGTCCTAGGGCGATCGCTAAAGAATATAAAATTTTTTTCATATTATGTGGATTATTGGGAATTGCTATACAGCGCCTTGCGCTGATTTAAAACCCAGAAAGATTTTTGAAAGCGTCGCTTCGCGACGCTTTCAAAAATCTTTCTGTACTACTCAAAGCCGCAAAGAACTGGATGTATCTTTCTCAGTTTATTTACAGCAATTACCGATCAAACGAACCACAAGAGGTTTTAAAAAGTTTTGCAAAGCAAAACTTTTTAAACCTCTTGGTTTGGGTTTGAGCGCAAAGCGCGGTAGGACTAGTATATTTGCTTAAAAGATGACATCTCGTAATCCTATAATCTTTATATCTTTTTAACTAATTGCCTAACATGACCATGCCTGATTCCCTGTCACCTCGCGCCGCAATGCTCTCATCCATGCTCTTAGAATTAATCGAGATTTTGCGCGATCGCCAAGGTGACACATGGGCAGCGATCGTGCGCGTTGCTTCTGGGAAATCGGCAACGATCGCGATCGATGAAGCTCGCATCCATGTGCAGGCAGAAGGTGAACAGGAATTAAAAATCACAATTTCCGAAGCTGATCCTGAGGCAAGCAATGACTTTGAAAGCACTGGGCTTGCTTTACGTAACATCATGTTTGGTAAATCTACACTCGAAAAATCTGTCGCTTCTGGCAAAATCTTCATTCGGGCTAGTTTTGGCGATCTATTAAAAATACGTTCAATCGTTACCGCTGTTCTACTTGACACAGAGATCGATCCGAGATTACTCAGTCTTTGGGGAAGATTTGATCAGGAATGGCGGAAATAGATTTAGGCAATCTTGCTCAAAATGGAAAGTGTGCCGAACCCAATCAGAATTATCCCACTTCCCCAATTGAGCCAACTTGACCAACGACGCAATTCCAAGAACTGTTTAATCAGCCCTGTAAATGTCCCTGCGATCGCTAGCGGTAATACAGAGCCGATCGCATAGGCAAGCAGAAATTCTGTACCCACCAGCAAATTTCCTGAGCCAGATACCCAAGCCAAAAGTGTGACTAATACAGGCGTACTACAAGGCGAAGCCACAAACCCAAAAGATAATCCGATTAAAAGCGATCGCAATCCCTGTGGCAAATTTTGAGATACTTCCCAATTCCCAAAACTTGGTAAACGGAAAGAAATTACTTCCAATAGTTGCAATCCCATTGCGATCGCGATCATTCCCATCACCACCGACCAACCCCAAGCCGTTTGTCCATAAATTTTACCGAGAAGCGCGGCGGTCAGTCCAAAACCAGTGAGGGCGATCGCAAAGCCGAGACAAAACCATGCTGATTGCAGCGCCGATGTCCATGTACTTTTAGATTCATAGCCGCCAATATAGCCAATCGTGAGTGGCAACATCGACAGGGTACAAGGGGTCAGACTGGTGACCAGTCCTGCTAAAAACACTACGCCGATACTTGTCCATGAGGCTTGATTGAGTTGGCTATTCACCAAAGCATCAGTCCATTGTTCAAGTTGATAAAACCAGTTTGGTAGACCACCCAAGAAAGTATCAATAAATTGCAGCATCGTGATTATTACTAAACTATTTTTATTCTATAGCTGTCGCCAGTCATGAAGTGAGGGGCGGCGCTTCGCGCCGCCCCTCACTTCTATTTGTCCTAATATAGCTGTCGCCAGTCTTGTTAGGAAATAAAACCCAAATAGTGTGAGGCGGCGCGAAGCGCCGCCTCACACTATTTGGGTTTTGATTTGTCCTGATACAGGTGGCTATAGCTATACAAATGGCGACAGCTATAAGACTTATGCCAAAAGCAAGCCAAGATTTTTTGAAAGCGTCGCTTTCAAAAAATCTTGGCTTGCTTTTGAGCTAAATTGTATGAAGTACCCAACGAAAGGCATAACGCCATTTGAGAGAGAAATCAACTAATCCTGCGGACTCGGCAATATTTTTTAATTCAGGGGATTTAAATCCACGCAAAACCGACAAAGGTGCATCATTGCGAACCATTTGTACCGCAGGTAATAGCCTTGTGAGGGCATAGATTCCATAATAGGCTAGGGGATGCCGATGCAAATCATTAATCAGAATACCTTGTTTGGATATACGCTGCATGGATCGCACAATTTGTACAGCATTCTCATGGGCAAAGTGATGCAAAAACATCGCCGCGATCGCCACATCAAACTCGTCATCTGCGTAGGGTAGCGCCAAGGCATCCGCAACCTCCACTTTGATCTTTGCTTGTAGCTCTGGTGGCAATCGCTTTTTGAGAGCTTCACGGGCATAATCAACGGTTACAGGATTGGCATCGATTGCCACAATTTCGACGTTGATTGCAGGAGACTGAGCCGCAGCCCAACGCACGATATATTCAGGGAAATCACCAATACCAGTGCCGATATCGAGAATGCGCGTGGTTTGATTTGCTTGCGCTCTCTTTTTGAGAAAGGGCGCGAGAACTTCCATCGTGGTGGCATATCCGCCCAGCAGTTGGTTAATGGGGCGCAGTTGTTCTAGGGCATCGGTGAGACGTTCATCCTGAATGGAGAAATCATCCATCAATTCATCTTGATTGGTGCGGATTTGAAATGAAGGCATATATGCTCCTAATTTTTTAAATCAATATTTGTAGCGCTAAGCGCTACAAATATTGATAGTTAGACTTTTTAGACTTTTTGAAATAAACAACCTTCAATCGATAGTCCAGGACCAAAGGCTAAGGCAAGCCCATTTAGAAATGGAGTTGCGCCTACTTGATGCTTGGCTAAAATCTGTTTGAGAATAAATAGAATCGTTGGCGAACTCATATTGCCATAACGTCTCAAAATCTCATAGGAATCGGCAACCATGCGATCGCTAAGCTCACAAGCAGATTGAATCTTTTCAATAATTCTTCTTCCGCCAGGATGAATCGCCCAAAAATCCAGATCCGCTGGGGTGAGATGATATTGACTTAAAAAAGTTTGTAGATAATGAGGCAAAGCCCCCACCACTACATCGGGAACTTTCGGTGATAAACCCATCAAAAAGCCCGTATCACCAATTGTCCAATTCATTAGTTCTTCCGTGTTGTCTATGAGTAAACTCGATCCATCGGTATAGGCAAGCTTGCCTTCAGCTTCAGAAAAGGGACGCGAAGTTAAAATCGCGGCGGCAGCTCCATCGGAAAAGATGGCATTAATAATCGTATTCTCTAGAGTGTCAGCCACTTGAAAATGCAATGAACATAACTCCACACAAACTAAAAGAACTTTTGCCTTGCGATCGCTTTGACAGATCGCATGGGCAGTTCTCAGTCCATTAAAGGCGGCATGACAACCCATAAATCCAATCATCGTCCGAGAAATTGTATAGGAAAGCCCTAGTTGCTTAATTAGGTGAATATCAATACCAGGAGCCGAAAAGCCCGTACAACTGACGACAATTAAATGGGTAATATCTTGAGCACAAAGATCATCTGTTTCTGCGATCACTTGTTGTGCTGCTTGCAGCGCAAGTTTAGGTGCATAGATTTCATATTTTTGATTGCGACTAAAGGTGGTTGGCGTGGGTGTGAGTTCCCAATTATCAGGATATAGTTCAAATTTTTGGAGATCGCCGCCATAGTCTGGAATGCAGCTAAAGCGATAATCGATTCCTGAATTTGCATAAATTGATGGAATTCTTTTTCTAATAGCAGCCGATAAACTTTCTGTCTTTAACATAAAGTCAGCGGCTTCGGATTGCGTGAGCTTATAAGCAGGATTGCTAGTAGCGATCGCTTCTAAAACTGTATACATTTGGTTAAGCCCAATAAACGAATATCACATCAAACTTTTTTATCTTAATCATAGGCAAAGCGATTTATAGCACTTTGCCCTCAATTCTGAACCAATAGATTTTTTAAATGTATTACTTCGCAAGGGATAAATATACAAATCAAACGTTAGCTACAATAAGATGAACTTACATTGTATATCTTTAATCAATTTTCCTAGATGACACTCCTTAGTCCCTCAGATAGAGATGTCACAACCTATAGATGATTTTTGAGGATTTGGAACGGGGTGAGGGAATTGTCGCAGTAATATTCAGGACATTGCACGTATCAGGCTTCTCTCGCCAGATCATCGGAGGGATTTTTGAAAACTAGATGATAACGCAAACGGTTACAGCAGATCTCTAGCCAGTCTTGCCAATCCCCCCGTACCACAGGCAAATAGTTTGGTCATAAAGGAGGATCGATATTTGGATACAGAAGATCGGATTCCCATGATGAGGGATTATTAGCTATGTATTGGCGTAGGCGATCGCAGGTTTCTTGATTGCGAATAATATGTTCATAATAGTTCCGTTGCCATAGTCTGCCCATAAATGGTTGCCATTGTGCCTGATGAATACCATGACGATATTTTGCGGTTGTGAAGGATTTGAACCGATGCATGATTTCTCCTAATGTCATTACAGGTTCTATTTGTGCTGATTTCAGAATGATAATGCCGTGAATATGATTGGGCATTATCACGAAGGCATCTAATTCTATGTTTGGATAATGGAATGGCATTTCTTCCCAAATTGTTTGTACCATTGTTCCCGCAGGATTCGGTATCATGATGCCATCAGCGATCGCGCCTAATAGGGGTTGTCGATGGTTGATGCAAATGGTGATGAAATATGCGCCTGCCTGTGAATAGTCGTATCCTTTGAGACGAATGGAACGGCGATGATGTATGTCTGGATTGTATGGCATGGCGCAATTTTATCGTTGTATTTGAAAATTATCGCCGCATATAAAAATTATTTGCGGTTCGCATAGAAGGGGCGAGCACGGGGGCATCGCCCCTACCGATTTTTGTTTTAAATGGTAAATGGAATATTCTGGCAATAATT
>NZ_NDHW01000021.1 GCF_002251945.1 Pseudanabaena sp. SR411
TAGCAATACACGAAAGTTGCCACGATTATCATCACATGAGCAAAAGCGTAAGCTAAGAATATCGGGAGCCGTATGCGATGAAAATCGCACGTACGGATCTAACAGAGAGGGGCTAGGGATAATACCCTACCTCGACTCAACCTAATTCTGAGCTTTTCGCAAATCTAGTCTCAGTCTCTTTCAGCGCATTTGACGATTTTACACCTCTGCGTGAGAATAATGATAAGACCGATGGTATTAAATATTCATATATTGGTCTAAAGCCATTTCGCAGCATTGACGAAGATAATATCCATCTTCCAAAAACTACTCAAGAGTTAACACAGGAGTTTGTAAATAGTGTCAATGCCTGTAGGAGAAGGGATAGAGCTAGCCGATGGAAAAAATCTGTAGAAATGCTTGAATCAGATCCAGTCTTTAAAGAAGCATCTATTACATCACTTTCTAACAACAGCGATAAGGAGAAAGCATATCAGATTTTGAGAAACTTAGTTCAGGTCACAAAGTTGTACTCTTAACAATTACTCGTCTAGTTGAAACTGTTGAAGAGCGTACATTAGTCTTACTAGATGAACCAGAGGCACATCTTCATCCTCCCCTACTCTCCGCTTTTGTAAGAACGCTCTCTGAGCTTTTAGTCTATCGTAATGGCGTTGCAATTATAGCCACGCACTCGCCTGTCATACTTCAGGAAATTCCTAAAAGTTGTGTCTGGAAGTTACGTCGTAATGGCTCGGAAGCTATAGCTGAAAGACCTGAAACAGAAACTTTTGGAGAAAATGTTGGCACTTTAACTCGTGAAGTATTTGGATTGGAAGTAACACAATCTGGATTTCATAAATTGCTTCAGGATGCTGTGAATCAGAATAAAAGCTTTAAGCAGACTATGCAAATGTTTGACAATGAACTTGGTTCTGAAGCTCGTGCTATCTTACGCGCCCTCATCGTAGAACGTGATTCTGAAGAGGAAATGTAAGGCGCTCATCTAGGTAAATAGGTGGAAGGAGGGAAAAGAAGCCGACGCAGGAAGTCAAAATCAATCCAACGTAGATTGTATGCCCACTCGAACATGGCTACATACAGATACAAATACTTCTTGTGAATACCGCGAAAGGGACG
>NZ_NDHW01000213.1 GCF_002251945.1 Pseudanabaena sp. SR411
TGCCAATCTTTGAGATCTAACGGCTTGTTCAGAAGCGCTTCGTTTTGGTTCATTTTTTTACTGTCTTTTTATTTCATATTTTACCATGCCTTACAGCGGGAAGGGAGTAATATTTAGTGGTTCATCTAATAACCACAATAAAATTTGGTTCTGCTGAAGTTCGTCTAGCCTAGAGAAGCTTATCTGAAGTAGCTTAGAGTATTCTTGTGAATAAACTAGCTCTTTTGGGTGATAATTTAATCGCTTTCGATCTAACAGACATTCAACAATTAGATCTTGTGTTTGTTTAGGAAAATGATGCATTACATGAATGGCGATGCGATCAAAAACTCGCCATCGATAACTTTGAAACTTTTTACATAAACTCTTGGCTTTACTAGAATCTATCTCTAACAACTGTTTTGTGATCTTCCAAATAGTTGTTGTAAGAAGTTTCTTAATATCGTACTGATCTCCTGAAGCAATATCTAAATTAGGATACCAAACATAAGAATAATCTTCTATGATTAAATCTTGGTTGATTCCAAGAGGAGGACGTAGACATTTGTCTAGTAACCCGCATAACATCGTTAGAACTGCATCAGTCTGCTTTGAAACTACCCAAATGGATACTGCTAGAAGATTAATTAAATCTTGATTGATTTCTAGAGAATGATATAGATATTTACCGAGTAAATTATAAAATGTCATTAAAACTGCGTTAGACTGGCTATTAAGTATTATTAAAACGTTTTCGTTAATAATTTTGCTGTAATGGTATTCTTCAAAGCGAATAATAGGTTCCCTACTTAAAATGCTATCTGGCTCAGAAGATGAAGGTAAAACTGCAAGAAGTTCACGAGCTAGATTAATAGCTACATCTACCTGATTTGTAATAGATAGATAGTTTATTAGTTTGCCAAATATTTCAGGTAAACGTGTGTGTACAGCAAAAGGAGATTGTGACACCTTAAGCCATTGAGTAGCTCGCTCAACCCAACGTGCAGCTAATTCAGAAGGCATTCTAAGAGCAGCTTCTGCCAAATCTTGATAGATTAGAATATTTTTGCAATCTCTATCAAAAAGCTGTATCCCAATCTCTAAGACTTCTTCAGGTTTATCAGATGCAACTCGACGCAGGTAACGAGACTGTTCCCAGACATAAAATCGAAAGGTTTTACCTTCTGCATCAATTTCTACATCTGGTGGATTATTAAAAAAACCTTTGTTATGAAGTGGTTGAAGCCATTCTGGATGTTTTAGATTCTCAAAAAAGTAACCAAGAGCAAAAGAACTATTAGGTATATTTAGCCTAAGAAAATCAAGATCTTTTTTGATCTCATTTTCAGTAAATGTACACTTAGCCAATAGTTCGTCAAGCTTTGTCCGAATTTCAGCAGCACGAGTCTCAAACTTTTCAAGAACTTCATCCAGAAATATATGCATTTGCCTCCAAAAATCTTCAAACTCCTCACTAACAGCTCGTGGTGGAGCTAAATCCTCACGATGAGCGCGTTTATGCAATCCCCATTTACTCTCACTCCCTGCTATGTTGAGCCAAATTATAGCAGCGAGTGATGTTTCAGATATCTCTAAAGCTTTCAATACTCCTAATATTTCGCTTTTGTGTTTATCCTTGCCACTACTATTAGTCTGATCAAGAATTGGTTTCAAAACACTTCTTAAAGAACTTTCTATTTCGCGCAGTAAATGTCCTACCAAATGGGTTGTAGCGTCCAAAGGTATCTCCATTTCCATAAGACGACAAGCATCTCGATAGAAAGCGGCTGCACCTTTCCCCACAAGAGCATTAAGCCTACTATGGATTCTTTCCTTTTGAGAATTAATAGATTTATGTGGTCGCATAAATACTCTTAAAAAATTTTAACTACTTCATTTTAGTCATTTTATCTTGTAATACATCAACAAGTTATCTGCATCTTGCGAAGTTTTTGCGATTGAACTACAAAAATTTCTTCTTTACTCAAACCACTATCTCCCAGTCCTCAAGTTGCAATCCATCCACACGCTTAAACTCCCTTGTATTATGTGTCACCAAAATTAGATTATTTGCCAAAGCGATCGCCGCAATCTGTAAATCATAAGCACCAATCGGAGTACCTGCACTAGCCAGACTTGCCCGAATTTGACCAAATAAAAGCGCCGACTCATCTCCAAAAGATAATGAGACAAATCTCTCCAAAAAGTCTTGTTGACGTTCCAATGTTTTAGTTGGATTATTGCTTCGCATCGCACCATAAAATAGCTCAGCCTTGACCACAGAGCATACAGCCATATCTTCAATGGGAGTCGAAATTAAGCGATCGCGCACTGTATTCGAGCGACCATTCAAATACACCACACAAACATTTGTGTCCAATAGATAACGCATTTCTAGTCAAAAGCTCCCACGAGTTCATCATCAAGACTCTCTGAAATCCCAGAATCATCAAGAACAATCGGATCGTCTGCACAAATACCATACAGATTTTCTAGCGATCGTCTAGCAGGAATTACCGAATAATCATCTTTAACTTGTCGATCACCCATCTTAAAAGCCAGAAACTCAATAAAATTCAACGCTTCTTGCTGCTTCTCAACTGGCAACTGCTGCATCGTACTCACAGCCCTTTCTAAAATCGTCATGATTTGAATCCTCTTAGTATCGAGCAAAATCTTGAGACATCTATTATTGTAAATTAGCACAACGATTAAATTTGGGGTGATTAGTTATGAGATCGCCTGTATACGAGTAAATGCAAAAAAATAGCGATCACATCCATCTCAGAATCCTCAGATCATCATCGGTGAAGTGATCGGGCTGTTGAATCTAGACCATGCGGTTCCATGTTTGCAGTTTACATAGGTAGCAAAACGGGTCAGGGTTCCGCTTAGTAAGCGTAGTAGCATATCCAATGCTTCATCAGCGATATGGTGATTGATTGACATTGATTGAGCATTGGCGATCGCTGATTCTTCACAGGATAGGACTTTCTCGATTGCTTCTTGCTTCACCAGTAAGTCTGGATGTTGCAAGGCGGGTGATGGCAGGGCTATACAAAATGTGGGTATATGAAAGGCTCCTTTCATACTTTCCGCAGTGTCTCTAGAGCCAAGCAGGACTTGTCCCGAATCATAGTGATTACCACAGTCCAACCAGAATGTTGTTTTTCCATTCTCTAAAACTTTGGCAATTTCAACTCTGGCTTCTGGATTATCCACGGCTCCAATACAAATTGTCAGATGTTTCCATCGTGATACGGCCATGTCTGCTCTAAATGATGTTGCCATGGCACTAATTTCAATTCCCCATTGCCATCCATATCTTGCCGCTAGTACGGATGCTTTTGGTAAGCCAAGGTCACTTGGAATAAAGTTTTGGCGAGGAATATTGGTTGCTTCTACTCGATCTGGATCGATAAATGTAACTGATACCTTTTTCCCGATCTGTTTTTGTAAATAGGCAATGCGCGGCAAGTTCAGGGCTAACCATCCGCCTGTTCCGCCACAGCCGATGAGAATTAAGTCTAGTTCTTCATAGGCTGGTAGCAGGATGGGGACGGCTTCGGCAAATGGTAATGATAGATTTGACATTACCAATCCTCCACTAAGCAGTCTGTTAGTTGTGCTGGTAACTCCAAGAGCCCTGTTGTTGCGGTTTCGTAGAAATGACCATAAATTCCTACTCGCATTCTAATCTGTGGGTTGGAGAAGATTTCTCCCAGCACTCCATAGATCCGAAAGCCTGTTTCGTCGCGATTATCTGTGTCTGAGAAGTAGGCTCTCATGCCATGATGGGAATGGATTTCTACGATCGCTTTGCTGTAGGTGCTGTTCGTGTTATTGTCCAAGGGCTTGCAGGATGTGGCTGTTTGCTCTTGATCTGGTATTGCGAGCTGCCAATTTCCATTTTCAAAATAGAGGTGAAATACGATCTCTACGGGATTATTGTTGGCATCACAAGCAATGCGTGAGGCTTCGAGCATTTGCTCTACCAGAAATAGGGGAACTGCGGGATAGGTCATCTGCACGGATGCGGATATTGCTCTTAGTCCTTTGGCTTTGTAATAGGATACGGGGGCGATCGCTTCTAATCCTTGTCTCTTTGCCCTGACAAATGTGCCGTTGCTGCCATACACATACTCATACATTGAGGTTGCGGCGATTTCGGGTAGGCTTTGACTGGTGGCGATGATGTGCTGAATTAATGGGGGATTGTTGTAGGCGATCGTTGTCGGTGGTGATGCGGGATTTATTGTGGCTACGTGCTTTTGGACATGTTCTAGTAATTTCATCGGTTGATTACCATATTGATTGCTACCTGCACAGAACTGCCACATTGGACGAGATCGTTGATGGGGTAGCGGTTGCTGTTCTGCAATTGGATCAGTTTTTCGCGGATGTCTTCTGGATGGGTAGTGGATTTGCCGTTCATGAGATGATTGTTGAACGGTGCTGTCACGAACATCTCCCATGCTTTCGCTAGTCGCTCGATCCCTTCTGTATAGTTGCTTAAGTTATTCTCAGTTCCCATACAGATCCTGCCATCTCCATAGATGTTTGGTAATGGCACATGGTAAATGGGTGCTTCGGCGGCAAAGGTTTTTCGCTTGGTTGCCCAGATATAGCAAGTGTCACCACATAGCATAAACACTATTCCCATCATGGGAATGGTTAGGGAGATTGGCTCTCCACTGCTATCTATGTTGGTGAAAGTGAATGTCGATTTTGCGGGTGGTATAAACTGTACATACCATTGTCCTTGACGGCAGATTCCCATGCGTTTTACTCCGTTGGGTATCCAGCCTGTGTCGATGCGTTCGTGCTGAAAGGCGGCTCTTACTGTGTCGGGGGATAGAAACTTATAGGTTTCTCGCTCTCCCTGTCGATATTGAAAGCAGTAATGTCCTCCTTTCAAAAACAGGAGTTTTGCCTCTGCTTCGATTAATGGATAACCATCGGGCTTTAGGGCATCTTGGAGTAGATCTAGGGTTAGCATTTATTCTTCCTCATGCCACAAGATAGTGGTTGTGTATTTCTGGATTCGTCTCTTTGCATCTGTTCCAAAGCCTGACCACCTTGATACAATTTGCCGAGTCTTTATCTAACCATTCGATAAATTCTCGATACTTTTGCATAATTGTTTGCGCTTCTGTATAAGCTTCTCTCAGCGTATCTATTACTTCTACTGTCCAATGAGCATCTACAATGTCATTTTCATAGGAGATGTCCAGCCATAGATTGCCTGTGGACTGGGTTAGCATATCTATGGCTGTAGGTAACAGGGCGATCATTCCTCTTACCTTTTGGGCTTCCTGACTTAATTTGGGGTAATTGATATAACTCGCGACAGGGGGCAAGTCCTGTTCCAGTTCTCCCTCAATGTCATTCCATGTATCACCATCTAATCCATGAATTAGGCTCATCAAGAATTTCTCGGTTGCACCTAATTCTTCAAAGTTATCGTAATACCATGAAGTGCCAAGTGGCTCTACGGGTATATAGGAGATACGTTCTGATTCTGCTAGCAATAATGGCAATGGGAAAAATTGTTCATCCATTAAGGTCAGAAATTCCAACTCTCTCTCACTATAGGTTTCAAGGCTAGTAACTTTAACACTAGCCTTGGATTGCTGATATTCATCAGGGTAGTAATACTGATACAGTTGCAGCATTGTCGCCCTTTGCTGGATTGCTTCGAGGTACTCCACGGCTTTATCGGCGGTGCGTGCTGCTAGCCACTCGAATTTGGTTTTGTCCATCTCAGAATCCTCGGATTGTCATCGGTGCGGCGATTGGGCTAGCTCTTTTCAGGTTGTCTAATGTCCTCTGGATAGACAGACTTTGTGTTTGCGATTGGGTGGTTACTTCGCTAAAGTCTTCTATCCCGATTGCGCTTAGCTCAATTAATTGAGATCCTTGCTGTTGGTACTGTTCAATCTCCCAAAGTATTTCTAGCAAGGGGTTGATTTCTTCGGGTACTTTCATCAAACTGGCGATCGCTGTCTCGCTCATACTGTGCCTTTTGTGCCTGCGAGTTTGCAGACATCCACGAGGACATCGCCGTTGGCTTGCACGGTTCTTTCGATTTTCGAGTTCTTGATTCCTTCAAAATAGAGGCTGAGAGTTGCCCTAATTTGTTCATCACTACTCCCGATTTCAGGTGGTACGGGAATTGTCTGTCCTTCAATCTTGATGTTATAGTTCATTGCTGTTTCGCTCATAGTAAGGTCATCTGTTCTGGTTTTGAGGATACTAAAGATCTCTTGGCGATCGGTTCTAAGTTTTCTTCTTCAACGGTTGAGATCGGCTCTTGGCTTGCCAATTCACTAGCGGCATAGGATTGAATGATCTCTGCTAAGGGTACTGGAGTTTAGACTAAAAAAGGTAAGAAAGGCAGAGTAAAAGAGATACAAACTGCCTAAAGTAGATAAAAAAGAAAGACATATCTACAGCCATGATTATTGACAAAC
>NZ_NDHW01000214.1 GCF_002251945.1 Pseudanabaena sp. SR411
TGCCTCGACAAAAAAACGCCGATTTTCGGGCTAACATTTTCTATCATTTGCTCTCGCACTGCTAGTTCTATCCCTTCCAAGGTCTTTAACTGCTTAATATTTTTTGCCTCTGCATTTCGATATAATATTGCGGCAATTCCTTGGCAGTATTCTTCTAACTTTTGTTGGTCTTCGGGTGTCATTGGCTTTGGGATGCGCTTTTTGTTCTATTATCTCATCCCTGTATCTATAAGTGTTTATACTTAGTGCCTAAGTGAGATGCTCCCTAGTTAAACCCCAGAGAAACTTTTGGAAGCGTCGCTCCACGCCCCGCTTCCAAAAGTTTCTCTGTACTACTCAAAGCCTCAATAGGCTGTATCTCTTCTAAATTTTAGTAAACCAATCTAAATCAACTTCAACAGACTCAATCATTTTGATGTGAACACCAAGTTTTAAATCCTTTAACCTATGCACTAATTGTTCACCGTCAATTAGGTCAATCGGTGGCGCACCATCTCGCGTTGCTTCCTTTATGGCATCTCTAGTAAAAGTCCCTGTTGTTACAACTAAGCCTTTATCTGTTCTTCCTTGCATAGCACCACGAAAATCTCGAATCTGACTCGCTGTAACTGCTCCTTGATATCGTTTGCATTGAAATAACACATGAAAGCTCAAAAATCCATTAATACGCGCAATTCCAACGCCATCAATTCCTCCATCTCCTGATTTACCTGTTACCTGTACCTGAATAAATCCTGACTCTCGCAGCAATCTTTGGGTGAGTCGCTCAAATGCATCTGGACTAAGTGAAAGCAACACATTGTGAAGTTTTTGATGCCATGCTATTTCTTCTAAATGTTCAACGGATGCTACTAGCTCATTTGCATTATCGATACCAGCAAAATCTTCTTTTGTATTACCGTTGGCTGATTGACCTTTAACAACTCTGACAATTTCTTTAGGATCGATATCATCTAAGTTAATTGCGGTTGAGGTTAAAGCCCATACTCCACGAGCAGAATTTTCAATTAGTCCATATTTTTTCAAATAAGTTCTAGTCCAACCTGAACGATATTCAACCTCACTTTTAGATGTATTACCATGTAAAACATTGAGTACTTCATCGGACAAGTTTAATAGGCGGATCACTTCACTATTAATTTCTTCAATTGTTCCAGAGCCACCCAAGTTTTTTAGCGAGTGAAGAATCGGAAGAATTAGCGCGTCATATGTAGGTACTATTTGCGGCTGGTTCATGCAAAATGAAAATTATTTTATTTTGCTATTTATTATAGGATCTTGCGGTTTTCAAATAAGTGCGTACTCATTTGCCATAGAAGCAATTCGTGGTTGGATTTAGCTGGTTTGCTTATAGCCTAGCTTTAAGAAAATATTTTCTAGGGTTTCCTGAGTGCGATGAAAATTGGAAATGGGAATGTTTGCCTCAATTAGAGACTTAAGTAAGGCTGCACAGTCTTCAAGACTCCCCGCAAACTGAACTCTTACTATGGCAGCATCAGCTAAAACTTCTACTTCATGCACTAATTCTGATCGCTTCAAAACTGTTTCTAGATCTTCAATTTTACCTAATGTCGAGATCATAATCTGTTGTTGATCTTGGTTGCTGCGATCGTATAATGCTTGCAGGCGCGAGCTTTCAACCAAATGACCTAGCTCCATAATCCCAATTGATGTACAGATTTCCGCAAGATCGCTCAAAATATGTGATGAAATTAGAATCGTCATTCCTTGCTGTTGCAAAGACTTGATAATATTGCGAACCTGCACTCGCGCTAAGGGATCAAGTCCCGATACAGGCTCATCAAGCAATAGCAATGTGGGATTATGAATAATGCTCCGCGCAAGGCTGAGCCGTTGTTTCATCCCTCTTGAGAGTGTGGCAATTAGTTCATTCTTTTTCTGTTCTAGCTCCACTAGCTCGATCACCTCGTATAATCTTTGCGATCGCTGTGCATCTCGCAAAAAGTACAAACGCGCAAAATAATCGAGATAATCCCAAACCGTTAAGTCATCGTAAAGTGGAAAGTCATCGGGTAAATATCCGAGTTGCCGCTTTAATTCAGGATTATTTTGACCACGCAAAAACCGCGCCCCATTAATATAAATTTCGCCTGCGGTGGGTTCTTCGGCAGCAGCCAGCATCCGAATTAATGTGGTCTTACCTGCTCCATTAGGACCAATCAGTCCGTAGACTTCGCCGCGATCAATCTGCAAATCGATATGATTGACCGCAACGTGATTATCAAACTGTTTTGTCAATCGGTGAGTGCGAACCGTTGGTACTGCTGTCATCAGATTAATCTAAAAGTTACAGCTATGTTAACCTCCACATTGGAAATTGTGAATATATTTCCCAAATAACTTTAGATCTGCGTAACATCAGTTACAACGCTTTGCGCTCAAATCCAAAACAAGAAATTTTTTGAAAGGGTTGCAGAGCAACCCTTTCAAAAAATTTCTTGTGGTTCGTTTAATCGGTAATTGCTGTAATTACTCTGTTGTTGGGGAGATGGCAATCGCATGAATACTATTAGCGATCACCTGTTCTGCGGCAATTGCAGTTAGAGGACGCGAGAATAGATATCCTTGTCCAAACTCACAACCTAATTTTTTTAAAATTTCGACCTGCTGTTGAGTCTCTACACCTTCAGCAACCACACTCATATTCAAGGTATGCGCCAGCATCGTAATCGTCCGCACAATTTCTATATTCTCGCCACCATCAGTCATTTGCTCCACAAAGGCGCGATCTATTTTGAGAATGTTAATTGGGAAACGATGTAAATAGCTAAGGGAAGAATATCCTTGCCCAAAATCATCAATACTCAATTGAATATTTCTTGCCCTTAATTGAGCTAATTTATTAATCGTTTGTTCTCCTTGATCCATCAATGTACTTTCCGTAATTTCTAAACGAATGGAACCGCCATCAATACCAGTTTCCGCCAGAATGACATCAAGCTTCTCTAACAAATCTGGTTCACGAATTTGATGGCTAGCTAAATTAATGCTCATCTTTAAATTTGCGGCTTCAGGAAATTTATGTAGCCAAGTTTTTAGTTGATGACAGGCTTCCTTTAAGACCCAATCACCAACTGCCACAATCAATCCTGTATCTTCGGCAAGGGGAATAAACTCTATCGGAGAAATGAAACCACGTTTAGGATTCTTCCAGCGAATGAGCGCTTCAAATCCTGACAACTTATCCGTTTCTAAAGAAACTATGGGCTGATAGTAAAGCTCAAATTCCTGATGCTCAAGGGCATAATGGAGTTCACTCTCCAATTGTGTTAATCTCAGGGTCTGTTCATACATTTCCTGATCGAAGAGAATATAACGTCCTTTCCCTGAGGATTTAGCGCGATACATGGCAATATCAGCGTCTCTAAGCAAATCAACACAATTATCATAATCAGGTGTACTGATCACAATGCCAATGCTAGCGCTGGGAAAGATTGCTTCGCCTTTGATGATGATCGGAGCAAGGAACTTGTTGAGAATGCGATCGGCTACCATTAGGGCTTCGCTCACATCTTGAATATCATCAACGAGAATTGTAAATTCATCTCCCCCAAGGCGAGCCACTGTATCAATGGAACGTAAGCAACCTTGTAAAATCTCAGCGATCGCCTGCAAAAATAGGTCACCAACATTATGACCGAGACTATCGTTAATCATTTTGAAACGATCTAAGTCAATAAAAAAGATCGCAAATAGATAACTAGAATGACGTTTACTGTACTTGATCGCATGTTCTACCCGATCCATAAATAGATTGCGATTGGGTAAACCCGTTAAGGCATCATGGGAGGCATCATGGGCAAGCAGTTCGATCGAGTCGGAAAGTGCAGAATTGAGTTCGCGCAGGCGGGAAACATACATGTAGCTCTGCATCACTAACATCGAGCCAATATAAGTCAATAGAGCAGGTGCGATCGGTATCCACCAACCCGACAAAAATAGTACATAGCTCCCCCCAACAAGAAACCCTATGCTTAAAATCACTGTACCAGTTAAAAAAATTAAGCGTCTAGTCGAAAATATCCAAATAATTGCTGCCCCAGTAATCGCCCAACCCGCTATCCAAATCTCTTCCCAAATATCTGACCAGACTCTAAACAGAGGACGATTGTCGAGGGCTGCTCCTAAAATTAATTTGACAATATTTGCCTGAAATTCTACTCCCGACATTTGAGCGGGTGAGGTTATAAAATTACTGCTATAGGGAGTATAAAAAACATCATTGAGGCTTCCAGCTTGAGGTCCAATTAGGACAATGCGATCGCGCATTAGTTGGGGGTCAATGCGATTTTCGAGAATATCTTCAAGGGAAATGCAGCGAAACTTTTGAGAAGAGCCATGATAGTTCATCAGAACTTGATACCCACCCGCATCAATCCGAATATATCCACCATCCGTGCTTTCTAAAGGCTGGAAAATCGCTTTGCCGAGCTGTAAGTATCCACCAGATTCTGAAGACTTCGGTTCTATACCTTGATCTTTTAAATATCTGAGGGCGATCGCTAAACCCAAACTTGGTAGCCCCTCATTTCCATCGGGCATCGGATACAGTAAAGCGCGGCGTAATCTACCGTCAGGATCAACAATTACATCATTTGCCGATACTTGACCTAATGCTTTTAATGCGGGTGGTGGATCAATAACTGTACTAAAGCGATCGCCAATACTTTTTTCAATGCCTATCAAATTGGGAGTGGTTTTGAATATCTGTTCTAATTCGGCGTAACCATCTCCCACAGGAATATCTCGATACAAATCTAAGCCAATCACCTTGGGCTTTTGATCACGGATTTTACTCAAAATTCGGGCAAGGATGCGGTCAGATGCCGGCCAATTGCCTAGATAGCGAATATCTGATTCTTGTACGCCAACGATAATAATTCTTTCATCTACTGGCTCCGTAGGTCGAATTTGGATGTATAGGTCAAAGGCCGCCCATTCAGTCGGTTGTAACCAGCCTAACCAACGCAGTCCAAACACTAACAGGTAGATACTTCCACTAGACAGGAAAAAACCTCCCCACTGCTGAAATCTAAGTGGTAATTTTTCCCAATTTGACTTTAAGGTTTTAATAGCGATCATCTCAAGGAGTTTAATTGCACTTGCTTCCTTAAGCCTAACTTTTTTATCATAATTCCCGAATGGGCTACAAGCTAAAGTCAGGTCAGAGCCGCTAAGTTTCAATACTGAAATCAAATCGCACTGATCCTACCAAATTAATGTTTTGATGTATGCAAGCTCTTTGTCGCAACAGAAATTCTAATTGTAAAAATCGGTTTTTTGAAAGCCCGCCGTTGGCGGGCTTTCAAAAAACCGATTTTGGTGTTTCCAGCGCCGAAGGCGCTGGAAACACCAAAATCGGTTTCATAATGAGAATTGCTGTTGTCGCAACCCCAAAATCGGGGTTTTGAAAAAAGTCTTGTAGCAAATTCCTCTCAGATCAAAAAGAAGGACACGTAAAACGTGTCCTTCTTTTTGATCTGAGATTAAGCATTATGGCGGTTTCTCTGTATCCTGTAAATGAACTAATATACGTAAGCAAGTAGAGTCTAAAAATTTAGCTTTTCTTGCTGCTTAACTGCAAATAACTCAATAACTGTTGATACTACGGTTAAAAGTCAATAGGATTTTGACTAGATTGAAAGCAAGGTTTACAAAACTGTGTTTTGCAAAGATTGTAATTGAAAGGAAGGAAGCACAACTTTCAAGAGTAAGCGTGAGCCACCTCCTTGAGTGCGTTGTGGTTTAGGACGTTCGGTTGGTGTATATCCTGCTTGATAGTTTGCCAAAGCAAATTCTGGTTGACCGACAACAAATATTATCCCCCCGATGAAGGCAACCGAAGCTGGCAGAATATTTTTGTATGACTTCAACAACATATAAATTCTGGCTCTTAAGCTACTACCAGATCTTACCTGATTTACTGGAAAAATATTACTTTATATAACTTTCTAATAACTTTTTGTTGTTTCAAAAGTTTATTTAAGATGTTATATGCTTGTAATTTAAGCCTAGTTTTATATTTTTAAAGTTATGTAAAGACTTTGCATAAGAAAATTTTCAGGAATGAGCTACTCCATCACTAATGCAAGCAATACAAATCTCTTTGTGATAGAAAATTTTATGCAGCAAAGAATTCACAATCTTAGTTGTATAAAACTGCTTAATCTTAAATATTGTAAAAATATTTCTTTGAATTTCAATGGGCGCTGAGGGACTCGAACCCCCGACATTCTCGGTGTAAACGAGACGCTCTACCAACTGAGCTAAGCGCCCTTTTATTTAGTCTGTTTTTTTGACCTCACTAAATATAACAGATAGTGATCGCATTTAGTCAACTTATTTATAATTAATTTTTAGCCAACACTGAAAGCCTTATATAACAAGGTTTTCTAGGTTTTTAAAAAATAATAGAGGACATAGAGCTAGTTTACTGATCTCAGTCATTATTCACATTGTCTTACACGCTTACGAAATTTTCTAACACCAAAAACCAAACCAAAAACTAACTATTGGTACGGAATTGGTACGGAATGAAAACCCTGAAAGGCACTGTAGCCATAGAAAAGAATGATAATCGCATACGTTTAAGATGGTCTTGTGAGTCAAAAAGATATTGTCTGTCTCTAGGGTTTTCCTATACAGATGTAAATTTGAAGGTAGCTGAGCAAAAGGCTAGACAGATCGAGCTAGATATTTTGTCTGGCAACTTTGACCCCACTCTAAACAAATATAGGATCAAGCAAGTAGCTGTCATTGCAAGTCCTGAAGTTGTAAAACCAAGTCAAGAACTCTTGCTTCCTATATGGGATAAGTGGGTTATTAGCTTGTGTTTACCAACTAGAACGCTTTGTTCCCACTACGCTAGAATTAGGCGCTACATTGAAAAAGCCGATCCTTTGGCTAGTGATGCTTTTTGGTATGAAACGATTGTCAGTCTATCTCCTAGGATCTGGAATGATTCTTTAAGCTATTTGGTATCTTGTCTAAATTGGGCGATCTCTGAAAAGCTTGTATCTGACAACCCTTTTTCAAAGTTGAAACGTAGAAAAGTATTAAAGAATCAGGTTAAACCTTTTAATCATGAAGAAGTCAAGGCAATAGTTAACGCTTTTCGCAACAATCTCTATTGTCCAAAGTCTTCAGCGTACAAGCATAGTTTTTATGCTGATTACATTGAGTTTTTGTTTTTGACTGGTGTTAGACCTTCAGAAGCTATAGGGCTTCAGCGTCAACATATAGACTTTACTCGTAATGAGATTGTCATTTGTTCAGTCTTAGCTAGAGGCGATCAAGGACAAACTGCTAGTAAACATCGTGTCCGCAAAGAAACAAAAACAGGCTCTATTCGTTATCTGACAATGACAGCTAGGTTAACTGAAATGCTTGAGATTAGATGTCGCGATCTTAATCCTGATGACTTGGTTTTTACTTCTCCCAATGGAAATGCAATTGATGATAATAACTTTACAACGAGACAATGGAAGGTCGTTTTAGCAGGGTTAGGGGTTGAGTACCGTAAGCCCTACATAACTAGACACACACTTGCATCAATGGCTTTAGAAGCTAATATGCCTATTACTTCTGTAGCTTATCTTCTGGGACATTCAGACACAACAATGATTATGCAAACGTATGGTCACGTTATAAATAGACCGTCTTTACCTGACTTTAGTTAAACATTGACTGTACGGCTCACTAGATTTAATTCTGGTGAGCCTTTTATTTTACCGATCGCACTATTAGTACTGTATAAAAACCTTTTCTTCTACGGTCTTGCTTTTCTGTGATAAGTTTGCTAAATTAGAGCGCTATAGAGAAACGCAATGCAACGAGCAAGGCGAATGGGCTATCAAAGCTCTTAATACCGACCTACTAAAACGCTGTAGGTAGTTACCAAAGACACGTGGTAACTAGTTTTCTCTAATCTCACGGCTAAGATGCAAACCTGCTCTTAGTGGTTGTTGGCTAACGGTGCTGACAATGAAGAGATCTTTATAAAGTTTTAGTCTCAACTGCAAGATTGATCATAGAAAAGAAGTAGGAAAGATCAGTATAAAAGTTTTCCTACAAAATCTATAACTACCAGAAGAACTATGCAAAGTAATTGCGTAGTTTTTTTGTTTTTTAATTCCTAGTTTGTACCTATTTCTATTAGTTTCTTAGTAAGTATATCCCTAGCTATTGCAGCTTTAGGGACTAATGTTTTACTTGCTAGATGTTCAAGCTTTTCTGTAAACTCTTCATCTAAATAAACACTAAGTAATTTTGCATTTCGTAATACTGATTTTCTGCCTTTTGCCATCATTAAACACCTTTTTCTTTTATATCTTTATTATATCATTTTATCATTAAGATATGTTAAAATATAAGTAGAAAAAGAAAAAAGTTTTCCATAAAAATCAGTTAAAAAAATAAACAAACTGATTATATGTCTAACAAAAAAGCATTACTCCTTCAAAGTAATGCCTACCTATTCGTATATCTATTAACCAAACAAAACTAAAAAACTATGACTAATAATTCTGTTCTTGCTAACATTATAACCCATAAATTGTTACTAGACAATACGCAGTATCAGAGTAAGCCTACTGATATTGGTGCAATTAATAATAGAATCGTAAACCATCCTAAAGACATTGATATCATTGAATTTAGCAACCAAATTACAACCCCTAATGGTAAAAGTTGGATTCCTGCTTATCTTGAAGGTGCTAGAAAGAATGATGCTTGGAAATCACAGTCAGTTTTTGCACTTGATTTTGACAATAAAAATCCTAAAACAAAATCACAGGTTGCAAGTCCTTTAAGCTTTGAACAGGTACTAGAACGCTTGAAAGATTACGGTTTAGATTGTGCATTCGCTTACACTACATTTAGTCATGCTGATAATTGGCATAAGTATCGCGTAGTTTTTCAGATTAACGAACCTGTTGTAGATAAAGGGGTTCGAGATGCAATCCAAAATGCACTTATGATAATATTTCCAGAATGCGATAAAGGTTGTAAAGATGCTTCTAGAATCTTTTTTGGAGGCAAAGATATCATCTATACAGACTATGACTACTACTTAGATTTGGGGTTACTTTTTCAAGCTGCTGATTTTTATGCAATCAAGGATTCAAGCAGTAAAAACATGAAGCGCGATCTAACTACAGCAAGAAAAAATATGGGTGTAAGAAAAATTGAAGCAAATACGATTACGCCTATATTTAATAATATAGAGAAAACTGTAAATGCTTCAAAAATAAAAACAGTTGATAATGTCGATTGGGATGAACTTAGAAAACAAATAAAAATTCTTGATGACTTTATGAATCCTGATATCAAACTGTTAGATCCGCAACTCTTAGGACTTGTTACTAACTTGATATATCTTAGTGGTGGTCAGGACTTATATGAAAAGTGTCTACGTGCTAACCCTGATTATAACTACAAAGAAAAAATACAAAAGCTTCATTACTGTAAAACCTCAGATTATCTACCAATGAGGTTAGAACACTTTTCACCCTATCAAGAAGATTGGTGTTATTTAAATCTGCTAAATACAATCCAAAAGAAGAAGATTGTAAGATTGAAGCAGTTTCAAGGTATGCCAATAGAGACAGCAAGACAACTGTTGATAGACACATTAAAAACTGTGATTGCAACACAAGATAATTATATTCATATCTTTAAAGTCGCAACTGGTTTAGGGAAAACGACCGCTTGTATGAATCTTAGTAATGTACTTTTTGCACTACCAACTCATGATCTAAAAAATGATGTGTCAGTACTAATGCACAAAGAACAATTACTTCATAGATTCACACCTAGTGATGAAATGTTGCCTAAAGAGGTCAAAGACAGGTTATCTTTTTTCTATGTTGTAGGAGCTAATGCTGAAGCTACAAGATACTTAAAAGAAATGTCGGAAATTTATCCACAAGTCAATGATTATCGCTTACAGAATCGTAGTTGCTACAAATCAACTGAAACAGTGCTTACAACCCATCAAAAAGCCTTATTCATTGATTGGGGACATAACACAATCATATTTGATGAGGATATATTTCAAGTGTTACTACCTATTGAATTTATTGACTTAGCTGATCTCTTGCGTCTTGAGAGTAAAATCAACAACACCAACGATAAGGTGAAAGTAACAGCATTGATTAACGACATTAGAGAAGGGAAGGTAAACACCCCTAGAATTATGGATCTTATATTTGAGGATTTAGAGAGCATAAGAGATGAAGTACTAAATAATCCTGCTTATAACTCACCTATCTTGCACTTTTTTAATGCTAGTTATTTTCAAGCTGACAACGCAAAATCTGGTGACATCACAAAAATTCGTTTTATTAGTAACTATACCGACAGGCTACCTCAAGACAAGAAAATCATTATTATGTCTGCCACTGCTGATGAGGCTAGCTATAAATGCTTATTTGGAGATCGCATAAAGTTTTATGATATTTCTAATGTAGATACTATTGGCTTCATTTCGCAAGATACTACTTACTCATTAAGTCATAGTTCTCTTAATGAACGTCTTAACTACATGACTGAACGATTAAAAGAGAACGGTCAACAAACCATTACTTTTAAATCATATGGCGAATACTTTATGAGTAAAGGAGTCGATATTGTTGAAGATATATATTTTTATAACTGTACGGGACGTGACAAGCTAAAAGGCAAGAACATTAACGTAGTTGGAACACCACACCGTCATCCCATAGAAATTGCTTTATATGCAAAGGTATTAAATCTACCTGTCAATGATGATGATTTTGACATAAAAAATTTCCATCAGCAAACGGTTGAACACAATGGGTTTAGATTCTGGTTTAACACCTATAACAATCTACACTTGAGAAATCTTCAGTTTCATTTCATTGAATCCGAACTCATACAAGCTGTCGGTCGCGCTAGGGTAAACACCGAACTATGCACAGTTAATCTTTACTCTAATTTTCCATTAAAAAATGCTTGTGTAACAGATGAAGAAAAAGAATTAGGTTTGCAGAGCTTTGTACATAGAGCTAATAGTCCTCTTTGTGACTTCGTTAATGAAGATGACCTGTATATACCTACAGATATTACAGACAGCGATTATTGCTATGAGTATGAGTACAATGAAAGCTTTGAATATGATCCGTTACCTTGTGATCTGATTGATGCTACTGAACAGAATTATTCATATATTTAGGGATACAAAGTAGGTAGACATACAACAGCCTACCTACACAACTAACTTGTTTCTCTTCTATGGTCTTTCTCAGATGTTAACGGAGATGGCTGTTTTTGGCTCTTGTAGGCTTTTAAACATCCAAAACATGAACGCAAGTAAACATTATTGCAAGTCTTAAAACACGAGTAACCGTAAGTTGAATTATGAATAAGAATAAAAAACTATTTGTTCAAAAGTTTGAGAAAGAAAATAGTATATGCAACATATGCGAGTCTGAGAAAAAGCTAACAGAGGATCATGTACCTCCAAAGTCATGTGTTTCAGTAAGTAATAGAGCTATTTATTTACTTTCTCATACTCTTACAGGAGATAACTCTTTTAAGCCCAGATTGGTTCAAAACGGTATTACTTATAAAACTATATGTGCTAAGTGCAATAATGATTTGGGGAAATATGACAAATATTTACTAGATCTTAAAGAAAAGATAGAAGTTTGTGTTAAGAGTAAACTAATACTACCAGATACAATTGAAGTTGAATGTTGTCCTAATGCAATCATGAGATCGGTTTTAGGACATATTCTATCTGCAAGAACTGGTGCTAATGAATCGATCATTGATAGTATTATTCGATCATCAATCAAGAATTCTTTACTACCAATTGATGATGATATTCATATCTTTTATTGGGTTTATCCTTACCAAGAAACCGTAATATTTAGAGACTTTTCGATGTCTGCTATTAGAGGAAAGCTTGATGAATGTCATAGGACAAGCTTTTTTAGTTTGATTAAATTTTATCCACTTGCTTTCCTTGTCGCATACGATTTGCCTGTATATAGTGATTTACTAAGTCTGCATGAATTTAATCACATTAAGCCAGAAGATAAAATGCTTATCAAAGTTGACTTAAAACTACATAAACAGAATTTTCCAGAAGTTCTAGATGGTTTTGATTTTATAGTATTTGGACGATCTGCAAATGACTCTGTATACTCAATTCCAAACTATAAAACAATTAACAAATAAATCATACAGAGAATGATGTTTTAAGCTGCAAATGATTGCATTTCGTAAAATTGCATCAATCATTGAGGCAGCCAAGCAAATATATTCAATAAAAGAGCCTGATTGAATTGCTCTTTCCATCAAATAGTGTGTTGCTTTTACCCCATCCAAGAGATCTACTATTGCATCATGTAGATTGTCCTGATCTGTCAATTTTGATGTTGAGTCCATTTTCGTCTCTCCAAAAGCAATAACTAGGTACTACATCTATAGTTTTTGTGTATGTAGCAAAGGGATCTTGAAAATCAGCTATTTGATTTACTTGGTTCACTGTTGAACGATTAAGTAAATGCTTCTGCCACCATTGCATTTCATCTATACATAATTTGGCTTGGTTTTTGAGTTCAGAAACAACATTAAATCCTTGAAGAATTGACTTGTGTTCTTCAATCCGACTTTGCATTGTTTCCATACGACGCTCAACATAAGTTGGATTTTGTATTAAGTCATAGAAAAGATGGGCTTCTTGAATTCTAGACTGTGCTGATACTAGTCCTAATAAAAGTTGCATATCATGAATTGCAGTAGAACCGTCTTCTTGAATTAGTGTTGCTATTTGTTCAGCTTTATTAGCCTCATGCATAGCATCTTTTACTTTGCTGGACACAACATTGCCAATGGCATTAGATATGTTATTGGCGATTCTATCAGGAATCGGAACGAATCTTTTTTGAGACAAATTACCTATACTAGTTTCTCTTCCTTTTTCTATAATTGATTTTGCCCGTTCAGAGAAGTTCTCAACAAGCATCTTATTTCTTTCTAAAACTGATCCAACTTCTTGTTCTGCAATTGCCAATCGTTCTGTTGCTAAATGCGTAAAATTCCCTGTGAAAAAATACTCATCAAGTACAGCATCTAGAGTTTTGATAGCCTGAAATACCCTACCCAAAGCATCAGCTTCTTGTCTAAAAGAAAGGCTTTCTATTTTGCGCGTCATTACGTCTAGCCTCTTATTGATACGCTGTAACTGTAATGTTCCTGCAATACCATTGAGAACTGACCAAATAGCAAAAGGTGCTATTACAGGAGCCATTGTGGAAGGCGCAAATCTCATTTGTCCTGCAATCTGACCTGTTGAGGTACTAACAACTGTTCCAAGAGAAGCACCACCTGTTTGCATTAATGTATGAGTACCAGCCTTTATCCCTTCAACTAATGCTGGAGTTCCTACTACTTGGAATAGACTACCATTAGCCAAGCTAGAAGAAACAATAGGTATAGCTCTACTGAGTTGATCTACAACCGAAGCACTTATATTCCCAGATGGAGATTCTTGAGGGCGTTGCCTCCAACGATCAATAATGTGTTGACTGGATTGAATCCCGTAACCAACTAAAAGAGCTTTTGAGCTACCATCTTGTCCAACAATCTCTATATATCTAGCGTCTTCTCTATTGCCAGAGCTATTTTGTCTTTTTGGATTAGTCATGACTAGCCTTTACTGTTAATTATTAAATTTTACCTAAATATTCTTAATTTGCAACTTTATACTATGAAATCTTGTAGAGAGACTTTTATACTAGTCTTTCCTACTATTATTTTCTTTCTACGGTCTTTCAAATATCATCTGACACCCCTATTTTTAGCCCTTGAAAGCTCTTGAATATCCAAAACTTAAGGAAGTAAGTAAACAGTCTTGCAAGTCTTAAAATGCCAGATAATCTTATAGAACGATTACAATAAATCGTCATCAGTTAGTTGCAAAGTCTCATTAGTCTCAAGATAATAAAATAATTCTTCATTAACTTGAGGAAAAAGCTCGGAAGTCATTAGAGAGAAAAGAACTTTTCTTGCTAAAATATAATCTTTCTTGTTGATTTTTTTATAGTCTGTATCGGTATCATCTTTAACAATGTGAACATGAACACGATTTCTAAGCTGACGGAGATACGGCAGATTTTTAAAGAACTCATCATTTCCTAATACAACAAGCTTTTTTGACTCAACGCGCTTACACATCGAATCAAAACTCATTTCTACATAAATTTTCGGATCGATTTTCTCAAAGATTTCCATGTCAATTTTTCTCTTCTTTCCATCAGTATCTTTAAACTCCGTTCCCTCTAGTTTACGATAGGAATTCCATGAAGTGGTTGTAGCATAACCTTGTGAGCGAAGCAGATAAAAAAACATAGCTTCAATAACTGAACACGCTACTATGATGAATGTCTTCGTGTTTTGTGTCCAGAGAACGCTAGAAAGATGTATGTCTTCGCTACAACGATACATAAATTCAAGATGTTGTAGTGAGTAGGCTATATTTTTTCGCAATCCCCTGCACTCTTTTTGTTCATAGCCCGATATTGGAAATATGAATTGTGTAAGGTATTCTTCCAAAGCCTCAATTGATTTTGGATACCATTTACTACCTGTATCGCCTTTCAGTTTGAGCATTTTTATTTGGCAATCATTTTTTGCTACACTTTTTGTATAACTTCATCTCGATAAACAATACAACCAACTTTAAAAGAAAGCTACAGTCTTGCGAAAGATAAAAAATTAAACTGATTATTTGCTGTCAAATAACCCAACTTTAGCCTTGACCAGTATAGATAGCTCACGATAAAAACATGATCTACTGTTGTGTCACAAGGAAAAGTATGTATAAGTAGATACTTATAGGTTGTCACTCAAGCATCACTTTTTTTCTATGGTTGTCTTGTTGTCTTGTCGCGAGTCTAGCTTTCTCACTATGAGGTCGCGACAGTCAACGTCTTGAAATCTTCATATAACTTTTTATTATAGATTTACGAAATATTATAAGAAATACCTATATTAATATCCCTTAAAAAACCCCTGACTAGCAATCATTTCTCTTTACTTAACGCTTGAAATGCTTTACTATTAAGGAGTTGGTACGGAATTGGTACGGAAAATATTTGTAATTTGTAAAAGCCTTGTGAATAGAGAGTTAGAGAGTAATCACATTCTCGGTGTAAACGAGACGCTCTACCAACTGAGCTAAGCGCCCTTTTATTTAGTCTGTTTTTTTGACCTCACTAAATATAACAGATAGCGATCGCATTTAGTCAACTTTTTTATAAGTAATTTTGAAAATTAATTTTCGGTAGCTCTCCAAGTAATAAAAAAGGACGCAAAGCGTCCTTTTTTATACTTTTTTATTACTTATTTACAATTTGGTAGGCAATTTTGTTAGTACGCTCGATCAGCATTGGCAAGTCAAGGGTGGTCAACTGACCACGATCAACGATCTTACGACCATTGATAAAGCTGTAATCAACCGATGGTACAGGGCAAAATATTAAGGCGGATACGAGATCGTGATGTGCGCCTGCAAACTGCGATTGCTCAATATCAATGGCAATAAAATCTGCGGCCATATTTGGGGTGATCGCCCCAATATCATCCCTGCCCAACACCTTTGCACCGCCAAGGGTAGCTACTTCCAAGATCTCCCTAGCACTCATCGATGTGGGATCACACTCATTGACCCGTGCTAGCAAAAAGGCTGTTCGCGCTTCTTGCAACAGGTTGCCAGTGTCATTAGAAGCCGAACCATCTACACCTAGCCCCACTGGCACATTATGATTTAGCATTTTTCTGATTGGGGCGATGCCACTGCCTAGGCGCGTATTACTGCAAGGACAATGCGCCACACCCGTACCCGTGCGTCCAAATTTGGCGATCGAATCATCACTCAATTTCACACAATGGGCATGCCACACATCATCCCCCAGCCAGCCTACTGACTCTGCATAGTCTCCTGGGATTTTGCCAAATTTAGCGAGGCTATAGTCTACATCAGACTTATTTTCGGCAAGATGGGTATGCAATCTCACACTGGTATAGGATCTCGCCATTTTTGCTGATTCGATCATCAATTCTGGGGACACAGAAAATGGGGAACAGGGTGCGAGAGTCATGCGTAACATGGCAAAGCGCGAAGGATCATGATACTGCTCAATTAATCTTTGCGAGTCTTTGAGAATGTCAGCTTCCTTCTCAACTAAAGCATCGGGTGGGAGTCCACCTTGACTCTCACCAACGCTCATACTGCCTCGACTAGCATGAAAACGCATTCCAATTTCCTGTACACCTGCTATTTCATCATCCAATTTGCAATCATTAGGATAGATATAGAGATGATCGCTAGCAGTCGTGCAACCAGATAGAATCAATTCTGCGGCTGCCATCTGAGCGCTGATATAAATGCTTTCAGATGTGAGATTTCCCCAAATTGGGTAGAGAGTTTGCAACCAATTAAAGAGAGTGCAATTTTGAGCGGCGGGGATAACTTTAGTAAGAACTTGATAGAAATGATGATGGGTATTAACCAACCCTGGTAAGACAATATGTTTTCCCTGTAAGTCCAACACTTCATCGGCATTTTGAGGTAATTCGGTAGTGAGTCCTACCTGCTCAATCACATTATCTCTCACAAATATCGCTGCATTATGGAGTTCTCGGCGATCGCGATCCATAGTGACTAAGGTATGGATATTTTTGACTAGAAGTGTAGGCATAAATTCTGATGCAAGTAAAAAAGTAAAATGTGACTCTTAATTTTTACATTAGGATTTAGTAACTAATTGTCATAGTTATAACCTTTTACAACGCTTCGCACCCAAACCCAAAAAGTTGTGTTCCGCAGTGGTAAGACTTTTCGGGTTTGGGTAATTTATTTAGACAAGTGCTTATCTTCTGTTATCTATTGGTAAAATCACACTAATGATTGTGCCAACTAATGATGAAGATTCAATTTCTAACCTACCACCATGAGCTTCTACAATTTTTTTGACAATCGCTAAACCCAAACCATTTCCAGAAGGCTTAGTTGTCATAAATGGCTTTGTTACATTGGGTAAAAGTTCGAAGGGAATTGGAATACCTCCATTTTGCACCTGAATACATATTTGGCGCGAAGAAGTCAAAAAGGAAAAATATACTTGAATTTTTTCTCCATCTGATACAGCTTCACATGCATTTTGCAGTAAATTAATCAAAACCTGCGTTAACTTATCTCTGTCACCGAAGACGATTATCGGTTCAGAAAAAGGGGTAAAACATATTTGCTTACCCAATGCGTCTTGCATACTAGAAATATTTGTAATTAGATCTAGAGTTAATTCATTCAAATCAATAGGCTCTCGTTGAATCACTTCTTGCCTCGAATAGAGAAGAATTTCGTTTAAAAGCCTCTTCAAGCGTTCTCCCTCCTCTAAAGCCAACATCAATCTCTTCTTCGCATTCTCAGCTAAATCCATCCGCTGAAAAAAGTTTAAGCCCATGAGTATTGTGGTCAGAGGATTGCGAACTTCATGGACAATTGTGGTTGCTAATTCGCCAATTTCCGAAAGTCTTTCCATGGCTTTAAGCGATCGCTGTTGTTCTTGTTGTCGTTCCGTAATATCTTCAGCAATACCAGCAACTCGGTAGATTTTTCCAGCATTATCGATAATCGGAAAGGCGCGATCGCGAATGATTCTAATACTTCCATCGGGGCGAATAATTCGATATTCAAGATTATAATTCCCATTTTGTGTAAATACTTTCTGAAATGCGACTGATACATACTCTCGATCTTCGGGATGAATTGCATTTAGGCAAACTTTGCCATCTGCATACCATTTTTCGATAGGAATCCCCCACATTTTCTCGAACATAGGACTCATATATATCGGTTCTCCGTCTTGAGAATACATCCATACTAAAGGCTCTAAGTTTTCTGCAATCTGACGTAGTTGTTCTTCACTTTCCCTTAATGCTTGTTCTACTTCTCGACGTTCTTTAATTTCTGCCTGTAGGGTTAGATTCATTTGCTGTTGCTGTTGATAGAGATTATAGTTATCAATAGCTGTAGCAGCTCGTTCAGCAAAAATTTTTGCCAGTCTCATTTCTTCGGTCGTAAATCGACGCGGTTGACGGTGAAACGAACAAATAGTACCAATAATTTCCCCAGTCGGCAATTTTAAGGGTACTCCTAAATAGGCAAAATATCCTTCAGGTGGCTCACCATATCTTTTATCGATAGATGTATCTTCTACAAACAAACATTGACCAGTAAGAATTACTGTTTCAGTCACCGTACCATGCAAAGTGTAACGGTGGTCATCGGCATAACCCTTATCAATGGAGCTAGCTAAAATTTTCTCGAATCCATCACGGCAAAGAGTCACTACAGCCCAATCTAAGTCGAGCAACTCGCTAACACTATTGGCTACTAGTTGTAGGTATTTTTTTAACTCACCTGTGCGATAACTGAGAGAAGACAAAACATCTAAAGCCCGTTGTTGCTTATCTATATAATCTTGTCTTGGTAAGAAAATGCTTGAGATTTTATGTCTAATCTTTTTCAGCCATGCTTTAGTAGCTTTGAGGGAGTGAAGAAAAAGCTCTTTCCAGTAATTCATAAAAATTCACTCAGCCAACACTCAGCTTCTACTAATTAATTACTTAAGGGTAAATCATATTGAAATGGACTAGAGGCGCAATAATTATTTATATTTCTATGTATCGACGTGAGTAACTAATCGTCATAATGTGTGTACTTCGTGCTGCATATCAAGCATTATTTTTTTATATACGCATGAATTTATGTCACCTAAAATTCTCTTAATAGAAGATGATATCAAACTAGCCCAATTTATTGAGATGGAATTGACTTGCGAAGAATATGAAGTGAGTATGGCACATAATGGCTTAGATGGACTAACTCAAGCTAGGCAAAATCCGCCTGATTTAGTGGTTTTGGACTGGATGATGCCAGGGCTAACGGGGGTGGAGATCTGTCGGCGACTGAGATCTACAGGTAGTAAAGTTCCCATTATTTTAGTCACTGCTAGAGATGAAATCAGCGATCGCGTTTCAGGTTTAGATGCTGGAGCTGATGATTACGTGATTAAGCCTTTCAGTATTGAAGAATTGCTAGCCAGAATCCGTTCCAATTTGCGCCGTACTAAAGAAGAAGATAGCAACATACTCCAATTTGAAGATTTAAGTTTGAATCACCGTACTCGTGAAATATTTAGGGCTGAAAGGTTGATTGAGCTGACGGTACGTGAGTTTGAGTTGTTGGAATATCTCATGAATCATCCACAGCAGGTCATGACTCGCGATCAAATTCTAGAGAATGTTTGGGGTTATGATTTTGGAGGCGATTCTAATATCATTGAGGTTTACGTCCGTACTCTGCGACAAAAGTTAGAAACTGATAATGCTTGCCGACTTATCCAAACTGTTCGTGGCATCGGTTATGTCTTGCGTGTTAGTAAGTAGATAGGCATAATTAATTACAAACCCAAACCCAAACCCGTAAGGGCACGCCCTTACGGGTTTGGGTAATTTATTCTGAACAGGTACATAAGTAATTAACTGAGTAAATGCTGAGTTTTTGCCTAATCGTTTTTAATTTTAAACTTATCCAACTCATAACTTAATTTCAGCTTTGTATCATCGCGATCGCCGATCATTTAGAAGTCGCAATTAGCTGATTTAGCGAATATCGAGAGCGCAGGTTGAGCTAATCAATTTAGGAGCATTAAGATGAATATCAAGTCCGTCAGTCCTCTGCTTACAAGTGTTGCCTTAGCAGGTTTTATCGGAGTTAGCGATGTGGTTATTCACTCATTTACGCCACAACTCCAATCCATAGCGATCGCTGCTGAACAAACCGATGCAGAGAAGCATATTGAAATTATTACCAAAAATAAAGGTCAAATTGGCGGTGGCGATCAACTGCGTCGCTGGTTTTTTGGCGATCTTATGCCTTTAGGGGTGCAACCAGGTGGAGCTGGCATGGTTGTCAGTCTTTACAACAAAGCTAATGATGTTACATTTTCCTACTGTGCTACCTATGATGTCGTCGTTGCAGTTAGGAAGGGCAAGGTAGTTAAGTTTCCTGCTAATGAAGTCAAATAGTTAAGATTTCGTAGAGCGAAGATTTGCTTTCATCCACAGCCCCAATCTTGTATGGAAAGGGGCTGTCCGTCTTTCTCATTAATATTTTTTCACTTGCCAATCCTATGGATCTAAAAGATACTCTAGCCTTATTACATCCTGCGATCGCTATTGCATTTGTTTTTCCATTGATTGGGATCGTAATCAATCGTTCTTGGCTAACTCGTCAACGTCGTCTACAGGCATTAAATGGAGAGAAGAGTAAAATCCCGCCAGTAGTTGGCTCTGAGCATCTAGCGATCGGTTATTGGCTAAGTGGTTCAGTGGTAGGTGTCGCTCTTTTAGGGCTGGCTTTCCCAATTTTTTCCAAGATGATAGAGCGTGACATCTTAGCCCAAGAGCCGATGCGGGTTGCTTTTGTGATGATCTTGTTTGTGGTTACTACTGCCTCAATGGTATTTCTTTATCGCGCTACTACTAAATTGTGGAGAGGGATTTTTGCGACTCTAACTGGGATGGGATTGATTTTGTTAGGTTCTCAACCAGAGGTATTTCGTCGCGATCGCGAGTGGTTCTTTTCTCATTATTACTATGGAATCGCAGCAGCTTTATTGATGATTTTCTCAGTGGCGATCGTGCAAAAACGACACTGGTCAGTAAATTAGTGGCATGAGAAAATAGAGATAGAGCTAAGGAGAAAGCCATGGAATGCCCCCACTGCCAAAGCAAAAAGACTATCAAAAACGGGAAACATCACCACCAAGACGGAA
>NZ_NDHW01000215.1 GCF_002251945.1 Pseudanabaena sp. SR411
CGGACAAGGATCATTCTCTGACGGTATGCCTTTGGGTATCTCAGGTACTTTCAACTTCATGATCGTATTCCAAGCAGAACACAACATCTTGATGCATCCTTTCCACATGTTGGGAGTAGCAGGTGTWTTCGGCGGTTCGTTGTTCAGTGCCATGCACGGTTCACTCGTAACCTCCAGCTTGATTCGTGAAACMACCGAAAACGAAAGCCAAAACGCWGGYTACAAATTCGGACAAGAAGAAGAAACCTACAACATCGTTGCAGCCCACGGCTACTTCGGACGTTTGATTTTCCAATACGCATCCTTCAACAACAGCCGCAGCTTGCACTTCTTCTTGGCYCTATGGCCAGTAGTTGGCATCTGGTTCACCGCATTGGGCGTAAGCACCATGGCGTTCAACTTGAACGGTTTCAACTTCAACCAATCGATTTCTGACAGCCAAGGACGTGTCGTACCATCTTGGGCCGACGTAATCAACCGCGCAAACTTGGGTATGGAAGTAATGCACGAGCGCAACGCTCACAACTTCCCTCTTGATTTGGCTGCTGTTGATGTAGCACCAGTAGCAATGGCTGCTCCTGCTATCAACGGTTAATCGACTAACTTAGTCATCTCGAAATAAAAAAGCCTCTCCGCAAGGAGGGGCTTTTTTATTGAAGTACTGTAACTGCACAGGTACTAGTGCTATTGGTTTTTCTTGCTGTTTCCCCAAAAAACCGTGTTTATTCCTCGGGTCACAAACTTGGGCAAATTCAGCCCCTCCGTCCTCTCATTCCTGTCATTAAAAAGCGCAAATCTCATGCTCCTGAACCTTTTTTATAATGAGAATTGCTGAATTCTTGTAAATAAGATTGGAAGCGATCGCATCTTGCCAATAATAATTCCACCATTTTTGAGCAGCATCAGTAGCTAACAAAAAAAGTTTCCTAGTCATCTAGTTTGCACTGTAGGCGATCGCTCCAAAGCTAAAAACGAAGCGAATCTATGACAAGTATCTAAAAATAAAAAGATAATTTGTATCTCTCGATTTTTTGTGTGCGTTTATACCAATCAAGCGTGATCAATTCGGTATCTTTTTTAGCCATTTGATAAATATATCTTGAGTATGATTGTAAAAACCTGACAATACTCTCTAAAAATAATCATGAGCGGAAACGAGTCACGCATTCAAGCTATTTATCAGATCACCAATCGTGAACCACAGCCCAAGAAGGCTCCAAAGCGATTGGAGGAGATGTGGGCAACCGATGTGTTTACTCTGAGCAAAATGCAAGAATGTCTACCCAAGACAGTCTTCAAATCGATCAAGAAAACTATTCAAACTGGCGAACCTCTTGATAGCTCAGTAGCTGACGCGATCGCACTAGCAATGAAAGACTGGGCTATCTCTAAAGGCGCATTGTATTACGCCCACGTCTTTTATCCTTTGACCAACGCTACAGCCGAAAAGCATGATGGCTTTATCTCAGTTCAAAGCGACGGTTCGGCGATCTCAGAATTTGCTGGCAAGTTATTAGTACAGGGTGAACCAGACGGCTCTTCGTTCCCCAATGGCGGTATTCGTTCCACTTTTGAAGCACGCGGTTATACCGCATGGGATGTTACTAGCCCTGCTTACATCATGGAAACCGATAATGGTTCCACATTGTGTATTCCTACCGTTTTCGTATCTTGGACTGGCGAAGCTCTGGATAAGAAAACCCCATTGTTGCGCTCCAATGCCGCTATGAACAAAGCTGCTACCAAAGTCTTAAAACTTTTGGGTGAAAAAGAAGTTGCTCCTGTTAACTCTAGCTGTGGCGCTGAACAAGAATATTTCTTAGTAGATTCCAATTTTGCCAATGCACGTCCCGACTTGCTACTAGCAGGGCGCACCCTATTTGGTAAGCCATCGGCAAAAGGGCAACAATTTGATGACCACTACTTTGGTGCAATTCCAGAACGAGTCCAAGTCTTCATGCAAGATGTGGAAGAGCGTTTGTATCGTCTCGGGATTCCTGCTAAGACCCGTCACAACGAGGTTGCTCCTGGTCAATTTGAAATTGCTCCATATTTTGAAGCAGCTAATGTGGCAACCGATCACCAACAAATGATCATGACCATGCTCCGCTTCACTGCGAAGAAACATGGATTTGTCTGTTTGCTTCATGAAAAGCCTTTTGCAGGCATTAATGGATCTGGTAAGCACGTCAACTGGTCAGTTGGTAATGCGACCCAAGGTAACTTGCTCGATCCAGGTGACACGCCTCACTCCAATGCCCAGTTCTTGGTTTTCTGTGGGGCGATCATTCGTGGTGTTCACACCTACGGTCCTCTGTTGCGCTCAGTTGTGGCAACTGCAAGCAACGATCACCGTCTTGGTGCAAACGAAGCTCCTCCAGCGATTATCTCAATGTATCTAGGTTCACAGCTTGAGGATGTATTTGAACAGATCCGTCAAGGTGAACTGAAGAGTTCGACGGGCAAAGGCTTGATGAATATTGGCGTAGATACTCTGCCAGTCTTGCCAACTGATCCAGGCGATCGCAACCGTACTTCTCCTTTTGCTTTCACTGGTAACCGTTTTGAGTTCCGTGCTGTTGGTTCTGGTCAATCTGTGGCTGGGCCTCTAGTTGCCATGAACACGATTTTGGCAGACTCCCTCAACTGGATGGCGGAGAAACTGGAGGCAGAAATGGCTAAAGGTGCTACCTTGAGTACTGCCATTTCTTCAGTTCTTAAAGAAGTAATGGAATTGCATGGCGCGGTTATCTTCAATGGTAACGGCTACTCTGAAGAATGGCACAAACTCGCTGTCGAACGTGGCTTAGCCAACCTTCGTACCACTGCTGATGCATTGCCTGTTCTGAAGGAATCTTATATCGAAGAATTGTTTAGTAAGATGGGAGTTTTGTCTCCTGTTGAGCTAGCTAGCCGCTTTGAAACCTATGCTGAGCAGTATATTCTCTCGATTGAAGTGGAAGCTAAGCTTGTTGTTAGCATGGTGAAAACTCTGATTTACCCTGCGGCAACTCGCTATCTTGCAGATCTAAGCAATACTTCTCTTAGCTTGAAAGAGATTGGTGTAGACTTTGATAAGGAAAGCATTGAAAAAGTCGCATCTTTGACTAAGCTAGCCATGGATGGAGTTAGCAAGCTCAGTGATGCTTTGACAAAACATGACTTTGCCTCTATTGAAGATCATATGCAGTATCTTTCTCAGACTGTGCGTCCTCTAATGGATGGAATTCGTGGCTATGTTGATGCCTTAGAAGGTGAAGTTGCTGATGACCTATGGCCATTGCCCACATACCAAGAAATGCTTTTCATCAAGTAATCCCAACACATAAAACGGCGAAGCCGTTTTATGTTTATACCCAATGAGAATGGCAGCACGAAACGCCGCCACTCTCATTTAGACAAATAAAAAAGCGTCGCAATGCGACGCTTTTTTATTTGTAAAATTTTGAAAGCTGTAAAAATGGCAATAAATTTTGAGCAAGGGTCACAGGATCAACTCCCATTTCAGTGCGCTGATTTGCTAGCCATATGGCTGTCTGTGAGTGCCAAACCGTCGCGGTGATCGCTGCATCCCTTGCTGACATCCCTTGGGCTAAGATACCGCCGAGCATTCCTGCTAGGACATCACCACTGCCGCCTCTTGCCAAGGCTGGGGTGCTTTCTGGATTTATCCATGTCAGTACTCTCGCTTCTTTGGGAATAGCGATCGCCGTTCTTGCGCCCTTAAGTAAAATAGCTGCTTTTGTTTGATTTACAGCAGTTTGTAGAGCCTCTAATCTTTCCACTTCACGCAAGTCTGGAAATAAGCGGCAAAATTCGCCCCAATGCGGTGTGAGGATGATCGAACTACTGCGCTGATTTAATTTCTCTATAATTTGAGTTTTGCCTATAGATGCTAAAGCATTCAAGCCATCGGCATCAAGAACTAAAGGACGATCGCTACTTACTACCTGTTCCACAATTGGGAATGCATCAAAAGAAAGTCCACAGCCACAAGTAATTGCTTGATATTTCTGCAAATCAAGATCTGGTAATGAAGCGATCGCTCCTGACTCAGTTTCAGGACAGTCAATCACTAGGGCATCAGGAACTTGGGCGAGGATGATTGGTTTGAGGGAATTAGGAACGGCGATCGACAACATGCCCACACCTGTCGCTTTAGCTCCCATTGCCGCCAGAATTGCAGCACCGCCATATTTTTGAGAACCAACGACTAATAGTAAATGCCCAACTTCATACTTATGGGTTATAGGGTTACGAGCAATCGGAAGGCGATCGTGCATTACTGCTTTTGGATTAATTCGCCATAAGGGATGCTGCTTACCTAGGATTTGAAGTGCAAATTTTTCGGGGATATCAAAGTCAATTTTCTCCAGTTTACCAACATAGGGCGTAGCGGATTCTGTCAGTAAGCCCCGTTTCCATAAGCCCAAACAGAAGGTATTATGAGCCTGAATCGCTGTTCCCATTATGCCGCCATGATCGGTATGGATTCCTGATGGTAAGTCAATGCTGACAATTGGGATTTGCCAATTATTGATTGTGTTGATCGCGATCGCTACATCACCAACGACATCACGCGCTAATCCAAATCCAAATAAGCCATCGATTAACAGATCACAATCTTGTAATGACTCTAAAGAAACAAGGGGAATCCCTAAACTTTTGGCATAGCAACCATGTACTCGTGTTAAGGGTTTTGATTTAGCGAATGGGGTATAAATTTTGACCAGTCGCCCTTGATGATGCAGTTCTCTCGCCACCACCAAAGCATCGCCACCGTTATGTCCAGAACCAACTAACACACCAATTTGCCTATAGGATTGAGCGGGATAAAGTTCAGTTAATCTGAGCGTAATCCGCAGCGCTACTTTTTCCATCAGGGCAGCAACAGGCATTCCAGCCTGAAAAATCAGATTTTCGATCGCTTGCATTTGTGATGCTGTAGCGATCGCTTGTGATGAGAGCGATTCAATCATTAGATTTCTCCCAGTTATTTGATGGCGCGGCTACGCCGCGCCATCAAATAACTGGAACCAACTTATGGGACAAATCTCTGAAGACTGACTGGCAAGTTTTGGCGAACCCAATCTTTGACTTGAGGGAACTGCATCGCAGCTAAGCCACTGCCCAGAATCAGAGCTACTAAAATCAAAATGATAATAAAAGCGCTATTGGTTTGCTTGGGCACAGCAAATTCAGTTTTTGCCGAATCCATATCCATGAGTTCAGGTTCGAGATCCTCTGAGGTTTCCGACTCTGGTGAGGTCAATGCTAAAGCACCTGCTGGATCTTCAGTTTCAGTCTGAATATCTTCAGTATCCGCTTCTTCTTCAGCAGTACTAATTGATGTAGGGATATCATTTTCACTTACCTGATCTTCATTAGGATCAGATGGTGCAAAGCGACAACGCATCAACGCAACTGTAATATTGTCATGCCCATTTAACTCATTTGCTTGATCGATTAGATCCTGACAACTGCGGTCAAGGGGCTTATTTTCACTCAAAACTGGGAGTAAGTAGCGATCGCAAATTTGTTCAACTCGATCAAAATCACTCAATCCATCGGAGCAAAGTAGTAAGAGGCAATCTTCATCGATAAAAAATCTTTGGACACGAGGGATAAGCATATCTGAGGCTCTGGTTCCCAACGCTTGGATCAACGCGCCTCCATCAATGCGCTGCGAAGAATAGGCATAGAAGTTATAGCCAAGGGTGGTTTCACGAGTAGCCACATCATCATCAAGGGTGACTTGACGCAAATTGTCTTTAGTAACGCAATAGAGGCGGCTATCTCCCACATGTACCACATAAACTTCATTGCTCATCTTGCCGTTCGGACGAGGCATCACTGCCATTACGAGCGTTGTCCCCATACGTTGCTGGGCTTGTCGCTGCTGCTGATCATTGATGGCAACAATTTGATTGTTAACAACACGAGCCACCATTTCCAGTTGAGCAATAAACCCTTGTGCCGAGAAATCAGGATCGTTTTCAGCTTGTTGTAATAGGGTCTTTAGCTGTTGTTCAAGGGTTTTGATCGCTAGAGAGCTTGCCACTTCGCCGCCTTCATGTCCACCTAGACCATCACAGACGATCGCTAAGCGATCGCGCAGACTATCCGCCTGTTCGGAACGTTTTTGGCGTTTTACATCAGGATAGCAAGCATCTTCGTTATGTTCGCGTTGTTGTCCAACATCACTAGCACTGGCGATTCGCACTGTGAGTGGTTGATTCTCCATCACCTTGAGCGTCATTTGATCGAGGTAGGCGATCGCGCTGTTAATGTCGTATTCGCCGCGACCTAGACTGTAGAAAAATTCGGCGATCGGTTCGGCAATCTCAGGCTTAGCCAAATCCAACCATTGCACCCAAATATCGCCTAATTGCGAGATATGCACAGCCGCAACATCCGCTTGCAATTCCAACAAGCGCACCCACATCCCATCAACCCGTACTAATTTGAAATCGATCAATGTCCGAGCCATGTTCTGCTCAGCCAATGGTTGCCAGAGGTTCAGAACTTGCCACAGCAGATTAATTTGCCGCAGAGCTGATGCTTCCGCCCATGCCTCGGCTAAGGTCGGACACAGCTTGCCTTGGCGATCAATTGGCACATTTTCCAACAAAAATACTTCGGAAAGATTTAGCTCTTCACCGATCAGCAATAAGCCGTAAGGACGCGGCAAATGCAAGCTCAGACGCGACAACTTGAGATAAGACACCACATAGGTCTGAAATTCAAGGGGTAACTCTGGCAGTGCAAAAGCATCCGTATCAACAACAATTTGTGAGGAGAGGACACGGTAGCGATCGCCAATCAGAGATTCAGGGGGAAATGCTTCGGTGTCCAGTCCGACGGCCCAAAGATATTGCTGCTCAACTGCCGTAGTTTGCTCTTGTTTTTCCATGAAGGTTATTGATCGCTTGCCAAAATTATGTGGTGAATATAGTGAAAAGCGCAGATGTCTCCGAACTGTTGTTAGCTAAGGAATATGCAACTTAATCAAAAACCTGCTTTGAGTGTGGGCGGCTTCGCCGCCCACACTCAAAGCGATTCTGCTAGTTCCTAAGGTAAGAATAGGAGGCGCTGAGCCATATCCTACCTATAAGTTAGAAGCTTTGACCTATTTGTTCAAGAGACATTTGGCTATTGTAGCGAAACAGAGAGACTATTTTTATGGATTTGTAGTACTTCAGGTCGTGCAAATCTACAAAAATTAAAGGCATGTACAACTTGTTACCAGATCTCTTTAGAATCTGGTTATTGTAGTAGTTAGACTTTTGATAGTTAGAAGTCAAATTTAACAGTAAAAATTTAATACTTATTTTTTTCTTCCTTTTATTTTTTGATTTATTTTCCAATTTTTATCATTACCCCTTTTTTAGAATTTTTTCAACATTAATTACAGCGCCATAACCTATGAAGCATCAACTCACCCATCGAGAACAAAAAGTTCTTTGGGCAACTATCGATCACTATATTCAAACGGCGGAACCAGTTGGTTCTAAGGCGTTGGTATCGGAGTATGACTTTGATATTAGCCCTGCGACTATTCGCAATGTGATGAATATGCTTGATCGCAGTGGTTTGTTATATCAACCCCACACATCGGCGGGGCGTGTCCCCTCGGACTCTGGCTATCGAGTCTATGTTGATGAATTAATCGATCCTGCGAGCGAGTTAACCTACAGCACCCACCAATTTCTTGCTAGTAAAAATGAGCGACTCGGTAAGTCCAGTCTGGATGGGGTGATGCGGGATGTTGCTCAAATCTTGGCGACCTTAAGTGGCTGTATTGCGGTGATTACTGCCCCAAATATGCAAAAGATGCGAATTCGACATTTGCAATTAGTAATGGTGGATCATTGTAAAGTGATGGCGTTCGCGGTTAGTGACACTTACCACACGGCTTCAGTAACGATGGATTTGCCTAGTGAAACTAAGCCCGAAGTGTTAGAAGGTGAATTAAATATTCTCAATAACTTCTTAAATGAACATCTACGTGATAAAAACTGGTCGGAGCTAAATAGCGCTTTGCAATGGGATGATCTTGATCGACAGTTTCAGCAGTATGCGGTGTTATTGCAGCAATCTTTGCAACAGCTTATGAAGCTATGCGATCGCACGGCTTTGGGGCAGATGTTTATTAGTGGTTTAACTGAGCTGTTACGTCAGCCTGAGTTTTCTAATTTGCGACAAGTGCAAAATATTGTGCAGTTGCTTGAAGCTGATCGCGCTTCGTTGATGGCTCTGATTGTCGATCAGCCTACTCCTTCTGCTAATTCGGTCAGCATTAGAATCGGTTCAGAAATATCTATTGAGCCAATTCAGAATTGTACATTTATTTCTAGTACTTATCTCTGTGATGACAAACCAGTTGGAACAGTCGGGGTATTAGGTCCAACACGATTGGGTTATACAAGGGCGATCGCTTCAGTGCAGGCGGCTGCACTGCATCTGACAGATGCCATTAGTAAATGGTAGATCGTGTCTTAGGTTTGGGAATAAATTATTCCATTGGAAGAAACGGAGTTATCCCAATTCACCAAAGTATCGTCACACTTTGGTGAATTAAAGCCCAAATTCAGTGACGGTTTTAAAAACACAAAATGGTATAGCCATGTTGTGTTTTGGTATTACTAATAGTAAGTACAGCGCTTTGCGCTTTTTCAAAATTTCTCTGGGTTACACAAACCCTAAATAAGCTGTAAAGGCGATTTTGTAATGAATAAACCAAATGATCCTGAATCTGTCCTGACACCTGAAGAACTCAAAGCAGGACGCGATCGCATTGCCGCCGCTAACATCAACAACGTTTTACATCACTGTCGCAAATGTGATTATGAATGGGTTGCTTCCCATGCTGAAGCCTGTCGTTGTGGTTCCAAAAGTGTCGAACGGATTATGTGCTGGCAGTTTCCCGATGATTAGCAGGCGATCGCCTATGGGGTTGCTTTAATAATTCTGTCATAATAGAAATTGGGATCTGCCATAACTAGCAGCAAGAGGCAAATATTCTTTATGAACGCCCTAACTATCAGCCTAGAGCCAATATTTGAATTAACTGATGAAAAGTTTTTTCAACTCTGCCAAAAAAATCGCGATTTAAGATTCGAGCGCAGTGCTCAAGGAGATATTACGATTATGGCTCCCGAAGGTAGTGACACAGGAATGCGTAGTTCTGACGTAAATGGTTACCTCTGGCTTTGGAATCAACAGAAGAAATTAGGCTTTACATTTGGTTCTTCCGCAGGATTTATATTGCCTAATGGTGCAATGCGATCGCCTGATGCTTGTTGGATATTAAAAGAGAGATGGGATGCGCTGACTCCAGAACAACAATCTAAATTCGCACCAATTTGTCCAGACTTCGTGATCGAGCTAATGTCAAGAACCGATAGTTTGCCTACTGTCCAAGCCAAAATGCAGGAATATCAAGACAATGGTGCAAGACTAGGCTGGCTAATTAATCGTCGCGATCGCCAAGTAGAAATTTATCGCATTGGACAACCAGTGGAAGTTCTCCAATCACCAATTACGCTTTCTGGTGAAACTGTTTTACCTGAATTCGTTTTAGAGTTAGCCTCCATTTGGTAAAAGCTAAATCTTGTTGTACGGATGATACAAAGTAACTCCAGATTCAGAATCAAAAGCATAGAGTTTATTTAGATCAAATCGCCAGAAACTGCGATCTCCAATTTGCCAATGATGTTCTAAGCCAATATCTGCTGAAACTCGCGCTCTTAATTCGCTATTTTGCAATTTCAATAACACAATTGTTTCTGAGCCAAGAGCTTCCACTAGTTCCACAGTTCCCTCAAGATGGGCATCTGCTGATGTTGCAGGTTGTAAATCTTCAGGACGAAATCCGAGAATGAAGGAGCGATCGCTACCAATGCCTCTAAGTGGTAATTCATCAATGGCGATCGCCTTAATCAAACTTTCCCCTTGTAAAAATCCATCGCCATTAACATTTACAGGTAGAAAATTCATCGGAGGGGAACCCATAAATCCAGCTACAAATTGATTTGCGGGTTTCCGATAAATATTTAGGGGTGTATCTACTTGTTGAATATCGCCTTTGTTTAAGACTACAATCCGATCTCCCATCGTCATCGCTTCGACTTGATCATGGGTCACATAAATCGTGGTTACTTGTAATTGCTTTTGTAACTGCACAATTTGCGATCGCGTATCACTGCGTAACTGAGCATCCAGATTAGATAATGGTTCATCCATCAGAAATACTTGCGGATTACGAGCGATCGCTCTGCCTAATGCAACTCTTTGTTTTTGTCCACCCGATAATTCTTTCGGTTTGCGCGTTAATAAATGAGAAATTTGCAAGGATTCAGCAACCTGCTGCACCCTTTGATCAATTTCAGCGCGTTGTTTTTTACTTGTCCTTGCAAACCAAGCTAAGGGCGATGAATTTTGCGATCGTTGCCGTCTCAACCCAAAAGCAATATTGTTATAGACCGTCATATGGGGATAAAGCGCATAACTTTGAAACACCATGGCGATATCCCGCACCTTCGGCGGCAAATGATTAATTTGGCGATCGCCTAAATAGATCGAACCATCGCTAACCTCTTCTAAACCTGCAATCAAGCGTAATAAGGTACTTTTGCCACAGCCTGAAGGACCTACTAAAACTAGGAATTCGTGATCGCCTACCTCTAGATCAATTTCTTTCAGAACAACATTTTGTCCAAATTTCTTGGTCACACCACACAATCGCACAGGAGCCATCGCAAAACATCCTAATCAAGTCAATTTTGAGATTTTCAGCAACTAAAAGAGATGAAAATCCCAAAACTAATTTTATCTCTTTGCGATCGAATATAACTGTCGCCACGCATGTTAGGACAAAATCCAAACCCAAAATAGAGTAACAGTGATTTGTGCTGCCACTCTATTTTGGGTTTATACCTTATTAACCTTGGCGATAGAAACAAAACCCAAATAAATTTTAAAAGCCTTACAAAGCAAAGCTTTTAAAAATTATTTAGGTTCTGTTATAAGATTGTCGCTTGATTTGTTAAGGAATATTACTTAGTTTCTAGGTACACCCAAACCTCGCTTTGTGGTCTAAATTAACCCTAAAATATTAAACCGATCATAAAACAATTCTAAAAAATATCTATGTCCGATCCCAAGGTTAGCGCCGCCGTAGCAAGTCTCTATAACACCTATCCTTTTCCCCCCGAACCCATCTTAGATGAGCCACCACCTGGGTATAACTGGCGCTGGAATTGGCAAGCTGCCTATAGCTTTTGTACGGGGCAGAAGCCTGCTAGAGATAATATTCGGATTCTTGACGCTGGCTGTGGATCGGGCGTAAGTACAGAATATCTAGTCCATCTCAATCCTGAAGCAACCGTAGTTGGGATTGATCTCAGCGAGGGAACCCTAGCCGTTGCCAAAGAACGCTGTAAAAGATCGGGAGCCACCAGAGCCGAGTTCCATCATCTCAGCTTGTTTGATGCTGATCAACTCGAAGGAGTATTTGATCTCATCAACTCCGTGGGAGTTTTACACCATACCTCCGATCCCATTCGTGGCATTCAAGCACTTGCTAATAAGCTTGCCCCTGGGGGATTGTTGCATATTTTTGTATATGGTGAGTTAGGTCGTTGGGAAATTCGCTTGATGCAGGAGGCGATCGCCTTATTACAAGGTGATAAACGTGGTGATTATGTCGATGGTGTAAAAATTGGTAGAGAGATATTTTCCAATCTACCTGAGACTAATGCTCTACGTCGTCGCGAAAAAGAACGTTGGGAAATGGAAAACACACAGGATGCTTGTTTTGCCGATATGTATGTGCATCCCCAAGAGATTAATTACAACGTTAAGACTCTATTTGAATTAATTGATGCATCAGGCTTAGAATTTCTAGGATTCTCTAATCCTCAAGTTTGGGACTTAGAACGCTTGATTGGTAAAGCACCCGACTTAATTGCACGATCGCAACATCTTACAGAACGCGATCGCTACCGCCTGATTGAAGTTCTCGATCCCCAAACAATCTCTCATTATGAGTTCTTTTTGGCACGTCCTCCCATCCCTAAGCAAACTTGGCAAGTTGATGCAGAGCTACTTGCGGCAATTCCTGAGCCTACTCCCTGTATCTATGGCTGGAAGGATAGCCCGAACTTCTTTGACTATAATTATCAAATGGCAAGAATTAGTGATGCAGAATGGAAGTTCTTATTAGCTTGTGATGATAATCAAACGAAACAGCAAACAGTTGCCCAAATTTTGCAATCCGTTGATGCAAGTTTAGATGATGTGCGATCGCTCCAAAAGCAGCAAATTATCCTTTTGAGCGCATAAAAACCGAGCCCAAAAACTATTTTGTCTGTAATGAAGGCAAAATAGTTTTTGGAGTTGGTTTTTAATTTTGCTTACCTGTATAGACAAAGCTAAAACCCAAACGAGTAAAAATTTTGTAATCTTGCCCTATGCCATCTCGATCCGCTAATTCTTCACAAATACAAACATATTGGCAGAAGTTTTTACCTTGGCTAGAATCTTGTGCAATCACCGCTTGGGGATTTACGTTGCTGAAGCTATGGCTTTCGGGACAGCTATATCTCCTAGTCCACCCCAACTACATTCCCTTAACCATAATTGCAGGTATTGGACTAACCATTGTTGGGATCGCAGAAGCTTGGCGAGTATCAAAACGGCGACAAGGCTATACCAATAATCAACAACATGTGACATTGATTAAGCCATCTTTGAGTAGTAGTTTGCTTTTGATCGTTGCGATCGTCGCTTTATTTATTAGTCCCCGCCCATTTACTAGCGAAAAAGCAATTCATCGGGGTGTTATCGACAATATTGCCGATGCCAGAACTATACCCCAATCTTTTCGGGCAAGCAACCGTCCCGAAGAACGTACTCTCGTAGAATGGGTACGCACGATCAGCGCCTATCCTGAACCTGATGCATACAAAGGACAAAAGGTAAAACTTACAGGCTTTGTTGTCCATGCACCTGATCAGCCAGACAATATGTTTCTGATTACGAGATTTGTGATTACCTGTTGCGCTGCCGATGTTTATCCTGTGAGTTTGCCAGTCAAAATTGCGGAAAGTCGTGCTAATTACCCACCCGATAAATGGTTGCAAATCGAAGGTCAAGCTGATGTAGACATTAAGGATGGCAAACGCCAAGTTGTAATTGTGGCAAGTAATATCACCGCGATCGCAGAGCCAAAAAATCCTTACGATTATTAACAATTAGATGACATCAGCAAATGTCCTTTCCATTTTCCTAAAATACCAAATACCACTCCACAGCAATAAAAATACTAATCCGACTGAAAGCAAAAAGCTTGGCATATATATATTTGCCTCACCACCAAGAATTGCCCATCGAAATCCATCAATCACACCCACCATCGGATTAATGGAATATAGCAAACGCCATTGCTCAGGCACAATATTGCTGCTAAAACCAACTGGAGAAATATACAAGCCAAACTGAATAATAAAAGGTACAACAAATCTAAAGTCTCGATATTTGACAGTCAACGCGGCTAACCATAAACCTGCACCCATTGAAGCTGCTGAAGCGATTAGGATAAAAAATGGCAATGTCAAAATTCGCCAATCAGGAACAAAGTTATACCAAGCCATTAATCCCAAAAGAATGATCCCTGAAATTAAGAAATCCACAAAACTGACAATCACTGCACTAGTTGGCACAATTAGTCGAGGAAAGTACACCTTAGAAATTAGATTAGCGTTCCCAATCAAACTATTGCTACACTCACCCAAAGCATTGGCAAAGAACTGCCAAGGTAACATACCTGCAAAAACTAGAATTGGATAAGGAACGCCTTGTGAGGGTAATTTAGCAATATTTCCAAACACCACAGTAAATACAACCATGGTTAGGAAAGGTTTAATTAAGGCCCAAGTAATGCCGATCGCTGTTTGCTTATAGCGCACTAAAATATCGCGCCATGCTAAAAAATAAAATAGTTCTCGATAGCGCCACAAATCCTTCCAATACTGACTTTCTATACTTCCAGCTTCAATTATTAGTTCTTTTTGAGAAGCACTACCTTGGTCATCCATAAAGTTGAAACTTAGAATAAGCGTCTTATGTGAGTTGAAATTTCGCCCAGCTACTTAGCAAAAAGCAATAAAAAATTCATATGAATAAATCGTCTTGACAATAAAATAACTGGACTAGATTTAAGGGCTTTCACAGCAAGCTTGCGAGACGAATCCTTATTGCCCTTTTGCAATTCTTGCCACGCATAATTAGAATATGTAAAACTATTTTGGCGAGCATTGACATATTTTAGTGCAATCTTGGCTAATAGATGGCTTCTTTGAATTGAAGCGGGCAGCCAAGCAAACGCATGAACGTAATTTGAAAATACAATCTTTAAAGTATCTTTGAATCCATACTTTGGAGCAAGATCGTAGAATTTACTTTCTGATTGATGGCGTGAAAATGGCTGTGTGCCGAAGGATTCAGCTTCAGCTTTACTTGGATTATAAATAAAAACTTTCAGTAAGTCTTCAGTAATTTGCTTAAAGTAATCGGATGTACACTCTTGGGGTTGTAAATTTTTAGTTAGACGCTCAGCAAAATTAACAATGGCCTGATGCTGCACTAATAAGCCCCACTCAATACCACTTTCATTACTATCAGATCTCAAAATAGGCATATATCTATCATCTTGTTTGTCATATCTAACTGTACTTCCATGATCTGCTGCCATAAACAACTCTAAAATTTGAGGATCACATAAAAAATAGCGATCGCTTCTGTCATTAACTTCTAGAAAATAAGGCATTAACTGATCTTGAGGGAATGCTTGAGTACTACTAAGGAGACCGAAAAAAAAGCCCTGTAAGCCCGTATCTGGGTAAATGTTCCCTGCTGCTAGAAGATTACTTAGAGATCTTTGGGATTTACCAGACCAGCCAATATCTACTGTGGCATAAGGTGTTTTGTCACCCATTCCTTCTTGCTTAAAGTATCCAATAGCTTTGTCCCGAAATATCTTAGCCATAGCAAGAATTTGCTCTAGAACAGATGGATCTTGAAAGATTTCTATCAAGATCATAATTTCACTATCATTAAGCGCTTTGTCCCAACTGTCTTCTCTAAAATCATATCTAGAGAGGATATCAGCAATTAATTCTGGTGTCAGATTAACTCGTTCGCAAATTATACGAATCGAAAGAAATCCTGGATTATCGATAAGCCAATTAAATTCCTGTTCACCTATAGACTCAATGGCGGGAAAGTGAAAAGCTTGTCTCGATCCGTAAAAATATCGGCAATCAATCTCATATCCCCATTGACTAATGATCGTTTGAGCAACCTTAAAAAGAATTTGCCCATCCCTAGCCATGAAATATAGTCTTTGAATACCTTTCTGCTTCGCTTGTATTAAAACCCAATAGACGAAACCAAAAATGATTGGCGCAATAACATTAGTAGCAGTATCCCAAATCGTCTTGTTATTTATCGCAGTTTCAGGACAATCTAATCTACATATACAGGCGGTCTCAACCAGTTGAGATCTAAAATAAGATGATAGTTTTTCATTTTCTACTATCAACTGTTCGTAACGATTGAGATCTGTTTTTATAGAAGGAGAGAAACTTACATCCATTTGTTTAACTACACATACTTATAACAAGTTTAAAAAAGACAGCGCTATTTTAAAATTACAAAAACTTACTGGGTTTGATTTTTAATTTAGTCAAATAGGAACATCTTGTTTACGTGCGAATGTAAATGATTAAGAAGAGTTCTCGACATTTCATCTCCCAAATATCATTATTCTATTTCTTTGCCAGACAAACATATTTTTAGAAATCTCTTTAGTTTTGGGACGACTCGTTTTGCATTTGATGATACTTCCATAAACTACCTTTCTTCTCTATAAGCTCCTGATAACTTCCTTGTTCAACAATTTCTCCTTTTTCCAAAACAACAACGTTATCAGCACGAACAATTGTCGAAAGTCGATGGGCAATCATAATTACTGTGCATCCCTTGGATAAGTTTTCTAATGATTCTTGAATTAATCTCTCTGTTACAGAATCAAGTGCACTTGTTGCTTCATCTAAAATCAAAATTTCAGGCTTTCGTAGCAAAGCTCGTGCGATCGCAATTCTTTGTCTTTGCCCGCCTGACAATCGTACACCGCGATCGCCAAGTACTGTATTAAACCCCTCAGGCATTGCTAAGATAAAATCTAGAGCATTGGCTTGTTTAGCAGCTTCTTGTAACTCTATTTCATCGACTATATTTACTCCATAAGCGATGTTATCTCTAACTGAAGCATTGAATATAAATGTATCTTGACTAACAATAGCCATCTTACGACGAAATGAATTGATTTCTAAATCTCTTAATTCAATATCATCAACCAAAATGTGTCCTTGAGTTGGATCATACAATCTAGGCACTAAATCAGCTAAAGTAGTTTTTCCTGCTCCTGAAGTGCCAACAAAAGCAGTGGTTTTTCCACGTTTGATGGATAAATTAATATCCTTTAAAATAGGTTGGTCAGAACTATAACTAAAGTAAACAGACAAGAAATCTATTGATCTTTTTAAGCTCTTAAATTCCCTATCACCATTTAGAAGATAAACTTTATCCTCTTCTTGCAGTACACTCCTAATTTTACTGTATGAGCCTGCAAAACCTGCTAATTCGGTTCTTATACCATTAATCTGTTGCACAAGGGGCATCATCCGAAACAGAACAAACATAAGAGTTAGCAAAGCCGAGATTTCTAATTTTCCCGCAATTACGAGAAAGTTAAATGCTACTAAAATAATACCAATCAAAATTGCAGTGGAAATAGATTCTGCTAAAGGACGCACAAGACTCATATAAGAGAACAAATTAAGATGTGTCTTCCGCAAATTTAATGAATTTTTATAAAATCTTTCTCTCTCAAATTGTTGTGTACATGAGGTCTGGATTGTGCGAATACCATTAATAAATTCAAGCGTACCAGAAGCAAAACTAGAATAAGCTTGTGATGTTGGGAAACTCAACTCTCTTACTTTAATGCCAAATTTTGATATAAATAACGACAATACACCAAATAGAACTAAAGCAACTATGGATAACTGCCAAGATATAACAAACATTGAGATAATGTAAACTATCAGCGTTGCTCCAGAAACACCAAGTGCCGAAGCAGATGAAAAAGACCGCTGGATAGACTCTATCTCATGGGTCATTGAATTGATTAAGTCGCCAGACTTTGAGCTTGAGTAATAACTCAAACTTACACTTATCAACTGCTCAAACATTGATTTATGTAAGCGATCACCAAATGAAGACTCTGTTGACAGAGCAAATACTGCCGCCCCATAGGAAAATATTGAACGCAAAAAAGCCGCAATAATTACTAAAAGCCCCAATCTGTTGAGTCTTTCTATATGGCTAGATTGTACTCCAAAGATAAAAGTGTCTATCCAACCTGTACCTGCTTGAGATGAGGATGTGCTAGTTATACTTTGTAGGAATAAATTAATTACTCCTACAGCAACCCCTTCAAATACTGCTCCTAGAATAGAAAACATTATTGCAAGTAAAGCAATTAACCAAAAATACTTAAATTCCCGAAGAAAAATGTAGTTATGTCGCCAAAATTTACTATTTCTTACAATATTTTTGAAAAAGTCTGTTTTCAGGAACATGGATTTGACCAATATCTAGCTTGAGTCTCAATTTAAAACTGGCGCAAGAAGCGCAAATCACTTGTAAATAGACGACGAATATCGTCTATTTTATGCAAAACCATGGCAACCCGATCTACGCCAAAACCCCAAGCAAAACCAGTGACTAGTTCAGGGTCATAGCCAACAGATTTAAAGACATTAGGATCAACCATCCCACAGCCGCCAAGTTCGAGCCATCGTCCATTCCACATCACATCGACTTCGGCAGATGGCTCAGTGAAAGGGAAGTAACTAGGACGAAAGCGAATTGGACAATCTCCTAAAAGTTCTTCGACAAAGGTTTTGACAGTACCTTTTAGATCTCCAAAGGTTAGTCCTTCTTCTACGGCCAAAAGCTCGATCTGATGGAAAATTGGTGAGTGAGTGGCATCAATGTCATCTTTACGATAAACGCGCCCAGGACAAGCAATTCTTAATGGAGGTTCATTTTCTTCCATGTAACGAATTTGCACTGAGGAAGTTTGCGATCGCAGCAATTTTCCATCGCTCAGATATAGAGTATCTGCCATGTCACGGGCTGGATGATCGGCAGGGGTATTGAGGGCTTCAAAGTTATAATAATCGGTCTCAATTTCTGGTCCTTGGGCAACCGTAAAACCTAAGCCCACCAGAATGTCCAGCATACGGTCAATAGTGCTTTGGATGGGGTGCTGCCTACCTTGATAGAAATTCAAGATTCCTGGCATTGTCACATCAAGAGTCTCCGCCTCCAAACGCTTAGCAATTACTGATTGCTGGATTGTGATTTTGCGTTCTTCTAGCTGAGCTTGCAAGGTCTGCTTAACTTGATTGGCGATCGCCCCAACTTGAGGTCGTTCTTCAGCAGATAGCTTACCCATCGCACCAAGAATTTGAGAGAGTGTTCCTTTCTTTCCTAAGTACTCTAACCTTAACTGTTCTAATTCTTCAGGAGTTTGCACATCTCCAACTGATTTTGTTGCGAGTTCTGCTAGAGATTGCAATTGAGCGGTTAAGCTCTCTACGTCCGTTGCCATCAACGTTTCCTATTTATTTATGAAGAATTTTTGCTGTCCTAACTTTAGCAGAAAAAATACAAGCTCTGCGGGGATCGGTAAATTCTCTTGGTATATTCCCAAAAGCTAGAGACGACGCAATGCGCCGCCTCTAGCTTTTGGATCTAAAATATACAAGCAAAAAAAGCAGATGGTTTGCTAAGCAAACCATCTGCTTTTTAAAAGATATCATTTAATTTTTATCTTTTAGCGCTAGCTAAGAATGCCATTGGGTCGATCGCACTACCACCATTGGGACGTATCTCAAAGTGGAGGTGAGGACCTGTACTGAATCCAGTACTACCCATTGCGCCAATAAGCTGTCCTTGTCCAACTGTTTGTCCTTCTTTAACATACAGTTCATTCATGTGAGCGTATCTGGTAATTGTGCCATCAGCATGACGAATATCGATCATATTACCGTAGCCGCCATCATTCCACTGGGAGTACTCAACAACACCTGATGCTGCTGCCAAAATCGGTGTGCCAACAGGTGCAGCAATATCAATACCAGCATGAATCCTTCCCCAACGCCAGCCATATCCAGATGTAAATACACCATCGGCAGGCCAGATAAAGCCAGTCGATAATCCATAATCTTGGACATCAGGTAAGTAAGCACTGGCTGTCAGTTGTGGTAACTGAGGAGAAATTCCTGAACGATCCCCTGGGTTGGCGATCGCACTACGATTACCATCAAAATTGCGATCAGGATTGGGTGAAGCATTTAAATTTGCGGCTGCAATCTTAGCTGCTTCTAGCTTACGAGCTTCTTCAGCCCTGCGTGCTGCTTCTTTGATTTCTGCGTCACGAACTTTAGCATTGAGTTGATCCACTTCAGTCTCTAAGCGCTTCACTTCTAGGGAAGTCATCCTTGCTTCAGGCTCAGGTAATAGAGCAACTTGATTTGGTTGTGCAATGATCGCCGTTTGTTGGTCAACAGAAGCTGAAGCAGGAACCTTTGGCGCAAGACTAGCTGCTAACCTTGCGGGAATCTGGACGTTTGGCTCAGATGCGGGTTGAGAGATCGCAGATATTGGCTCAAGATTATTGGTGTTGCCTTGCTCGATCGCCCGATTTGCAGGAATAGTCGGGGTTGATATAGCAGCTACAGGTGCAGGCTTGGTAATCGGTTCGGCTGCTGGTTGATTCAACGCCTCCACAGGAGCATTACCTAGACTGACTTTCTGTTCCTTGATCAAGGCTGTGGGGATCTGGGGAACTGATAAAGCTGCAGCAATTCTAGGCGAGAATTGGATCTGAGGTTCAGCGACTGGCTGTGAAGAGTTAGCTTCAATAGGGATTGAACGACTGTTACTGTACTGCTCAGCAGCGGTAGCCGCAGGGATTGATGGTGTGGCGATCGATCTAGCTGGCAAATTAAGAGCCGTCGAAGATAGAGCAGGGTTTTTCTTATTGTTAGAACCACCTAGCTCACCCAACAACTGGTCAGGAGCAAAGGGGAAAAGCGCAACCGCAACTTTAACTGCTGGCTCATTAGCAACTGGTAAACTTGTTTGCAAAGCCGTGGGCTTAGTTTGCAAACTGGCTGACTGTTCTTGAGCAGGAGCAACTGGCAGATTATTAGAAGCTTCAGAGCCAGTTAGCTGCATTAAACCGTCCCAAGGAGAAACACGGTTAGCTGCTGCGATCTTAGTGACTGTCTCCTTGGGCAAAACCATCGGTGTTGCAGCCGTAACTCTTACTGGTTCAACTTCTCTAGAAGTCGAAGAAACTCTTGTAGTCTCAGACAAAGTTGCTACAGGAGATGGGATTTGCTTGATTGGCTTCTCATTAGAAGAGGCGATCGTTTGAGTGGCTGGTAGATTGCGCTCTTGAGGTAGCTTTAACTCTTGATTAAGTTCTAACCATTGAGGATTTTCTAGCTTATTTGCTTCAATGATTGACTTTTGGGTAATACCGTAGCGGCGAGCAATAGTCTCGATCGTATCGCCATTCTGAACACGGTAGGAAGTATACTTTGGCTGCTTGGAGATGGAGTTTTCAGCGACATTTGACTTAGAGTTGGTGCTAGCTAAGGTAGCTATTGCCTTTTTCCCTTCCAATTCTTGCAAGCGTTGCATTAAGCGCTCTTTTTCGGCTATTAACTGTCTCTTGACATGACCTTCTTTAACCTGCATTAAGGTCGAGACATTGCCTGGAATTACCAGAGGCTGATCAATCGCTAAAAAGTCCCCAGAAGTTAAGGAGGTAAACTTAATGATTTCGTTCTTAGGAACGTTGTAGTAACTAGAAATAGCTTCGAGGGTATCGCCTGGTTTAACCTTGTGAACTAAACCGTTCACTGGAGGGATTACCAACTTCGCGCCTGGTTGCAATTCAGTATTTGCACTTATGTTGTTTGAAGCCGCGATCGCGGCTGCATCAACTTGATAAACTTGAGTTAATTTCCATAAAGTTTCATCTTCACGAACTTCATGGACAATTACACCTTGGGCATGATCCCATGTACCTGAGGCGATCGCAGTTCTTGCCATTTCATACTTACGTTCCTGATTTTGTGACATCACATCAGTCAAAGTACGAGATGACGCAGCAACAGGCGAAGCCTTGAGATTATTATTCGCTGTTTGTTGGTTAACCAACACCCCCACAGTTCCAGCGGATAGAGCAAACCCCAAAACTGCAAGCGAACGACGCACCTTCAGAGAGGTCATCTTTTCACCCAATGTCAGGGAAACATTGGTTGTTAGATCCTCGTCTTTGGAAGATATCTTTTTCAAAAAACTGCCTCCTCTAAACTAGCTTTGCTCCTGATAAATCAAGTGTGAGAATAAAGCGAGTTAAATAATTTAGCCTATTTAAATTAGCAAATTATTAACCCAGCAAGGAGCAATTACAGATAATAAGTTACCTTGATTTTTTCCTTAAAACAAGTTCATGATGAACAGCAAAAAAAGCGATTTTATGCATTCAAGCCTTTTGTTTTGTTGGATGCACATATGCAGTTGTTCTGTCAACCATCAGTTTGGTAAAATAATCTTGCAAAATCTATAAAAAATCAATTTGTACTTAAATATGCCTAAAGATAGTTTTTATGAAAAACGCTTCTCCCCAGTTATCGTTTTTTTTGAGACTACAAAATGATTTTGCTTAATTCGAGATCTTAAGGTATCTCTCATTCCCATGGATAGCAATAGCAGTTATTATAGTTTTTTATAGGTGCAAGCTCTTGATATCTCTGTTTTACGCTTATTTACTTTGTCTAGCGTTTTAAATTAATTTTTTTTGTTGTGTAATCTTTTTTTAACAATTTGCTTCAAAAAATTTACAAAATGCATCCTAAGTAGACAACTTAACTAGATTAAAACCTGAAAATGAAAGGCGGTAACTTACAATGCTTTTCATCTTCGGGTTGTATATTTTGCTTCCTTGTGGCAGTAGTTGATAGCAATAACCATAGACTCATCTCTAAAAGGCTAAGGTCGAGTATCTTGCAGTACCTTTACCTTCCGAGGATAGTACCTGCAATTTACTGGCGATCGCAGGATGTATACATAATTACATTGGGTACAGGAATAGCTTAAAATTACTTTAAAAATGCCTTAAAAAATGAAATCACATTTGGAGACAGCAGCTTTTATCAGCACAACTAAGGGACGCGCAGTGAAATAAAAACAGTGTTTTTGTGACGCGGCGTTGACGCGCTACAAAAAAATGGGTTCTTTATTCGATCTCCAAACCCTAAAGTAAAGAGACTCTACCCATCTTTAAATTAGGGTTAACGTACTTTAATTTGCTCGAAAACCGTTGTCAGACTAATTGAATAGATTTCCATATCGAAATAGGCAGCACATAGCTTTGTCTACCTGATATTGAAATTCTGCCATTTTTAGCACTATAGGCTAATTTAAAGACTTTTTAGGAAAAGAAGATCTATGAGCATTGGATATCTCGCGCTGGTCTTACACGCTCACCTGCCTTACGTCCGCCACCCCGAAAGCGACTACGTACTTGAAGAAGAATGGCTATATGAGGCGATCACTGAGACTTATATTCCCCTAATCAAAGTATATGAGGGGCTGAGGCGAGATGGTATTGATTTCAAAATGACTATGAGCATGACCCCGCCATTGGTATCAATGTTGCGCGATCCTCTCCTGCAAGAACGTTATGATAAGCATCTGGCTCTGTTACAGCAATTGGTTGAGCTTGAAGTAATCCGCAATGAACATAATGGTCATGTTAAGTATCTTGCTGAGTACTATGTCAAAGAATTTGCCGAAACTCGCGAAACTTGGGAAAAATACGGCGGCGATCTGGTAACTGCGTTTAAGCAATTCCAAGACACAAATAATCTGGAAATTATTACCTGCGGAGCGACTCATGGCTATCTACCATTGATGAAAATGTATCCAGAGGCAGTCTGGGCGCAACTAGAAGTCGCAGTTGAACATTACACCCAAGAATTTGGTCGCGCACCGAATGGAATTTGGTTGCCAGAATGTGCTTATTACGATGGACTAGAGAGATTATTAGCAGATGTAGGATTGCGCTATTTCCTGACCGATGGACATGGCATTTTGTATGGTCAGCCTCGACCTCGGTTTGGCACATATGCGCCTGTTTTTACGGAAACAGGTGTAGCTGCCTTTGCGCGTGATCATGAGTCCTCACAGCAAGTATGGTCATCGAAAGTCGGTTACCCAGGCGATCCTGTTTATCGGGAGTTTTACAAAGATTTAGGCTGGGAAGCGGAGTATGAGTATATTAAGCCGTTTATCATGCCTAACGGTCAGCGTAAAAATACAGGTGTCAAATATCACCGAATTACAGGGCGTGATTTTGGCTTAGATTCCAAACAACTTTACGATCCTTATTGGGCAAAAGAAAAGGCAGCCGAAAATGCGACTAACTTCATGCAAAATCGCGAACGGCAGATTGGTTATCTCCATGACATGATGGGTCGTCCGCCACTTGTGGTATCTCCCTACGATGCAGAGTTGTTTGGGCATTGGTGGTATGAAGGTCCTTGGTTTATTGACTTTTTGATCCGTAAGTCCTATTACGATCAAACAACCTATGAGATGACGCATCTTGCCGATTATTTGCGTGTCAACCCCACTCAACAGGTATCACGTCCTGCTCAATCTAGTTGGGGTTATAAGGGCTTCCATGAATATTGGCTCAATGAGACGAATGCTTGGGTTTATCAGCATTTACACAAAGGTGCGGAACGGATGATTCATCTGTCCTATCGTGAACCTGCGGATGAACTAGAGTGGAGAGCTTTAAATCAGGCGGCGCGTGAGTTGCTTTTGGCGCAATCCTCCGATTGGGCTTTCATTATGCGTACTGGCACGATGGTTCCCTATGCGGTTAGAAGGACGCGATCGCACTTAATGCGATTGGAGAAATTATTTGAAGATATCGAGGCAGGCAAAATTGACGCTGGTTGGTTGGAGAAAATTGAATATATAGACAATATATTCCCTGACATTAATTACAGAACCTATCGACCATTGACTGCTGGCTAATTGATTCAGTAGCAACCCCAAAAGAGAAAAGAGGCGCAATGCGCCTCTTTTCTCTTTTGGGGTTTTGCTTTTGTCCTTATACACTTGGCGGCAGCTATAATACAAGACTTTTTCTTTACATTTATTTAACAAAGTGTTAGTAGCATATGCTACCGTTTAGATAATTATATGTTATGGTACTTATATATAAACAATATGTAATTTATAAGGATATTAGCGATGAATACTCTTCAAAGAAAAGCCGAAGCTGCTGCAAATCATAAAGCCAATCTATCAGCATCAGTCAAGCGCCGTATGGAAGTTGCTCGTGCTAATAATGACGCTGGATTACTAAATGTCCTAGAACAAGAAATGAAGCAACTGGGCTTAAATTAAACAAAAAAGGGACGCTAAGCGTCCCTTTTTTGTTAGGATGCACCGCCGAAAACTTCAATGTTTTCAAATAGACAGACTGGGGAAGCATGTCCTACACGAATTACTTGGTTAGGCTCACCTTTGCCACAAAATGGCGAACCATAGGCTTCGACAGTGTGGCGATCGCCTACTTTTGTCAGGCTATTCCAGAATTGATTGGTAATCCCGCGATAATTAGGATTACGCAGAGTTTTGGTTAATTTGCCATTTTCGATGAGTTTCGCGTATTCGCAGCCAAATTGAAACTTATTGCGATAATCATCGATTGACCAAGAGCGATTGGATTCCATATATACGCCACTTTCAACATTGGCGATGATTTCTTCAAAGGATTGTTCGCCCGCTTCAAGGTTAATATTTGCCATGCGATCAATCGCGGGACGATTCCACGAGGTTGCTCTGGCATTAGCTACACCTTCAATGCCCGATCGCACTTGACTTTCAGAACTACCTAGTCCTCGCAAAAGCTTACCTTCTTTGATCAAATATTCTTTGGTAGCAGGTATTCCTGAATCATCAAAGCCATAGCTAGCAAATTCGCCAGCCATCGTGGGGTCAAAGGAGACGTTCATTAATCGTGAACCATACTGCATATTGCCAAAGTCCTCAAGTTTGACAAAGCTGCCACCTGCGTAATTGCGCTCATCTCCTAGGATGCGATCTATTTCTAAGGGATGTCCGATGCTTTCATGGATTTGCAGCAACATTTGATCTGGTGCAAGGACTAGTGCTGTGGTTGCTGTGGGACATTCTGTAGCGGAGAGTAGCTCAATGGCTTGTTCGCCAATAATTTGCGCTCTTTGCAAAATTGATTGGCGATCAAATACTTCCATCCCGATTTGATGGCATCGAGCAAGTTGTCCGTTATCACCGCGTCGTTGAATGATCGCGCCATCTTGAGCCGTAGCTGCGTAGTCTGTAGCTATGACCAGAAATTTTTGATAAATGTCAGAGCCGTTACTACTAACAAAGTTGGTTTCAATTTCAGTAATGACGGCATAGGCACTAGTTTTGACGATCTTGTCAGAAACTTTTAAGGTGTCGCAGATCTCGATCAAGAGTTCATTGATTTCTTTCGGGGCGATCGCATCCGATGGTTTGAGAAATGGTGAGAAGTACTGCCCGATCGCCTGTGGTCGTTGAGCGATCGTAAAGCGATGTACAGCCCATTTCGCAGCAGTTTTCGCTTGTTGATAGGCTTTCTGCGCTGTAATTTGGATATTTTCGAGGTCGAGATGATTGGTACTAGCATAGCCAAACTGTCCGTCAGCTAATACTTCGATCATCACGCCGTGGGACTGGCTACGTCCATTGGACTGGGGTTTGCGATCGCGTACATATCGAGTCGTATTAGTTTCTTTGACTTCACGTAAGCCGATCCATTCAGCAGATGGTAGATCAATATGAGATAAGGCGGCTTTTAAATCAAATTGCATCAGTAAAATCCATAAAGTAAAAGGGACGCAAAGCGTCCCTTTTACTTTATCAACTATTAAGCGGGTGATGGGATTCGAACCCACGACATTCTCCTTGGCAAGGAGATGCTCTACCACTGAGCCACACCCGCATTTCCAAAATTACTTAGTACTTTGTTAAGTCACTTACTTGCGTTTAGCGCTTTATTAATATGACAAACATTGCGATTAATGTCAACTATTTTTTTATCTCTAAAAGATTAGGGGCGCGAAGCGCCCCTAATCTTTTAGTATTTGAAGCCATTTTTGCGAGTGTGGATGGCAGGTTCGCCATCGCGGAGGCGATCGCCTGCGGTGATCGTTGCCAAAATTACAGTATGGTCACTAGCATCAAGACTACTTGTAACTGTCGCATCAAGATAGGCGATCGACTCAGTTAGGTAGGGCTGACCACTGGGGGCTGTGGCAGTCTCCAGCCCCTCAAAAGGATCAACATCGGGAGCAAACCCTTTGGCAAAATGTCCGATAATTTTGCCATTTCCTTTTTCGGCAATATTAATTACAACTGGACTACCGACGGTTAAAAAAGATTCAATGGGTCTACCTTTGCCAACAATGATTGTTACGGAAGGAGGGTTAAATCCAGCCTGTTGCACCCATGAAGCGAGCATGGTGGCAGTTTTGCCATTTTGTTGAGATGTAACAATAAACAACCCACTGGGGATCGCACCGATGGCGGCTCCGAGTTGTTCATCTTGAGATGTGGTAACGGTCATTATTCACTAAAATTATAAAAAGACTTTTTTTAGCTTAACTTACAGCGCTTTGCGCTCAAACCCAAACCAAGAGATTTTTTGAAAGGTTTACAAATCAACCTTTCAAAAAATCTCTTTAGGGTCGTTTGCTCGCTAATTGCTGTAGTAAATAAAAAGCGGCGCATAGCGCCGCTTTTTATTCAATATTTAAGCTTTAGACGTAAGCAGTCTGGAATCCCCACCAGAGCAGGAACCCGATCGCACTCAAAACCACCACGCTGGATAGCACGATTGATAAAGGGCTATCGGCATTTTCAAACTTCATGATGCCGCGATTAAAATCTGACATATAAGCAAAACCTAACTAGATGATTTAGATTATTTAAGCAAAACAGTTTGATTATCGCCTAACTCTGATGAAGATAGTGCAAAAGTAACTAAATTTCTGGGAATAGTCTCTCTAGGATAATAAATTACCTATGATTGAATGGCTTCGTATTTTTTGGCTACCATCTAAACCTATTGCAAAGTTAAAAGAATTACCCCAAGATGCAGGGGTGTATTACATTACAGCTTTATGGATAGTGCTGTACGTTGGTAAAGCGAAAAACTTACGCAATCGTTGGAAAACCGCCCATCATCGATATCAACAATTCAAACTTCTACATCCGTTTGGCAGACTACATTATAAGGTTTTGACGACTAATAAGATCCATTCCTATGAAAAAGCCGAGATAGCCCGCTTTCGTCCTGCATGGAATGGGACAGCCAGAGTAACCTTTTGGGATTTACTATGTTTGTTTGTCGCGGTATGGGGGCGTGTAATCATTTATATTTCGCTGCTGCTACTGGCGATCGCTACTCTTATTTATCTGCTATCGCAGTATTAATTCGTAGGATACGTTAGTGCAATTCAAGCCATAAAACTCAAATAAATGGAGGCGGCGCGAAGCGCCGCCTCCATTTATTTGGGTTTTGATTTGTTCTAGCTATCTATTGCATTGCTATGGTGCAACGTAGCCCATCCTACATTTACTTCCAACAACTTAACTTATTGGAATATAGCGATCCTAAATGAGTTGTAAGATTTGGAGGGTTGTGAGAGTGCGTCCCTTCGGGGCGCACTCTCACAACCCATTTAGGATTGCTATATTGGAGTTTATGTTGCTAATACAGAAATCTTTAAAAAGTCGATTTCGCGCAATTTGGACAAGCATTTTATTAACTACGCCGTCAAATTATGCCGATCGCTTAGAGTCTGTGACTAAATTGGTCGTTAATGACTCACTGAGCAATCTGGAACTAATCAATGAAATTGATTTAGCTGTAGTGACCATTGTCATTGGAGCATATTGGCATCAAGACTTACAGGAAGTACGATCGCGAATATTAGCCTTACAATCCCATAGCAATGCTGATATTCAGGAATTAGTATTAGCCTATGCGATCGCCTTAGCCTGTCGAGATGACCTGCACCCGCGATCGTTTACTAGTCAGATTTGTCATGACTTCAATAATAGAAAATTGCTGAGCCGAGATCCAGCAGACCAAGACAATTGCTTAAGGCAATTACAACTTGCTCAAAAGTTTGTCGATCAAGGTGCAAGTATGATTACCTCCCATATTTTAAATAGTGGTCTATCCCAAGCGATCGCTAGTAGTTTGTACTATTTTCTGAATACTCCTCACTGTTGGCACATAGTTAATCAACGAACGCAAAGACATCCCCTTAGCAATCATCCGCAAGTCACTCTTCAGTCAGGGGCGATCGCCTCGGCATATTTGGGGGGAATCGGAAACACGGAAAAGCAAAATCAGGAACTCCTGACTAGAGGCGTAATATTCGGTGATCAGCTATGGGCGAAATGGGCTGGAGTTTTTAATGGCGATTTGATGCTTGTGGATGATCGCCTTACACCTCATCGATAATTTCTGTCTTAACTTTTTGGTGTTAAATTAGATAATTAGTCAAGGGAAATTGATATATGCCACAACTAATTGGAATTTTGCTACTAATTGCCTATGTATTTGGGGTAGTGAAATTTTTGCAAGGTTTTCGCCGTACCGACTTTTCAGGTAATCAGATCGGACTAGCATTGCTTTGGCCAGTCTTATTTGCCATGAATGGCAACTACCGCAAAAATTTTTTTAAAGCACTTAAAGGCTCCTAATGACTTGGTGGAAAAGACTCAGAGCCAATCCTCTTGCTTGGATTGGGCTTACAATTTTAACGATTTTCTACACGGCTGCTCTATTTGCTAACTTTGTAGCACCCTATGGTGTTAACGAATCAGCTAAAGATGGTGCATTACTGCCACCCACCCAAATTCATTGGCGCGATCGCCAAGGACAATATATAGGCGCTCATGTCTATCCAACCACTCAAGGCAAAGTCGATATGGAAACAGGCGATCGCGCCCTGATCGTTGACTACACCAAGCCATCCCAAATTCAACTTTTTCATGGTGGGCATTTGTTTGGTACAACTAGCAGCGCCCAGCTAAATCTACTCGGAACCGATGAGCAAGGTCGGGATCAGTTGACCCGTTTACTGTATGGCGGTAGGATTAGCCTCCTAATTGGTTTTATCGGCACAATTATTTCCTATACGGTAGGCTGCCTCGTTGGTGGTATTTCAGGTTACATTGGTGGCTGGCTTGACGTAGTTTTAATGCGTTTTGTGGAGGTGCTGATGTCAGTCCCTTCAATTTATTTGTTAGTAGCATTAGCTGCAATTTTGCCACCACAAATCAGTAATACTGAGCGATTCGCGTTAATCATTGCGATCATTTCATTTGTATCATGGGCAGGACTAGCAAGAATTATTCGAGGACAAGTACTGTCCATCAAAGAACAGACTTTTATTTTGGCAGCTCGTGCATCAGGAGCAAGTCCATTCAGGATCATTGTCAAACACGTCTTACCACAAACCATCACATTTATTATTATCTCGGCAACCCTCGATATCCCCCGATTTATTGTTGTAGAAGCAGTATTGAGTCTTGTGGGACTGGGTATCCAGCCTCCAGACCCCTCATGGGGTAATATGCTGTCTGTGTCTACAAATGCCTCGGTTGTAATTCTACAGCCTTGGCTAGTATGGGTTCCTGCACTAGCGATCGTATTGACGGTGCTATCATTTAATCTTCTGGGTGATAGCTTACGCGATGCGCTTGACCCAAAAAACATTAGGCAATAGACTTTTTACAAAAAACTTTCCATTGGTCTTAAAAATATGCTGCCTAAATGTTTGTGCAATTAGGTAGTATGAGACTAGGATTTAGGCTATTTTGTATTGTTTGTGACGGGTTTTTGCTCTTTCGTCATGTCAATCTGAAAGTCAGCATCAGCAAAATAGGAGTATATTCAGCGTGCAGTACTTAGCGGAACTTCAAAAAACTCAAGCAGCTTTTGGATTAGGTGGTAACTCGTCAGTCCGTCTACTAGCACGTAATACGGGTGAAAATGTTTGGCAGCCGATTACTAATGAGCAAGTTTTACCAATTCAGGATTCGAGTCAAGCGAAAGATTTTAAAGATGGGCAAATGATCATTGCCGAGGTGACTGGCAGTAACCAAGTACAAAGTATTCAAGATGCCTCTAAAAAAATTGTCAATATCTTGCAGGCTTTTTCGCGATCGCAAGATAAATATAAATCTGCCGAAGAAGAAGTCGAACAGTGGAAACAGTCTCTTAATTTTCAAAGCCAAGAGTTACACCGCCGCGAGCAGGAATTAGAACAAAAGGAACTAGAACTAGAACATCTTGATGCAAGAAAGCAAGAAATTGAGGAGTTAGAATCCAAGTTTGCCAAAGAGCGTAGTGAAATTGAGCAATTACGCAAAAATATTGAAGTAGAGCGTGGTCAGTTTGAAGCTAAAGCAGCAGCCCTAACTGTCGATCAGGCTGAGCATATTAAAGCCCTAATTAGTCAACTATCGACAAGCTTTACAAATCCAGACTCTCTAAGAGATAGAATTCATAGCGCCATTAATCTGATCAACCAACGCCAAGAAATACTCACAGGATTTTGGCAAAGTTTAGATGGGCTAAAAAATGAAGCTGAGAAACAAAAGGGAATTCTGAGTAAATCAACAGAAGAACTGCATGCCCGTAAAGCCCAATGGCAGCAGACCCAAGTTGCGCTTGCTGATGCTCAAGCGGAGCTTAAGGCTCAGCGTGGCATCCTTAAGTTGCAAGAAAATAATATGGCAATGTCTAGGGTGCAGCTTGATGCTCAAATTGATCTCTATGAGCAAACATCCAATGCGATCGAGGCGTTTGGTGGACCAGGTAGCATGGAAGTACTTAGTCCCGAAGAAGAAAGCCGCTTACAGTCAATGCCCATTGAAGAGCTAGAGTCAACGATTAAAGCTCTTCAAGCTGATTTTGATAAGTTAGTAAATTATGTCAGCGCTCAAGAAGATGAGTTGGCTGGTTTAGAGGGCGAAATTGCTGATTTGCAAAGTCAGGTAGAAACATCGGATCAATTTGCTCGGATTGAGCTAGAAAGCAATAAAGAATTTGCAGAGGAACAATATAAGCTCCTTGAAGAAAGCGTTTCAGGTATGAGGCGCAGTATGCAAGAGCGTCTGTCGGTGCTAAACCAACAAAAAGCAGTTTTGGATCGCCGTAAAGGAATTGCGGTCGAGGAGAGTCCTGTCCAAAGTTTATTGCCTTTGCTAGCTCAAATTGAAGCTCAAAAAAATCGCCAAGAACAAGAACTGCGGAAGATGGAAAGCCAGATTGAGGCAGTAAGAAACTATACGCAGCAGCAACAAGAGGTGCTAGGAAAGCAAACTCAGGAACATCAGCAACAAGAGCAAGCAATTCGTACAGCAGAATCTCAACAACAAGATCGGATCAGAGTTGTAGCTGAATTGTTGGGCCAAATTAGCGCTCAAGAGCAGCTTTTACGTCCTGTGCAGGATATTGTGGATACTTTACGTCCACAGTTAGAAGCGGCGGTTCAAGATTTGGGAGTTATGTCAAATGGTAACAACTCTTCGCAAGTTCTTACTGATTTACAATCAGTAATCCAGAGTTTAGTTTCTTCTTAAAACCTAAAAAAGAAAGGGTACTTCGAACCCTTTCTTTTTTATAGGAAAGACTAAAAAAGTTAGTCTTCGATTTTGATTGAAAGGATTTTGTCACCACGACGGATTGCTTGAGCAACTTCGGTATCATTGGTATAGCCAAAAGCCGCATATTGACCATCTAAAAATGATGCATCACCGAGAGTGATAAAAAATTGACTAGTGGCACTATTAGGGTCATTAGTGCGCGCCATCGAAAATACACCTGCTTTATTGTGCTTAATAACTGGCTTTTTGCCACCAGTTAAGATATTGCCGATGGTAGCTTCACTGTCACCTTCGGCCCAGATTTCCAACTTGATGCGATCGCCTGATCCACCAGTACCATTGCCAAGAGGATCGCCGCCTTGAATGACAAATCCTGGCTCAACACGGTGAAAAGTTAGCCCATCATAAAAACCATGTTTGGCTAGGTCTACGAAGTTTTTGACAGTGATCGGGGCGTGTTGGTCGTCAAACTCAGCACGCATAGTTCCCTTAGCAGTCTCGATTACAGCACGGATCATAAATCAACTTACCTGAAAGTTTTTTAAATTTAAATCAGTTTAAAGTATACCCTTTGCTATCCAAGAATTGTGGTAGCGCAGTGTTTAGCTCCGCCCTACTAATTCTTGGGTTGCAAGGGAGTAGCAAGGACAATTCATGAATTGCCCTGCTTTTGTTTAGTATGATGGAGTGATAGATCGCTTTTGAGGATCACAGATATTTATGGATACCAATAATTTGCTTAAGCAGTTACTTATGCTTGGTGTCGGTACGACTTCGATTGTGCTAGAAAAAATAAAAGAAGCTAGTGAAGATTGGGTCAAAGATGGCAAAATCGATCCTGATCAGGCTTCTGAGATTTTTAATGATATTGCCGATCGCCTCAAGTCAGAGCAAGGAAATCTGGAATCATTAATTCAGAGACAAATCCGTAATGTGATGCAAGATTTGGGTGTGCCACGTCAAAATGAAATGGATGAATTGCGAGGACGAATTGATCGCCTAGAGCGTCAGATGCGTGACTTAGAAAATAAACAGTGGCGATAATTACAGTGCTTTACACTAAATGAAAGCCCAATATTTCTGTTAAAAGTGTTGCAAAGCAACACTTTTAACAGAAATATTGGGCTTTGGATTAACTTTAACATGCTGTATATGGATATTAATTAATGGAAGTTTCAGGAATTCTCTATTTGGTGGGAACGCCGATCGGTAATTTGGAGGATATGACCTTCAGAGCGATCGCTACTCTCAAACAAGTAGATTTAATCGCGGCTGAGGATACGCGACATACAGGTAAGCTATTACATCATTTTGGAATTGATACGCCGCAAACCAGCTATCACGAGCATAATGCTTTTAAGCGCGTACCTGAGCTAGTTGAAAAGTTATTACAAGGTATGGCGATCGCCTTAGTTACAGATGCGGGAATGCCCGCAATTTCTGATCCAGGTGTGGAACTAGTACAAGGTTGTATTGCTGCGGGAATTAGAGTTGTGCCGATTCCTGTTGTTACTGCTGGTATTGCTGCCTTAACAGCTTCGGGTTTTGCCACTCAGCATTTTGGATTTGATGGATTTTTACCAACTGATAAAAAGGAACGGCGCGATCACTTAGAGATTTTGCGACTAGAAACAAGAACGATGATTCTCTATGAAGCACCACATCGTTTATTACGCACTTTGGAAGATTTAGTAGAAAGTTTGGGAAGAGAAAGGCGTATCTCAGTTGCTAGAGAATTAACGAAACTCCATGAAGAATTCTGGCGTGGTTCTATAGAAAATGCGATCGCCTATTTTACGATGCACTCACCGAAGGGAGAATTTACACTAGTTTTAGAAGGAGCAGAACCTAGTGAAAAGCCTGTATGGACAGAGGAAGTAATTTTAAAAGAGTTACAAAATTTGATTGAGGCTGGTATGTCGCGATCGGATGCTAGTCGTCAATTAGCAGAACTTGCCGACTTACCGCGCCGCCAAATATATCAGTTAGCACTGACTCTATAGGGTGTCGCGCCAAGCACGACATCTTATCTTCGACGACGTAAAAACACTAATAACTTCTCAAATCCTTCAGGTAAAGGCGCAATATTTTCAATTAATTCGCCTGAAACTGGATGGGTAAAAGTCAGCTTCCATGCATGGAGGGCTTGCCCTGAGAGATATTGCGAAACCTCCTTGTTAGGACTGCCATAGACAGGATCGCCCGCGATCGCCCAGCCCATATGTGCGGCATGGACACGAATTTGATGGGTGCGCCCTGTTTCCAGATCAAATTTAACAAGTGTGTAATTTCCTAAACGTTCCTTGATTTGCCAGTGGGTGACGGCTCTGCGCCCATTTTCCATTACTGCCATTTTTTTGCGATCGCTATGGTGTCTGGAGATCGCTGCATCAATTACTCCCGATTCATTTTTGGGAACTCCACGCACAATTCCTAAATACTCGCGTCGGGCTGTTTTTGCTTGGATTTGTGTTTGTAAATCTTGATGAGCGCGATCGCTTTTGGCTACTACCATTGCGCCACTGGTATCTTTATCTAAACGATGCACAATGCCCGGACGTTGAGTTCCATTTATTCCTGAAAGTTCTTTGCAATGCGCTAAAAGAGCATTAACTAAGGTTCCATCACTATGTCCCGCCGCAGGATGGACTACTAACCCCGCAGGTTTATTAATTACAATTAAATGTTCGTCTTCGTAGAGAATGTCTAAGGGAATTTCTTGCGCGACTAAATCAAGAGGTGTTGATGCTGGAGTGATTAACTGAATGCGATCGCCTGCTTTAATTAAATCCTTTTTGTTATTACAGAGAGTATCATTAACGGTGACATAGCCCTCCTCAATTAATGCTTGAATTCGCGATCGGGATACGTTAGTGAGTTGATTTGCTAAAAAACGATCAATTCGCTCAGATTTAGCTAAATCTGCCGTAACTTCAATCAAGTTAATATTATTCGCTGTAGGGATTATCTCTAAGTTCATCGCAAATTTGACTATAAGGCAAAGAAACAGAGACTTGGGTTTGGTTTCCAAACCCCTACATTTTAGATGGGTAGGGGCTTGGTCTCCAAGCCCTCTTTGAATAGGATATTGCAAGATCAGAACAATTCTTGTTCTACATAACATGAATTGTTTAATACTAATTCACGAAAGTGTGGCTACACTTTCGTGAATTAGTATTAAACAAACTCAGTAAGGGTTTTAAAAACACAAAATGGCTACGCCATTTTGTGTTTTGGGATAAAAAGGGTTTGTTGAGTGAGGCTTAGCCCCACTCAACAAACCCTTTTTGGGGATTACTTAGAGAATTAATTATGAAATCAATTTTGAAAAACAGCGAAGGGGAG
>NZ_NDHW01000216.1 GCF_002251945.1 Pseudanabaena sp. SR411
TTACCTCAGTTCCAACCAAATTACGCAGATACCAGATGCGATCAGCAACTTAGCCAATCTCACTCAGCTTTACCTCAGTTCCAACCAAATTACGCAGATACCAGATGCGATCAGCAACTTAACCAAGTTGAAATATTTAGATTTGCGTGGCAACCCTATTAGTATTCCTCGCGATCTTCTTGCTCCATCAGAAAAATATTCTCCACCATTAGCACGTCCAATTCTTGACTATTATTTCCGCATCCAAGATCCCAAGGAATCTACCCAAATCTACGAAGCAAAAATCTTGATTGTTGGTGAAGGTGGTTCAGGCAAAACTAGCCTTGCTAACAAACTGATTGACGCTGATTATCAACTTAAACCTGAAGCTGAAGACATCTCCACACAGGGCATCGACATTTTGCAATGGGAATTTACAGGACGCAATCAGCAAACCTATAAAGTGAATATTTGGGACTTTGGCGGACAGGAAATCTATCACCAAACCCATCAATTTTTCCTCACCGAGCGCTCCCTCTATCTATTAGTTGCCGACAGCCGCAAAGAAGACACCGATCATTACTTTTGGTTACAATTAATCCGATTACATGGCAAAGATAGCCCCGTGCTATTGATGCAAAACGAAAAACAAAACCGTACCTGCAACCTCAATCTCCGAGAACTCCGCGCCGAATTCGAGCATCTCAAAACACCCCAAAGCATTAACCTCGCCGACAATCGCGGACTAGCCGAAATCAAACAAACCATTCAGCAGAGCCTCGAAGATCTACTACCCAATGGCATTCCTTTCCCCAACTCATGGCTGAATGTTCGCTATGCCCTCGAAAATGACGGGCGCAACTATATCTCCTGTAATGAATACGAATCAATTTGTCGGTTACATAAAATTACTGATTCTCAAGAGATGCTAGATATCAGCGACTTTCTGCATCGACTCGGCATCTGTCTCCATTTTCAAAAAGATGCAATCCTCCGCCATCGCCTCATTCTCAAACCCAATTGGGGAACTGCCGCAGTTTACAAAATTCTGGACAATGCGAAAGTCAAAAAAGAACTTGGACAGTTTTGTGATGCTGATTTACAAAATATCTGGAAAGAAAGTCAATATGCCAATATGCGCTATGAACTTCTGCAATTAATGAAGGAGTTTAAAGTCTGTTACGAAATCCCTCACCATAAGGGTAACTATATTGCCCCTCACCTCCTCCAAAAAGATCCTCCCAATTACGACGATTGGGATACTAACCAAAATCTGATCCTCCGCTACCGTTACAAAATCTTCATGCCCAAGGGGATTTTGAGCCGCTTTATTGTGGAAATGCACCAAAAAATTGAAAATGTCTCCGATCCCGATCGCGCTTTAGTGTGGAAATATGGCGTAGTCCTCAATCGTGGTAACACCCGTGCCGAAGTCACCGAACGCACCCACGATCGCGAAATTCGGATTCGCCTCAGTGGTTCAGGTCAAAGAGACTTTCTCACCATCATCAACAATGAATTTGAAAAAATCCACGATCGCTTTGAAAATCGCCTAGAATACGACACGCTCATCCCCTGTAACTGCACTAAATGTAAAACACTCACCGAGCCATATACATATACCTTAAAACGTCTAAATCAATATTCCGAACAGCGTCGCTCTACCATTGAGTGTTATGAAAGTGGCGAAGATGTCAACGTTCGCCGTTTACTTGATGACTCCATCGACCCCGATCGCGATCGGAAACTTCGCGAACTAGACGATGGCATTAGTAGCATCGAAGATAGGCGATCGCGCCATGAGAAAGCTGAAAGCCGAGGCGATACTTATAACTTCTACGCAGAAACAGGACAAGTAATTACTGGCAAAGTGAAACCCGCAGGAAACAATATTGGAACTCAGAACAATAACCTCAGTCAAAACCCTGCACCTGAAGCATCACCACCCAATAAAACCAACAGCGCAACTAAACCCATGAAAACGATCCTTCTGCTTGCCGCCAATCCCAAAAACACTAATCCTTTGCGACTCCAAGAAGAAGAACGCGACATCAAAGAACGATTACGCCTAGCTGGTTATGGCACAGAACCAATCAAAAGTGCTGTCGCCGTTCGCCCTAGAGACATTCAGCAATCAATCCTAGACTTCGATCCGCAAATCATCCATTTCTCAGGACATGGCGGCGACGAAGCAGGACTAGTATTTGAAGATATTGACGGTAATCCTAAACTGATTAGCGGTGAAGCCTTAGCCGATCTATTTGAACTATTTAGCGATCGCCTTGAATGCGTAGTTCTCAATGCCTGCTACAGCGAAACACAGGCACTTGCCATATCTCAACATATCAACTACGTCATCGGCATGGATCGAAAAATTGGAGATAAAGCTGCGATCGAATTTGCCGTTGGTTTCTACACCGCTCTTGGAGCAAATAAACCCTACGATTTCGCCTTCAAAAGCGGTTGTATTGCAATTCGTCTAGCAGGCATCGACGAAGCTTATACACCGAAATTGTTGAAAAAGAGCTAAGGTAATTGGTGCTTTTTTAAGAAATTGTTTGTGATCGCGAGAAACATTTAGCTTGTTTACCAAAGATAGGCGATCGCTCTAAAATCGCTCTACTAACTTAAACTTAGCATCGCTATGATTAGGCTTTGCCCCTTCACCACAAGTACGCGGAGTCGGTAAAATCTTCGTCGGATTAGCAATACCCTGTGGATCGAAAACATCGCGTACCCATCGCATTGTCTCTAAATCAGTTTTGCTAAACATCTCAGGCATATAGCACTTCTTATCCGCACCAATGCCATGCTCACCCGAAATGCTGCCACCAACACGCACACAGAGCTTGAGAATTTCGCCGCCTAGTTCCTCCACCGTTTCTAGAGCGCCAGTTTCCGCATTGTTATACAAAATCAATGGATGTAAGTTCCCATCACCAGCATGGAAGACATTGGCAACATGGTAGCCATACTGCTCACTCAGTTTCTCAATCTCCTGCAACACATAGGTAAGCTTAGTACGGGGAATCACGCCATCCTGCACATAGTAGTCAGGACTGAGCCGCCCCATTGCTGCAAAAGCTGCTTTCCTGCCTTTCCAGAGTCTGAGACGTTGTTCGGAATCAGTTGCGGTGGTCACATTTCGCGCCCCATTTTTATAACAAATTTCTTCAACTCGTTTGGCACTTTCGGCTACTTCTATTTCTAATCCATCTATTTCAATCAACAAAATCGAAGCCGCATCACGCGGATAACAATTTGTAGCTACTGTATCCTCGACCGCATTGATGCTCATGTTATCCATGATTTCCATGCCCCCTGGAATAATACCAGCACTGATGACATCGGAAACCGTTGATCCTGCGGCTTCCACGGTCGTGAAATCCGCTAAGAGAACTTGGATCGATTCAGCCGATTTAAGAATCTTGAGAGTTACTTCAGTGGCAATGCCAAGCGTTCCTTCAGAACCGACAAAAATACCTGTGAGATCGTAACCTGGGCTTTCAGGTATTTTGCTGCCAATATCTTTGATCGAGCCATCGGGCAGCACAATCTTGACTCCGAGAACATGATTGGTAGTGACCCCATATTTGAGGCAATGCACACCCCCTGAGTTCTCCGCAACGTTACCACCGATAGAGCAGATGATTTGGCTTGAAGGATCGGGCGCGTAGTAAAATCCTGAACCGCTCACGGCTTGGGTTACCCAGTTGTTAATTACTCCTGGTTGGACGACAACGCGCTGATTCTCAAAATCAACTTCGAGAATCTTTTTCATGCGGGCTGTGACGATTAGTACTGAGTCAGGCAATGGCAAAGCGCCGCCCGATAAGCCTGTCCCCGATCCACGAGCTACAAAAGCCACTTTGTAATTCGCGCATACTTTTACGACTGCCGACACTTCCTCAGTGGTCAGGGGTAGTACCACGATCGCAGGTTGTTGCTTATAACTAGTCAGTCCATCGCACTCATAGGCGAGTAATTCTTCACGAGTACGGACAACATAGCGATCGCCGACGATGGCAATAAAGTCCTTGGTGATCGCCTGCCAATCAATAGCCTGTGTTGGTGCTGAGGAAATATTAGGGATTGGGGCGATCGCGGTCATGCTGCATTTACAAGGTAGTAACTATACCGATTTTAACGCAGTTGGAGTTTAGTCAAGCGATCACTAAGATGACTGTAAATTTTAGACTACGACTTTATCCGCTACGTCCTACCTCTTGCAAAACTTTACTAGCGATCGCAATAGTTTAAAATGCAGACAATCTTCAAATTCTTTTAACAGTTTTGTTTCGCATGATCGAGCCGCCCCAGTCAGTATTTGAGCAGTCAGAGTCACCCTTTACCAAATTCCGCAAGGCAATCGCCTCCAAGGAATTTCTGATTACGGCGGAGGTTTCGCCACCCAAGGGCAGTGACCCCACACATATGCTCGAACAAACGCGATCGCTTAAAGGGCGTGTCCATGCTGTGAATATTACCGATTCCAGTCGTGCAGTGATGAGCATGAGTCCTGTAGCTGCATCAGTATTGATCCAGCAGCAAATCGGGATTGAAACTGTATGTCAGCTTGCCTGCCGCGATCGTAATCGGATTGCGCTACAAGGTGATTTATTTGGGGCAGCCGCATTGGGCATCACCAATATTTTGGCTTTGACGGGCGATCCAGTCAAAGCAGGTGACTCTCCCGATGCGCGATCGGTATTTGACTATGAATCGGTGCGCTTACTGCAATTAATCCAAAAACTAAATCAGGGGCTGGATGCCAATGGGAAAGCTTTGCCCCACCAAGGTACTGACTTTTTAGCAGGAGCCGCCGTCGATCCGCAGTCGCCAAGCTGGTCAGGTTTACAAAAACGCTTTGAGCGTAAGGTTAATGCAGGGGCGCAATTTTTTCAAAGCCAATTGATTACTGACTTCGATCGCCTTGATAAATTTGTAAATCAAATTGCTAGTCAATCAGATAAACCAATTTTGGCGGGCATATTTTTGATTAAATCCGCTAAAAACGCCTTGTTTCTGAATAAATTTGTCCCAGGAGTACAGATTCCTGAGCATATTATCGATCGCCTCGCTAAAGCAAAATCTCCGTTACAGGAAGGCATGGCGATCGCTGCCGAACAAATCCAAACTGCGAGGCAAATCTGCCAAGGTGTACATATCATGGCGATCAAAGCCGAACACTTGATTCCTGAAATTCTTGATCGTGCAGGTGTCGCAGTTCTCTAACTTTCGAGCGATTTACTAAGCAAATTGCTCAAATTTTTAGCATTTTCGGTTACCCTAGGGAATAACCCTAACTCACATCTATGGCAAGACGTAGATATTCTTCAACTCTGAACCAACCTCCTACTGAACCAAGAGCTAACGGTACAACCACTAAATTAGCGATCGCAGGCGCAATTTTTGCTGTCGGTATCGGTGTGGGCATTGCCCTTTCTACGCTCAATCCTACGCCGCGTACCGTTGATGCGATTCGTTTAGATAACCTTGCGCCTAGCCGTGATTTTTGCAATAACTATGGTGCATCAGCTATGGTGATGAGCAGCCGTGTCTATGTCACCCTCAATCCTTTTAATGTGTTCATCAGTCAAGCTGAACCTGTACCTGGGTGCGTAGTTCTGCCCAACAACTGGAATTTGCTGCTACAAAAAAATGTAATTAAAGAAGCCGATATTCGTCAATGTAAAGACAGGATGAATACCTTTGGCTTTACAGGTGATCTGGAAAAAGCGCCCACCGTTGATTGCATCTACGAAAGCAAAAATGCTACGGAAAAGTTTACGAATGGATTGCCTACAACACCGAGTCCGAGTCCCCAACCATAAAAAATTGCGCCTAGCGCAATTTTTTATGATCCCAAAGAAAAAGCGCCGCTTAGCGGCGCTTTTTCTTTGGGAATTTAGCATTCATCAAATGCTTCAAGATCTAATAAATGACGGTATGGCTCGGCTAATTCTGAACCTTTGAAGGCTAGTGATCGCAAAATATGCCAATCGTTCAAACTCTCAAAAGCACTGGCGTAGTCATCGCGCTCTAAACGATCTGCAATTGCTGCGACTTGCGCCGCAGTAAATTTGCTAGGATCAACTTCTGGAGCTTCGCCTACTACATCCTTGGAAGGGTTATCAACCATATCGCTCTATGACAGTCTCGTGAACGGAGAGAGAGGGATTCGAACCCTCGGTACGGAGTTACCTGCCGTACAACAGATTAGCAATCTGCCGCTTTCGTCCACTCAGCCATCTCTCCAAATTTATAAGGAATTATATCTTATCAGATAGCGTGCATAATGCAACCTAATTGTTAAATTTAATAACTTTAACTTTGGGATGCGCGATCTCAGAGAATTTGGCTGCTTTCACCTCGATCTCCTGTAGCTGTCCTAAAGCTAATCCACAGGGAAATCCATATTTTGCCTTAACCCGATCGCTTGCAATATTCAACGCAGTCCGCGATCGCTCTACAAAATCCACTAGGTCATACTCAGTATCGGGCGCAAAATATTCTTTGACGATTAAAGATGGTGAATAGCAAGAGTCTTGAGAGTTATCTGGCCAAGTGATTTGAAAACGGACTTCAGGCATAAAATCTCCTCAAAATGATGGGTACTACTTTCCCACGTAGGGATTATCGGCGCGAAGCGCTGCTTACCATCATTTTTGCATAATGTGTTGTATGCATCTGAGCCGAATTTTCCCATGTGTATTTTGTCAAAATTTCTTGGCTAGCTTGGACTAGAGACTGACTAAAATCAGGGTTAGTGACTAAGCGCATGGCTTGGGCGATCGCCTCCACATCGTCAGGATCAATTAGCACAGCTTGCTGATCCGACAAAAATTCCGTAAAGGGCGGACAGTTAGAAGCGATCACTGGTAAACCCGAAGCGATCGCCTCCATAATTACCAAACCCCAACCTTCCTTAGCTGAGGGAAAGACAAAAGCATCAGCGCAGCGATAAAGTACTGGTAATTCAACATCGGTGAGAACGCCTGTAATGATTAGGGATTTGACTATATCTAATTCCTGTGCGATCGCGAGAAATTGATCGCGATAGTCTTGATAGTCAAATAGGGTTGCACCTCCCGCGATTACTAACTGCGCTTCTGGGCAGTCCACTAAAACCTGAGCAAAGGCTTGAATTAACTTAATTGAGTTCTTTCGTGGCTCAATCCCACCCACGGTTAAATAAATTGGTGAACCTGTTAAACCAAATTTTTGTTTGATTTGTAATTCTGTACCATTGCGATCACTGGAGAATCTTTGCAGATTTATTCCGTTAATTACTCGCGGCGCATGGATTTGATAATATTCATAAATTTGGGCTTGCCAGCCTGCACTTACACATAGACATAGCTCAGCTTCCCGAATAGAGCGATCCTGACAAGCCTGTAAATAGGGACTGTTGTAATCTTCGATATGGTGAATGGTGCGGATAAAGTGGGGAATGCGTCCTTGCGATCGCAAAATTGCTAGAGCATTGGCACTGATGCAGTCTTGAGCATGATAAATATCATAATCAAGGTTTGAGTTCTGCAAGTAATCCACAAATTCCTGAATACGTTGCTGAATTAGCTGATCGATTTCCTGTGGTGCAGGTTGGGCAAGAATTGGTTGAACTTCACAAGACAAATGGCGATCAAATCCCGAACCATCTTTGTCTAATGCGTAGATACATACTTGATGTCCTAATGCTTGCAATGCTTCAGCAAGTTCTAGAGTATGGATCACGCTCCCTCTAGGTTTTGTGGAGTAAGTGAGTAAAGCGATGCGTAATTTAGGAAACTGCGGCATGGATTATATTTTATGGGCAATGTGAAAAGCCGAGATGAAAGAGAGGTTTAGGAGATCTCCTTGATGTTGATGAAGTGCTTCTCGCAAATTTGTAAATAGATGATTTCTGCTGTTCTCGTTTAGAGCAATATATGGCGAAAGTGTACTCAAAAGTAAAAGATAATCATCAAGACTATAGATAACTTGATAGATTGAAGATTCATACTTGACATTCTTAAAATACCCTGAATCAGTGATGAGTTCACTGAACTTTAGAAAATCTGCTTGATGATTTTTTCTACCTTCATGTCTAGCATATAGAGGAATCGAAGGCGCTAGGGTTTCATAAACCGCATCAACTATTTGATAGGTTTCTTCATTTAGTTGGGGTGGAGTATTCCATAAAAGAATCAGAGAACCTTGCGGTTTCAAGGCTGCTGCTGATTTTGCATAGGCGATCGCAGGATCAATCCAATGCCAAGATGTCGCCGCTAGAACTGCATCAAAGCGATCGTATTCCAATGCCCATTCTTCAAAGGCAAGATTTTGAATTTCGACATGGGGATAGGCTTTACAGTTTTGTTGAGCGAATTCGGAAGCCTCTCGATTTGGTTCTAGACTCAAGAGTTCAAAGCCAAGCTGAGCAAAGGGAACTGTAGCGATCGCGGGACCACAACCTAATTCGAGGATTTGGGCTTGTGGTGGCAACTGAGCAAACTCAAGCGCACGTTCAATCACTGTTTGAGGATATCGAGGTCTGACGCGATTATAGGCAGTCGCTACTGAGCTATACCAATGCTTTCTTTCGCCTAAGTCTTTGCCAGCATAGTCGGCTACTACTTCTGTCCAAGTTTGCTTACTGATTTGACTTCGGCTTTCTTTGCTCATTATCTTTGTACCTACAGCAGTTTTTACAGCTAGCGCTACTAAGAAGTTAATGGCGGCGCGAAGCGCCGCCATTAACTTCTTGGGTTTGTGGTCTAACAAGAGTGGCGACAGCTATACATTAACTTTACAGCGATCATCTTAAATTTGCTGTAGCGATCGCCAGTATGCAAAAAATTTCGCGTAACATCTATAGTTGTGAGAGTGTGCCCCGATGGGGCACACTCTCACTATTTAATTAAGAAAGAAATACCGTCAAGGCAAAACATGAATTACGATGCGATCGCGATCGGTGCAGGGCTATCGGGCTGTAGTGCTGCTATCCAACTAGCAAAGCTGGGCTATCGCGTCCTGTTGCTAGAGCAAAGCCATTATCCGATGCATAAACTCTGCGGTGAGTTTCTATCCGTTGAAGTAACTGAGTCATTTGAGCATCTAGGCATAATGGAACAAGTTCGCAAAGTTGGCGCACAACCGATTCATCGGGCTTACTTGACTACCTCTGGTGGTGCATCATTTCGGAGCAAGCTCCCTAGTACAGCAATGGGCTTGAGCCGCTATCAACTAGATTTGATGCTATTTCAAAGAGCGCAAGCGGTAAATGTAACTTGCATTGACAATACTAAAGTTACAGGCGTGACAGGCAATCTTGCAGAAGGATTTACCGTGAATACTACTAAAGGAGAATTCTCTGGAAGATTAGTACTGGGAGCATTTGGTAAACGCTCTTCGCTCGATCGCACTCTTAATCGTTCATTTATGCAAAAGAGATCGCCTTGGGTTGCCTATAAAGGACATTTTACAGGGGTGGATATTACGGACGTGATCGAATTGCATAGTTTTCCTAATGGCTATTGTGGACTATCGCAAATCGAAACAGGGGAAATTAATGTCTGTTGGATTGCCCATGAACGGGTGATGAAAGAACCAACGCATCCAGAGTTAGATATTCCTGAATCCTTAGCCAAAAATCCTGTCCTAGCCGATCGCTTTCGTCAGATGCAACGAGTTTCGCCATCGCTGCAAGGCTTAAGTCAGATTAGCTTCGCTCTCAAAGAGAACTTCTATAACGACATCTGCATGATAGGCGATACGGCAGGCATGATCACGCCCCTCTGTGGCGATGGCATGGCGATGGCGTTGCGATCAGCAGAAATCGCGGTTCCCTTGGTTAGTCAATTTCTTGAACATCAAATTAGTGCGATCGCCTTTAAACAACAATATGCGATCGCATGGCGCAAAGAATTTCAAACACGATTGCAACTCGGAAGAGTAATGCATAATTGCTTTGTGCAACCGCCTCTGGCAAATTTAGGTGTGAGCCTATGTCAAATGGCTCCCGCTTTAGGAAATTGGATTATCGGTGCGACTCGCGGTAAACCAAATCCTCTAGTCAGCAATGATTTTGCCAGTAATGCGCTCTCCTAAGGCAATGCCTACACCTGCAATTAGGAAAGTAATCGCGGTTAATACAATCACATTTGGTGTTGAGAGCATGTCCGCAGGTTTTGGAACGAGATAACCAAAAATCGCGATCGCTCCTGATAGCCCGCCAAAAAATGTGCCAACGGTCAATCCCCCCAATGATTTGGGAACCATTGTGAGGGCAAAGGCAACCATGCCATTATTTACGGCACTGAGACAGGTGAGCATCAAGAGAATGCTGATGATGGCAGCGATCGCGCCATAGCCGAAGGATAGCAATCCTAAACCTGTGGCAATTCCGCCCAAGCTAATCATCATCAGGCGTTTGTTATCCAGTAACTTACAGAGGTTTCCTGTCAACAGCGCTACCAAGCCTTGGGCAATCAATGCCGAACCCATTAACACCTCAAAGGAGAAGCCCGTGAAACTTGTAAGATCTGCTTTGATCGTTCGGGGTAATACATCTCCCATCAGTAAGCGGATGCCTAAACCTATCGCTGCTCCCACAAGCATAACGATCGCTAAGTTGCTCCAGCATTCTCGAATGGGTAAGGGTTCGTTTTTCTCTAATTCGGGATTGAGATTTTTGGGAATGTAGATCATCGCACTTCGCAAGCTTGCCACACTGGCAAGTAATACAATCGAGGCGATCGTAAAAGTCACGGGTGCGCCCAGCCCCACAATAAATTTCGTTGCCAAAGGTCTGATCGAACCAACAAAGCCACCAACTAGGGTTAACACACTGCCTGCAAGCGGTAATTTGGTTGCCCCCGCAAAGATCCCCAGTAGACACATAACTGGACTGCGAAAAGTCGCCATGACGATTGCCCAGAGAATCGCTAAGCTGATCAAAAGTACACGCGTAATTTCGCTTGATCCACCAAAAATCACCACACAGGGTAAGCCAATAAAAAAAGCCGTCGCCGCGATCGCGGCAGCAACAATAAAAGGCATTCGTGAGCTATACCAACGCTGCCAGCGATCCGATAGACCACCAAATAATGGCTCGACGATTACGCCGATCGCACTTTCGATGACCAGTATCAATGCTGTTAATTGCTGTGCTTGACTAGTGGGATAGCCAAAAACCTGCTCGATAAACTTTGGCAGATAAATACCGTAGGCAATCCAAGTCAGAGACATGGCTCCCTGAACTGAGGCTAAACCCCATACTTGGAGCCAACGCACTTGACTTGATGTTTGATCTGATGGTGGGGCGATCGCCATAAAGCTCTTCTCATTTTGTCACGATATACAAGCAAGATGATTTCCCATTTAAAACTTACCCCACCCTAGCCCTCCCCTTGCAAAGGGGAGGGAACAAGATTTCTGGGTTTCCCCCTTTGCAAGGGGGAATTAAAGGGGGTAAGTCCGACTTATGTCTAGACGATGGGAGCTTCTTTACGAGAAATAATGTCCTAAAAGGAGTCGCTATGCGACTCCCTTTAGTTAAAACTGCATACAGCCTTGCATCGAGATCTTGCCATCGGGCATCGTTGCACGACAAAGATTCGCTTGACTCAAATCCACATTAGTTACATTCGCATTGGTAAGGTCAGCCCGATACAAATCTGCACCCTTGAGGTTTGCGCCTGTCAAATCTGCACCATAGAGGCTGGCATTCCGCAAAGAGGCATTAGTAAGATTTGCGCCATTGAGCTTAGCGTAGACCAACTCAATATCAATTAAATTGGCATTTTCTAAATTAGCTTCGGTTAAATCAGCATATTTCCAGCGACTATTTCGAGCATTTGTCCCAGACAAATTTGCTTGGATCAAATCGCTATGAATCAAGAAAGTATTTCGCAAATCAGAGTTGCTGAGATCCGAGCCACGAAAATCAGCATAGTACATAGTACTAAAAGACAAAATTGCACCAGAGAGCGCACTTTTTCGCAGATCTGCAACGTCAAGGAATGATTCGCGCAAATCGACCCCATTTGCCGCAATACCGCTTAGTTCGCAGCGCTGACAAGTACGATGTTCTAACAAAGCTTGAAGATGTTCGTCATTTTGAGCTTGTGCGCTCGATGTGAGTCCAATGGTCATGACACTAGCCACAAGAGCGCTAGCGATCGCAGTCACGGTGTGAGTAAAGGCTGTTGACTTCATAAGAAAAGTACCATTATTTAGCAATCCCTCTTTAATTGTTATCATACGCTCCCTCTATACAACACCGCAAAATGTAACAAACCATAAAAGTAACAATGGGTGAGTTATTACATGCAAACCCGTAAGATTATTCCCCCTGCGGGGGGTAATCTTACGGGCTTGGATAATTTATATATCGGCGCAATAACGTGATATGTGCTGCTTTTAATTATTGAGTTGATGGTCTGATGATTTTGTATACTTGTAGTATTTGTTAATGTTTTGTGATGGATCGTACTGAATGTTCGAGCAGTTTCTAGAAACGAATAATTTTTCTTTTCGACCAGAAGTCATTCCCATTTTGGGAGTACTAATTCTGCTAGAGGCAATTCTGTCGGCAGATAATGCGATCGCTCTCGCCGCGATCGTGCGTAGTTTGCCAGATCCTAAGCAAGAGGAATGGGCATTGCGTTACGGGTTGATCGGGGCTTTTGTCTTGCGGGTCGTGTTGATCTTTACGGCAACATGGGTAATTAAATATTGGCAATTTGAACTAGCTGGTGCTGTATATTTGCTCTGGCTGTCGGGCAAATTCTTCTTAGAAAAGTCCCAAGAAGGACATGACGCAAAACATCCAGTGCGAATGGCTGATAAATTATGGCAAGTTGTGGCTCTGGTTTCGCTAACAGACTTGGCTTTTTCGCTGGATAGTGTGACGGCGGCTGTGGCAGTAGCCCAAGAGACTTGGCTCGTACTTATTGGTGGTGTAGCGGGGATCATTACCTTACGTTTCTTAGCAGGATTGTTTATCAAGTGGTTAGAAGAATTTACCCACCTTGAGTCCGCAGGTTACCTAATTGTGTTGCTGGTAGGTTTGCGCCTATTTATTAAAGTATTTTCTGATAGTCTAGTGCCGCCTGAATGGTTGATGCTGACTTGTATTGGACTAGTATTTCTCTGGGGATTTTCTAAGCGTGAGCCAACAGATGAGCTTGAAGCGATCGCTGAGCAACCAAAATAATTTATCGAGAGGAAAGCTTTGCGATCCTCTCTTTTGTCTACAATAATCAAGACGGAAAAAGGAAAAATAGCCAGATGTTTGAATATCCTGAAGACCTTAAATACACCAACTCCCACGAATACATTCGGCTAGAAGATGACACCGCCATAGTGGGAATCACTGCTTTTGCGATCGATCAGCTAGGTGATATTGTATTTCTCGATCTTCCTGAAGTGGGGACAAGGGTAGAAAAAGGTCAAACCTTCGGCACAATTGAGTCAGTTAAAGCTGTAGAAGATATCTATTCACCTGTAACAGGCACAGTGATGGAAGCGAATACGGGCTTAGTGGATGAGCCTGAAAATATTGGCAATGATCCCTATGGTGCATCGTGGTTGCTCAAGGTGAATCTCGAAGATGTAAGCGAACTAGATGGCACGATGTCCGCGAGTGAATATCGCAGTAAGGTAGAAGGGCAATAAAAAAGGCTGCACAAAGTGCAGCTTTTTTTATGCTTGAAAATAAGCAGTGACACCAAAAATCAAAAAGAGAACGCCACCAATTCCTGTAATTACACGTTCTGAGATGCGTCCTGCCACCATACGACCGCCAATCACAGCAATCACAGTACAAATGCCATGACCTAAGATTGCCCCCAAGGTCACAAAAACTGGATCGTTCGCCGCCGCTAAAGCGATCGTGCTAATTTGTGTGCGATCGCCCCATTCTGCCAAAAAAGTCATCACAAAAGCCTGTATCCAAATACCAATCTGGGGATAACGCGCTAACATTTTGCCGAATAGGGGAATCGCAATTTGTTGTTTTTGTTCTTCAACAGTCTCTTGAGCTTCCTTGACAACTTCCTCGGTTGAATTGGGTGACATGCGGATGGCATCAATAATTAACTTCACACCAAAAATCAAGAATAAGGCGATCGCCCCATAGTGAGTGTAAGTCTTTGGCAATAAAGATACGGCTTGCCCCAACAGAACTGAGAGTACTGTCATAAATGCTAATGCTGATAACACTGATGAAAATACGGTGCGGTGGTCATAGCGCATCGACAAGATCACAGCGATAAAAAAAGTTTTATCCCCTAATTCCGAAATAGTAATCAGCAGTAAACTTGCTGTAAAAGCTTGTAACAATCTCTTAATTCTCTCGATAGTTAATACCAATTCACGAAAGTGTTGTCACACTTCCGTGAATTAAAAACTGGTTTTCTAGTTAAGAAATGGCGTACATTTCTTAACTTGGCATGACTTCGATTATAAGTCTTTTTAAGAGATTTTTTACTAATTTTCAAATAGATAGAAAGCGGTAAAAGTATTGTGAGGCAAGCATTTCACATAATGAATCAATAATGAATTGATCATGAATCAATAATGAATTGTCAGAATTAGATTTAAGAGAGAAATGCGGCGCTACGCGCCGCATTTCTCTCTTAAATCTAATTATCTTTTAATCTTGGTGGTAACTCGATTGTAAAAGTGGAACCTTGATTAACTACACTTTCCACAGAAATTGTGCCGCCCATCAGCAAAACAAGTTGCTCCGTAATCGCTAAACCTAGCCCAGTCCCACCATGCTTGCGGGTAGAAGACTGATCGACTTGACGGAATTGCTCAAAAATTGTGCGTTGAAACTCAGGCTCAATACCAATGCCTGTATCGCGAACAGATATCAGAATATTTGATGTCGCGAAAGGAGAATTTGGTAATTCCTCGCTAGATGAATTATTTGTCGGTGCAATAACGTCAGATAAAGGTTTCTCTAGCATTGGATCTGGTGTTTCCGAAGCATATTTTAGCTCGACACAAACTTCGCCACTATCAGTGAATTTAATTGCATTAGAAACTAAGTTGGTAATTACTTGCTTAATCCGAATCGAGTCATGATAAATGGCACAAGTACCAATATGATTTTCAAATACAAAATCAAGAGATTTGATATTGGCTAGTGGCTGTAAGCTTTCGCAGGTATGATGAATGAGTTCATCAAGATTAAAGATTTCTGGATGAGCTTCCATTTTTCCTGCTTCGATTTTCGATAGGTCGAGAATATCGTTAATCAAGTCCAGCAGATTTTTGCCATTGCGAAGAATGCGCTCTACCATGTCAATTTGGCTGCTAGAGAGGGCATCACGACGCTGACGTAATAACACTTGTGAAAAGCCAATAATTGCATTCATGGGTGTTCGTAGTTCATGGCTCATATTCGCAAGGAACTGGCTCTTGAGTTGGGTAGCCTCTAGTAACTGAGCATTTTGAGCTTCGATTTGGTTGATTAATTGGGCATTGCCGATCGCGATCGCTGCTTGGACTCCAAAGGAAGCCAATAGATTCAAATCTTCGCGAGAACTAGCTCTCTCTAAATGAAAATGCCCGATCGCTAATACCCCTAAACGACCAGAGCGACTAGATTCAATCGGCACACACAAAGCACTTTTAACGGGGAGATCCTCAATCAGATGTGATTCCCCTGCTTTGATTTCAATGGGAATTCCTTCTTTGAATACCTGTGCAATTAGATTTTGAGCATTCAAATCAAAGGATTCTTGCAGAGGCAAATCATCGGGCAAACCCTTTGCTGCGGATAGAGTCAGTCGATTCTCCTTGGGATTGAAAAGGGCAATCACACAAATCTCCGCCCACATAATCGCATCACAGGTTGCTTCTACGACTGATTCTAAAAGAACATCAAGATCTTGTAACTGCTGATTAATCAAGTTGGTGAGCCGTTGCAAAATACTCATCCGCTTTTGCTGCTCAATCATGATCTTGTTGGTTTCCTGCATCACCTTATCGCGATAGCGCTGCTCCGTCACATCTCGCAAAATCATTACACTACCAATTAGCTCTGACTCTGTACCAACAAGCGGTGCAGCCTTTGTACTGAGAATAATTTCATTGCCTTCAGGAGGACGCAACACCACTTGATCTTCCACCACTTCGCCTGTGGACATGGCACGAAATACAACGAGATTCGCTAAATCAACGGGTTCACCATCTTGATGTCTGATGTCAAATTGTTTGACAATCTCTTCCATCGATTTGGCGATTACAGGTGATGCGGGTACACCATCATTCACGGCATTAAAACTGAGAATTTTGCGCCCTGCGGAGTTAATTTTGAGAATGCGTCCCGCAGGATCGCTGAGTAATACGCCATCGGCAAGCTGCTCGAATACCGTAGTTAGTTCTTCGCGCTGACGGGCGATCGTTTCAATGCTCTGGGCATTGCTAATTGCTGTGGCAAGACGACGACCAATCGATTGGAGAATATTCCGTCCGCGATCGGAGAGAGGTGTCAGACTACCTAAAAATAGAACCCCTACAAGGCTGCTTCTGAGCATCAGGGGATAGGCGGAAAGACTTTGAGGCAACAAATCACCAACGGGAGTCCGATAAACCAGTGTTTGTCCCTTCAGGCGATCGCCTTCCCAAACAATTGCTTCTTGCAGTTGTCCAGACTGCCCGATGATTCCTTCACCTAGGGAAATTTCTGTCATGGCTTGACTAGTTTTATAGCCCCATTCGGCAGCTAGGACTAGACAGCCTTCAGGTCGTGTGGTTGGAGTTTCCCAAAGGTAAATGCTTCCGAGTTGTGCGCCTGTTAGTTTACAGATTTCCTCTAAACTCGCTTTAATTAGTTTGTATTGATCGGTGGTATTTACTAAAACGCGATCAAGGGATTGCAGCGCAAACTGAATGTCACGGGCTTCTAAGGTGGCGGTTTTGGTTTCTAGATGCGCCGCCATCCGATTAAAGACCTTAGCAAATTCCCCAATTTCATCAGCACGATTTAACTGCGATCGCGCGGACAAGTTGCCTGTAGATAGTTCTTCGGCAGTTTCTGCTAGCTCCGACAGTGGTGGTTGAATACTCCGAATAATGGAAATGGCGACAAATAGCCCCGAACCTAAACCCGCAGAAAAAATCACGATCGCCAGCCATGTGGTGAAGGCTTCTAATTCGGGTGTGCCTTGCTGGATATGCAGTAACAAGATCAAGGTAGCTGTGGCTAGCAGGGAGGTGCTAGTGGTTAGCCCAAAAATTAAGCGATTGACTAAACTTTCACGGCGGGGCAGGTTGGCATTGGTCATGGAGCTTTAGTTTCGTTTGGCGATCTAGTTTGATTTTAGTACTTTTAGTCAAGCTGCTGGAAGGCGATCGCGCCAGACTAGCTCAATCCTGCTCCGATAAAGGTAATCGCCGACGTGCTGAGGCGATCGCTTGTTGGAGTTTTGCTTGGAGTAATTCTTTGGGCGGTAATTAATTACACCCCTTTCAGCAAGAGGGATTTAAAATTTGAAAGCAGTCTTCTTGAGAAAGTTTGGGAATGGTTTGGAGAATTTCTGTAGTTGTAATCATGGTGTTTTTTTCCTATTTTATCAAGGCTTGAAAGCGTGGATCGTGGCGGATGTTGTCAAAATCTTAGCTATCCTAATCCAATGGCAAATACAACACTTTCGCATCCCATTCTGATTGTTCGGTAACTTCAATGATTAACAATAATTCATCAATTGCCTGTCTAACTGACATTCGATCGCTGACTACAAACATCCCAGACATTTTTTGATTTTTGAAGAGTCTCTCATAGGCAAAGTCTGGCATTGTGGCACGATCGTGAGTTAGGAGAATTCTGTTGTTTTTTGCTGCCCATTCTAGGATTTCTGGATCATCAACGTGCAGTAAATTTACATCTTGCACTCTTAGTAAATCTAGGCTTGGTTGTCGCAAAAATAATCCACGTACAATATTTCCGTTAAAGTTTTCGTCACTTAATAACCGCATTACAATTAAGCCTCTTGGTTATTGCGTCTGGCTAACAGGCGCGATCGCACTATGCTCATATCTGGTTGCAGTTCTTGAAAACGTTGCTGAACTTTTGTGGCTATTTGTTCTCTTTGTTGGAGATAGGCTTCTACGGCTTCTTGATGGCGAAGGTAATAGGCGATCGCGCTGTAAGTGTCGGATAGGGATAAGGTGGAGTATTGCTGCACGATGGTTTCGGGTGATGCTCCGTCTAGGAATGCTCTGATTACGATTTCTAGAAGTACTCTAGTTTTGCCGATGCGGATTGCTCCTGTTTCGTCTTCTCGAAAGGGTGGTGCTTCGCGTTCTAAAACTATGCTCATGGGTTTATCTCCTATGGGAATTAATATCTAAAACAACAATTTAGTAAAAGTCTTCGCCATCAAGGGCTGTTATGGCTGTTAGTTCTGGATCGTTGGTGTAGTCGTCAACGGCAAGTAAGGCGGCGATTTTGAGTTGTTGGTTGATTTGGGCGCGGGTGGGTTTTGTTTGAGTTAGTAGTCTTTGTAAAAGTATTTCTGCTATTTGGAAGCAGTCTTCTTGAGAAAGTTTGGGCATGGTTTGGAGGATTTCTGTAGTTGTAATCATGATGTGGTTTTCTCCTATTGTATCAAGGCTTGGAAGCGTGGATCGTGACGGATGTTGTCAAAATCTGAATCAGTGTTTGACATTTCGCGGTACTTATCAGGGTTGAGTTGAATCGCTTTTTGTAGATTCTCTAAGGCAAGTTCAATCTGGTTTTGAAGAGAATAAGCACAGGCTTTGTTGTAATAAGGACTTGGATAGTCAGGGCTGATTTCCAGGGCTTGGTCATAGGATGAGATCGCTTCTTCGTATCTGCCTAAATTATCTAGCGCAATGCCTCGGTTGTGCCATGCTTCGTCTTTGTCAGGTTTGATTTGCAAGGCTTGGTCATAGGCGGAGATCGCTTCTTCGTATCTGCCTAAATTATCTAGCGCAACGCCTCGGTTGTTCCATGCTTCGTGKTCGTCAGGTTTGATTTGCAAGGCTTGGTCATAGGCGGAGATCGCTTCTTCGTATCTGCCTAAATTATCTAGCGCAATGCCTCGGTTGTGCCATGCTTCGTC